>DYOP01000038.1:0-19277 GCA_020720425.1 Bdellovibrio sp. | reverse complement strand
TCAGGATAATGTGCAAGATAAGGTTCAGGATAATGCTCAAGATAATGTTCAAATCCAAGTTAAAAATCAAAACACAATGCCAACTCAGTTGTCAGGTGATTTAGCCAAGCCGCTTACTGATTATTTAAACCCAGTATTTGTTCAATCCCAAATTGACAAACAATCAGCACCTCTTGTTACAGCCCCAGGGAGCATAGCTAAAAAATCGCGAGATCAAATTTTAGAGCGAGTCACACCTGATTTAAAAGGGATTTTATCTTTTGAACCTAATGTTGATTTTATTGGTGGCCCTCGATCAAGCGCTGAGCTTCCCCAGATTCGAGGTTTAAGCACCGATCGGATTTTAATTTTAGACGAAGGGGTTAGGCAGAACTTTCAAAGTGGTCATAATGGCCGAGTATTTACTGATTTTTCGATTATGGAAAATGTTGAAGTTGTTAAGGGTCCCTGGTCAGCTCTTTATGGAAGTGGTGCCATTGGAGGGGTGATTAGTTATACAAAAGCAACTGCGGCTGATTATATCCAAAGATCAGGAAAATCCACAGGTGCTGAAATTGCCATTAACCAATTTGGTGAAAGTAATGAGTTAGGACTTAGGGTTACTGGATTTACCCAAATTGGCCAGTGGCAGCCCTTAGTGTCGTATCGAAGTTCGCAGTCTGCGGATTTAAAGCTCAGCAATGGTGAGACCCTTGACTACTCGGCCGCCCATGAAAAAGATGCGTATATTTCGTTAGGCTATCAGTACTCTAAAGATCATAAATTTGTTATTAAATGGAATGAAAGATTTGAAATCGGAGATATTCCTATTAACCCTCAAATGGAGGCCGGAGCCCTATCTACGGTTGCCGATACCCAGCATTATAAACAAGATTTTATTTTAGATTATACATTAAAAGTGGGGTCAAGAGAGTATAGATTTAAGCCCTACTATCGCCAAACTCAGGTGACCCAAATTCGCAAAACCGATGGCCGAAAAGACGAGCGCCGAGTTGAAACCGTTGGTCTTGATTCATGGGTTAATCATGGCATAAGCCTTTCTGGGGATTGGTCTTTGGTAACAACCTATGGAGTTGATGCCTTTCAAGATCGCAATACAGGGGTTCGAAATGGCGCAGGCCTTTCTTCATTCCCTAATGCTCGAAGCGCCGAGAGCGGAGTTTATATTCAACCCACCTTTAAATATAATAATAAATTAAGCTTTATTCCGGGGGTTAGATGGGATCAGTTTTCGAGAACCCCTGATAATAGCTCATTAAAAACAACGGATGGGCAAAAAGAAACATATAAGTTTTATGTTAACTATGAATACCAATCTGAAAAAACAATTTTTATTGGTTGGGGACAGGCTTTTCATGCGCCGAGGATTCAGGATTTATATGTAAATGGGATGCATTTTCCGGGTAACTTTTTTGTTTCTAACCCCGAACTTAAGCCTGAGTCAGCCTACACAACTGAGTTGGGCTCAAAATCACGTTACCATTTGTCTCAATCGCAAATGTTAGATGTCAGTGCTACCCTTTTTCAAACTCAAGCCGAAGATTTTATTGCTCAACAGATTGATATGGCGGGTGGAACGACAAGCTTTGCTAACTACGACCGAGTCAAACTTGAGGGCTTTGAGTTTTCCACACAATGGATGATTGATCTGTGGATGCTGGGAGCTTCTTATGGTGAGGTTCGTTCTCGAAACTTAGTTACCGATGAGCCCTTAGCAGATACTTCGGCTGATCAATGGTCATTTATGATACACCAGTACCCTACGGACCATTTTAAATGGGGTTTTGATATGAAATGGACAGAAACCCAAAACCTTGTGCCTGAGGGGGCCACTCAGACACCTGAGTATTTTTTAGCTGATGCTTTTACAGGTTACCAAACTCAAAGCTACGGTACATGGCAATTAAGGGTCAATAACTTATTTGACCGTAGTTACCGCCCCCACGTCTCCCAAGTATCAGGACCTGCGCGAGGGGTTCATTTAATGTGGTCACAAATTTTTTAATGACTATGGGGAGTAGCCGCAGGCACTCCTGCCAACTCTTTTAATGTTTTCCAGTTTCTAAGTCGATCAAGCTGTGACTCTAAAATTTCTGGCTCGGGTTGCCCCTCTTTATCAAACATTTTAGCAAACCGCTCTTCTGATTTTGCAAACCATATAAAATCTTGAGTGGTTTGGGTTTTATTATCTATATGCCAATCATTATTTATTGAGGGGTTACCTCTTAAATCAAGGCGCTCTTTAAAAGTGTCACCGTTTCGGGGATCATAAACAAAAAGCGGAAAAGCGCGACTAATAACAGCTGATTTACTTTGTTCAAAAGACGAATCGTCTGCAATTCCGTGCTCTGGCATACAGGGAGAGTAAGCGATAATAACTGAGGGTCCATTATATTCTAAAGCTCCCAAAACAGCCCTTAAAAAATGATTGTAATAAGCGGGTGATACTTGGGCTACATAGGCATCAGGATGAGCCATTAAAATTTTTCCTAGCTCTTTACGATGTTCTGTTTTGCCGTGGATATCGCGTCCATGGTAACTCATTTTTGCATTTTGACCTAAAAATGTAGAGCTCGAAGCTTGTCCACCGGTATTTGAATAAACTTGAGTATCTAATACCAGAACATTAATATTAGCTCCGCTTGCTACCATTCGCGAAAGGGATTGAAACCCGATATCACTCATAGCACCATCGCCACCAATAACCCAAACCTTGGTATCTTTTTTACCGGTTTGATCAAGTCTCATGCGCACGCCTTGAGCTGTGGCAGGGGCATTTTCAAATAAAGGGTTAGCCCAAGGAACATTAAAAATATTATAAGGATAAGTCGAACTAAAAACCGAGTTGCAACCGGTAGCAGCAACAAGGACCATGTCTTTTCCGTATTTGGCGCTGGTGGCAGTTAAAGCCATTTTTAAGGCGGTTATCTCGCCGCAACCTCGGCAAGCCCCCGCTCCCCCTCGATAAACCCAATGGTCATCGATTAAAAATAAATCGACTAAAAGTTTATCGTTGAGATACTCGTGGGGGGTAGGTGTTAAATCTTTACGGATAAAATCGATGCCCCCTTTTTCGTGGCTCATCGGGTGAGTTTCTTTGTGGACCATGCTAAGCGCTCCATGAGAATCACAAACCGCCACACACTCACCGCAACCCTTACATTTATCAGGATCTACCCAAATCGAAAAATAAGAAGGAGTCATTCCTTTTTTCTGAGGTAGCTCCCAGTATTTTTGAGTTTTTGTGAATCTGTTTTTTACAGCTTCTTTAAGTTCTGGATCAGATATTTTTTCAAGGTCTTGTTCAAAATTAGGTTCGGGTGTTACCCGGGCATAAATGGCGGCGTCAGGACACTCAACTACGCACTCCATACAGGCTACGCATTGGCTAGCATTATAGGCCGGGTATTCAAAGGCAACCGAACTAAAATTTCGCGCCTGAGCCGTGCCTGGAGGCAATATAGATCTGGCAAGTAACTCATCAGCATCTACGTTTTGGTCATCGGTACCGTTTAAATAGTGATTTAAAACTTTTTCTTTAAAATCTGACATATCCAGTGAGCGCACATTAATTTGAGCGCTTGTTAAAGAATTTGGGTTTGTTTTACCATTGTTTTTACTATTGTTTTTATTATTGCAACTGCTCATATATTACATCCATTCTTCTGAGATAGGGTTAATTTCTTCAAAGCCGCGTCGTACACATAATAGATTATCTTGAATCACTTGGGCCCCACGCTTACCAAAATATTTTGAAAGTACTTTTTCAACTGAGTCCATAAGTTGAGCCTTATCTAAATTTCGATCTTGGGCAAAAGGTGTTACTCTTAAAAAGACGCCTAATAGAACAATTCCTTGCATACGTTGTAAAAGGTCAGCCGTTGAAGCCACCGTTTGCGCAATTTTTAAAGAGTCTAAGTAGTACACTTTAGCGTTAAGCTCTTTTAGCTTTTCTTTTTTAGCTTTAGGCATTTCATGTAAAACTTCTTTGACTGTTTCTTGGCCACCTTGAATAAAGATGGTTCCCCCAGGGATAAGCCCCTCAAGTGGGTTTGTGTGATTAAAGGCATGGGTATCATTGATAACCACAAAATCTACAATTTCAAGCTCCTGATGGTATTCAATTTTTTCAGGCCCTACTGATAGATAATAAGAAGTGGGTAACCCCTTTTTTTCTGCTCCGTATTTTGGAAAGGCTTGAACAAAAAGACCATATAAATCTTGGCAGACACCAGCAATAACTTTATTTGTGGTAACACTTCCAAAACCCCCAATGGAGTGACCTCTTAACGAAAAGGTGCCTGGAGGTCTGATGTCAGGAATTTCCCCTTCAATTTCGATGGCATCAGGGTGTTTGATCCCTACGCAGTAACGTAAAGTGCCGCTAGCGCCTTTTAGCATATTTTGAGTAATGGCAACAAAATCTCGAGATCTGACATCTCGTCCACCTAAACCGCCTGAGCCATGCTGAAATATAGGGATCGAATTAATTTTTTTAAACTCCGGGTGTCCCCAATAAGCATCCATAAAGGCTGATTTAATTTCTCTGGCAAGGGGGTTTTCAGGAGCGCTTGATTCATCAAGGCGTTCAAGGACCGAAATAACTTTTACATTTTTTAAAGCTTCAACAATTTCAGCTCCCGGAAAGGGGCGATAAGAAATAACACTTAAAGTGCCCACTTTAATATTTAAATTTTTTCTAATCCAATCAACCGTTAATTTTGCAGTTTCCATATAAGAACCCATACCCACTATAGCGTATTCGGCATCTTCCATTTTATAGGTATCAATTAAATTATATTTGCGTCCGGTGAGTTGATAAAACTCTTCAAAATTTCTGAGAAGGTTAGATTTTAGGCGATTATAATATGAGCGTTGAGCAATTTTACCTTTCATGTAGGCATCTTGGTTTTGTACCGTTCCGATCATTAAAGGATTTTCAGGGTCTAATAAATTAGTTATCGACTCATGAGCGGGTTTTAAATAGCTTTTAACTAAATCAGTTTCAACTAAATTAACCGTCTCAACTGTATGAGAAGTTAAAAAACCATCTTGAATATTAAAATAAGGGATAAATGATTCTTCAGCCGTTTTTCGGCAAATTAATGTAAAATCCCCCGCTTCTTGAGCATTACGGGCAAATATCATTCCCCAGCCACAATCAGCTACTCCCATAACATCATCATGACCTGCATGAACATTAAGAGCGTGGCTTGTTAATGCGCGAGCCGCGATATGAAATACAACGGGTAACCTTTTTCCGGATATGGTATAAAGCACTTCCTTCATTAAAATAAGGCCTTGCCCTGCTGTAAAATTAGAAACTCGGCCCCCCGATAAAGCATATCCTTCGCAAACACTTGCGGCGGAGTGCTCGCTTTCAGGTTCAAAAAAAGTTAAATGTTCACCCCAAGCATTGGTTGTACCTTCAGCCACATACTGCTGAAATCCTACGCCCATATTGGTTGAAGGTGTAATTGGATAGGCGGCTGCTCCCGTGCAAGCTAAAATTTCGGCGGCAACAACCGCCGTGCTTCCATCGGCAGCTGTGACTTTACCTGGGTACGGAAAGGTTTTTTCCATTTGTTTCTCCTTGTTTTATTTGATCCATAATTTAAACCATTGTTCTGAGGCCCATAAAATTTGATCGTAAAAAGGGGCGATAAGGCCAATAAAAACAGTACCCATCGTGGCAAGTATCAGACCCGCTTTGGTAACAAGTGGGGCTTTTAAGCTTGGGGTGTCTTCATCGGGCGAGTTGATATACATTTGTTTAATAATTTTAAGATAATAATAAAGGCTAACGGTCGAGTTAATAGCAGCAATGGCGACAACAATATGGTAACCTTGTTTGGCTGCGATACTAAACAAAAAAAACTTTCCTACAAACCCTGATAAGGGCGGAATTCCGGCTAAACTAAAAAGCGCTAGCATTAAAACAGCGGCATACCCAGGACTTGTTTTAGATAAGCCTTTTAAACTTAAAATATTTTGTTTTTGAGTTTGTTCAATATGAAGGGTGATAACGGCAAAAGCGGCCATATTTGTAAAAATATAAATATATGAATAAAATAATACTGAGGCTATGCCCTCAGGGCTTAGGGTTAAAAAACCTAAAAGTAAATATCCCGCCTGCGATATCGAGCTATAAGCCATAAATCTTTTAATATTTTCTTGTTTCATGGCAACAAAGTTACCAAGAGTCATGGTGGCCACACTTAATACAACCATCACCGGTTGAAGGTCTTTAAGCTGAAAGCTAAAAATTCGTAATAATAAATGGGTCGCTAAAACTAGCCCTGTTACTTTAGAGGCGGTTGATAAAAAGGCGGTAACAGGAGTGGGTGAGGCTTGATAGGCATCGGGAGCCCATGTGTGAAAGGGGAATAAAGTTAATTTAAAGCCTAGTCCGGGTATAATAAAGGCCACAGCCAAAAGAACAAGATTTAAAGTATCTTGATGAGGCTGGGCCAAGGCAACCCTTATGCTTTCAAAAGATAAACTGCCTGTAAAGGCGTACAAAATACCAAAACCAAATATTAAAAAGCTACTGCCCACAGCTCCTAAAATTAAGTACTTAATGGCCCCTTCAGCGCTGAATTTTGATTTTTCCCAAGCCGTAAGCGCAAATAAAGGTAAAGTGGCCATTTCTAAACTTACGTAAAGTGTTACCAAATCACGGCTTGAAGCTAAAAATAACATCCCTGAAAGGGTAAACAACAGGGTAACAATAAACTCGGGGTAATGATTTTTAACCAAATTTTTAAGGTTAAATATCGCAGGTAACAAGGTAACCGTAAAAAATCCAGCAACTAAGATGGCCCCTTTAAAAAAGATATCAATTTCTTCAACTACAAACTGTCCCCCAAAATAAGTGGTAGGGGCATAGCCCCATAAAGCAAATAGGCTTATGATAGAAAACCCAATTCCTGATAAGGCATAAAACTCAGGCGACAGTGATGATTCGCTATTAAAAGCATCAAATAAATCAATAATGAGTATAAAAAAAGCAGTCAGTATTAATAAAAATTCAGGAAGTAAACTACTCATGGTCAGAAAGCTCCTACATGTTTAAGCGGTTAATAATAGGGTTAATAGCAGGTTCAATCATGTCGACAAAAAACTTAGGATATAAACCTACGAAAAATAAACTTGCAATTAAAAGAGCCGTGGTCACTTTTTCAGTTAGGCTAGCATCCGTTAGCTCATTAAAATGCAAATTTGTAATGGGGCCCATAAAAACTTGCGCTAGGCCTCTGAGTACATAAACGGCGGTAACAACAATGGACATGGTAGATAAAACGGTCAGTACTCTCATCCAGGTTAGATCATGCCAAGGGTTACCCATAAATCCGCCCATAAATATTTGAGATTCAGCAACAAATCCTGAAAGGCTAGGCAGCCCTAACGAAGCAAATCCGGCGATATAAAACGAAGTGGCAAGCCAAGGCATGACTTTAGCGAGCCCCCCCATCTCGTTGATAATTCGAGTATGGGTTCGGCCATAGACCATACCGATAAGACTAAAAAACAGTCCTGTCATAAGGCCATGACTTACCATTTGTAATACGGCTCCTTTAAAGCCAATAAAATTTAAAGTAGCCACACCAAATAAAACCATTCCGCAATGGCTGACCGAAGAATAAGCTGTAAAATATTTTAAATCTTTTTGTTTAATTGCGCCTAATGAACCATATAAAATATTAATTGTGGTTAAGGCCATAAAAAATAGGGCCCACTCTTTAGCTCCTTCGGGTAACAGGTAAACCGCAATTCTGAGGGCGCCGTAACCACCAAGCTTCATTAAAACGCCAGCATGAAGCATAGATACAGCCGTTGGAGCTGAGGCATGGCCATCCGGAGACCAGGTGTGAAAAGGATAAAGGGCTCCTAAAATGCCAAAGCCCACAAAGAGCGTGGGAAATATCCATCTTTGCGTTTGTAAATCAAAATTAACTTGAGCCAGCTTTGTCATATCAAAGGTGTTTAGGCCGCTTAAATGAAATAAGCCTAAAAAAGCAACCATTAAAAACGCTGAACCCAGCATAAGCATCAAAGTCAGCTTCATAGCTGAATACTCTTTGGGGCCTGTTCCCCAAATACCGATAAGTAAATACATAGGCAAAACAGCAACTTCGTAAAAAATAAAAAATAAGAATAAATCAAAACTAACAAATACGCCAAATACTCCTGTTACCAAAAGCAATAAAAGTGCAAAAAACTCTTTTGATCTGTTTTCAACATTCCAACTGGCTAAAACGCCTGTAAAAATAATAACAGAAGTTAGCAAAATCATGGCTAACGAAATGCCATCAACGCCTAAAAAATAACTCACACCAAAGCTCGAAAACCAATCCCATTTTTCGACAAACTGAAGACTTAGGCCCGTGGGATCAGGGTTGATATTTTGAGGAGAGTTAAAAAACAAATAAGTAAGTACAAATGAAGCTAATAAGTGAAGGCCCGTACCGGCTAAGGCGATTGATTTAATCGTTTTAGGTGACTTAGCAAATAAAATAAATATAGCCGTTAAAAAAGGGATAAATACAATTAAACTTAAGATGCCCATAAAGTCCTCACAAAACCGTGTTGTAGTAAAGAGTTAAAACGGTGATAAATCCAACAATAAACCATATAATATAGTTTTGAACTTGGCCTGTCTGAATAAGGGTTAATTTTTGGCCAAATGTTTGAGACATCTCGCCTGTTAAATCTACACCGCCATCAACAACTTTTTTATCAAACCAAGCAATGGGGCCTGCGATTTTATTAAATACAATTTTATGGGTAACAAATAAATAAAGCTCATCAAAATAAAACTTAGCTTTTATAATTTGATAAGCTTGTCCCATGCCCGTTTGAATTTTTTGAACTTTTGAAAAGTTGTTTTTAGAGTATAAAAACCAGGCCGAGCTAAGGCCAATAATAGCTGCTAATGTGCCTGAAAAAGCCACAGTCATGTTTAAAGAATGATGATCATGCTTGTGTGCAAACCAAAGATAATTAGCAAAAGGTAACCATCCTGAGCTAAGTGCTAAAATGGCAAGTAACACTAAGGGTAAAGTCATAACCCAAGTTGACTCATGGGGATGGTGACTCGCATTTTCATGAGATCGGGATTGGCCCCAGAAAGTTAAAAAATAAATTCGTCCCATGTAAAATGAAGTCAGTAAAGCTACAAATAAACCAACCAGATAGTGAGTCATATGACCTGACTCTAAAGCGGCAGTTAAAATTTCATCTTTCGAAAAAAATCCAGAAAACGGAAAAATACCAGATATTGATAACACAGCTACTAAAAAAGTAATATGAGTTATAGGCATATATTTTTTAAGTCCGCCCATTTGCCATACATCATTTGTATGAACAGCATGAATAATTGATCCCGCTCCTAAAAATAAAAGGGCCTTAAAAAATGCATGGGTAAATAAATGAAATAAGGAGGCCGTATAACCTAAAGGATAAAGATCTGAGGCCACACCAAGGGCGAAAATCATATAACCAATTTGGCTTAAAGTAGAAAAAGCTAAAACTCGTTTAATATCGTCCTGAGTGCAGGCAATGACAGCGGCAAATAAACTGGTAAATAAACCAACCCACGAAACAACTTCAAGAGCCACAGGGGCTAAATTAAATAACGGAAACAATCGGGCCACTAAATAAACACCAGCCACCACCATGGTGGCGGCATGAATCAAGGCTGATACAGGGGTTGGGCCTTCCATAGCATCGGGTAACCAAATATGGAGTGGAAATAAAGCGCTTTTTCCGGCAGCCCCTATAAAAATTAAAAGTAAACCTGTGGTAAGAAGCCCAGAGCTGGCAAGCTGAAGGCCCACATCAGGATTATTTAAAAATAAAAAGTCTAAGGGGCTGTAGACCGAACTGATTTGGCCTTGGTTTACAGAAAGCCCTAAGTAGCCCAAAAGTAATATGCCAATTAAAAACCCAAGGTCTGCAAAGCGGGTTACTATAAAGGCTTTTTTGGCAGCTGAAACGGCTGAAGGTTTTGTGTAATAAAACCCAATAAGTAAAAATGAACTCACTCCGACAAGCTCCCAAAAAACATACATTTGAAATAAGTTAGGAGCTACAACAAGACCAAGCATGCTGAAAGTAAATAAAGAGAGGTACGAAAAAAAGCGTCCCACACCTTCGTCATCGTGCATATAGCCCAGCGAATAGATATGCACAAAAAAACTAATGGTATTAACAACCACTAACATCATGGCCGATAAGGGATCAATCATAACCCCAATGTGTATAATAAGATTGGACTGAAATCTAAGCCACTCCGTATGCCACTCGAGCGTAGAAAGCTCGCCTGATTGAAAAAAATAATAAGCTAAAGCCAATGAAAATAAAAAATTAAAGCCAATAGCGATTGTCCCGATTTTAGCAGCGAGATGTCCCGAAAATCGCCTTACAAAAAGACCATTTATAATAAAGGATAATAAAGGTATAGCCAAAATCATCCATGTAGGAAGTAACACCATGTTTATAACTCCTTTAGTGTTTTAAATGGTTAAGTTGGGTGATATCCACAGGCTGCTGTTTTTTTATGAGTAACATAAATAAAGCAAGGGCCAGTAATACTTCGGCAGCCGCAATGGCGATTACAAAAAGTACAAAGACCTGAGCATCAACTTGCGCGGGATACAAAAAACGATGAATAGAGATAAAATTAAGGGCTCCGGCATTGATCATAAGTTCGAGCGATATTAAAAGGCCAACGCCACTTTTTCGGGTCAGAAGTCCGTAAATTCCAACGCAAAAAATAAACAAAGACATGATTAACCATTCTAGCAAGTGTGAGTTCATGCTTTCTCCTTTTTTGCTATCACAATAGCGCTGATTAGTACGGTTAAAAGTAGAACAGAAATAATTTCGAAGGCTAAAATATAACCATTTTTTTGAACTGATAAAAAGGCGTGTCCCAATTGTTTAATTGAGGGAGCCGGTGAGCTTGCGGTAGGAAGAATAATCGAATGAAGATGCAAACTTGAAAGTAGCCAAACGCCTAATGCAAATACAGATGTTGAAACACCAAAAGCCATTATTTTTTTTGTAAAAGTGGGTTGATCGTTAACTAAGATATCTGACTGAGTTAGCATTAAAGCAAAAACAAGTAATACTAAAATGCCGCCAACATAAACTAAAACCTGAATGCCAGCTAAAAACTCTGCTTCAAGAATTAAATATAACCCAGCGGTAACAGACAAGCTCCCCATAAGATATATGGCCGAATGATAAAGAGATTTGCTCGATACAGCGAGGAGCGAAAAAAATGCAACTAAAAAAAATAGTAAATAGATAATCATGGGTTTACGCCCTCCCTAGCCTGAGATGTTTTTGCATCTGATTTTTGAGGTAAAAACTCTTTAGGAATTCCGGCTAAATGGTAACCCTCAAGAGCGACAGGTCCCTCGTAGGGAGAAATGGCTTTAATCGCTGAAGTTCGAGCTTGATCATCGGCAAGCTTTGCAAGATTGTTTTGCGTAGCTCCTGAGTATTGATTTAAATTGTAAACAAGTAAGCTTTGATCATAAGTTGAAGATTCAAATTGACCTGTCATTTCGAGACAAGAAAAGGGGCAGGCCATCACGCATAAATTACAAAAGGTGCAGGAGTCTAATCGCCAAACAAAATAACCCAATTCTTTTTTTGAAACCGTAGGTTCACTGCGATCAACAACGTGAATCGAAGCATTAGGGCAAACGCCTTCGCAAATATGGCAGGAGGTGCAATCATGGTAACCATTTTCATTATGTTTCATGATTAAATTAGCGCGCACACGGTCGGCCAGTATTAAAGTCTCGCGGTTTTCGGGATATTGCTGGGTTACCACGGTTTTTGTGTTTATTAAGTAACCAAAAGTAATTTTCATTCCTTTTGCTAAGGAGCTTGCGCCATAAATAATTTTATTAAAATAATTTAAATCAGGCCATCTTTTAGCATTTTCTATAGGAACCTGTGCCAGGGCCGATGCGCTCTGATCTGTTTTAGAGTTTGCTGACATATTTGATTCTTGATTCATATAAGCCTCATCTTAAGGGAAAAAATAAAATCCACCCAGCGCAATAATGGAAGAAAGAAATAAGTTAATTAAGCCTAGGGGTAATAAAAACTTCCACTCAAAGCGCATTAATTGATCAACTCTTAATCGTGGAAAGGTCCACCTAAACCACATACTTAAAAATATCAGTGCGCCTGTTTTTAATAAAAACCAAATAGGGCCTGGGACAAAATCCATTAAGGCATTAAAACTCTCCCACTCGCCAATATGTAAAGGCATCCATCCACCCAAAAATAAAATCGACCCGATGGCAGATACAATAAACAAGTTGACGTACTCTGATAAAAAGAAAAAGGCAAAGCGCATACCTGAGTATTCAGTATGAAATCCTGCCGTAAGCTCACTTTCTCCTTCGGCCATATCAAAAGGAGTGCGATTGGTTTCGGCTGTTGATGAAATAATATAAATTACAAAAGAAATAAAACCTACCAAGTGGGCTCTCCAAATCCACCAACCCTGAGCTTGAGAGGCAATAATTTCATTTAAATTTAAAGAGCCAGATAAAACAACAATTGAGAGTAACGAAAGTGTCATAGAGAGTTCATAAGAGATAAGCTGAGCACCCGCTCTCATGGCCCCAAGTAACGACCATTTATTATTTGAGGCCCAACCTCCAATTAATATTCCTAAAACTCCATAACCACTGATTGCAGATAAAAATAAAAGTCCTATGTTCATGTTTGATAAAGTGGCTGAAAGCGAAAAGGGTAAAACGCTTAATGATAAAAGCGCAGCCATAACCGTTAAAAATGGCGCCAGTGCAAATAAAAATCGGTCAGCGGCTTTAGGAATAAGATCTTCTTTAAGTAACAATTTAAGTGCGTCGGCCACGGTTTGAAGTGTGCCATGCCAGCCCACACGCATAGGCCCAAGCCGACATTGAAAGTGCGCCGCTATTTTGCGTTCTGCATAGACAAGTACGAGAGCCACAACCGACATAAGTGATAAGGTCAGTATTAAGCCTAAACCTAGGTATAAAATAAAATCTAACCACTGCTGATTTTGATAAAGATTATGAATATAGAAGCTTAAACTTTTCATGTGTTACCTATCCATATCGGGGACAACTAAGTCAATTGAAGATAAAATTGCTACGAGATCAGCCACTCGACCACCGGGTGCCATTTTAAGAATAGACCATAAATTATTAAAATTTGGGGTTCTAAAATGCATTCGATAAGGCCTATCGTTACCATCAGATACAAAAAAAGTTCCAAAAATGCCTCGGGCTGTTTCCATTTGTGTATAATAGCGGCCAGCCGGTGGTTTAATTTTAGCCGCATATTTCATGGTCATATGGGGGCCATCGGGAATATTATCAATCAGTTGTTCGATAATTAAAAGTGATTGATACATTTCTTGAATTCTGACTTGGTAACGATCCCAACTGTCACCCACTGTGCCAACCGGTACTGTAAAATTAACCTTAGAATAGGCGCCGTAGGGTTGCATTTTTCGTAAATCAAGGGGCATTCCGCTAGCTCTTAAAACGGGGCCTGTGGCACCATAGGCCAAGGCTGTTTGTGCGTCAATAATGCCCACATTTTTAAGTCGCTCTTGAACGATAATGTTACCCGAAAAAAGATCTTCGTACTCTTTTAAGATGGGTCTAAAATATTTAATAAACTCTTTAATGTCTTTTACAAAGTCAGGATGAATATCATACATCATCCCGCCTGGCTGAAAATAATTCATTGTTAGGCGAGCGCCCATGGTTTTTTCAAAAATTTCAGTTATTTTTTCTCGGTCTCTAAAACCATATAAAAAGGGAGTAAAGGCTCCCAAATCCATACCAAATACGCCCCACCAAAGTTGATGACTTTGAATGCGTTGAAGTTCGGCAATAATAGTTCTGACCGTTTGAATGCGGTCGTTGACCTCTAAATTTAAAGCCTTTTCAATGGCGGCTGATACCGCCCAATTATTCATAAGGGCGCATAAGTAATCAAGTCGATCAGTTAAGTGAACCTGTTGACGATAGCCTACGGCTTCGGCCTTTTTTTCGATCCCTCTGTGGATATAGCCTAGAACAGGGATAATATCATTTACTGTTTCGCCATCCATTTTTAAAATAAGTCTAAGCACCCCATGGGTTGAGGGGTGCTGGGGGCCCATATTGATAAAGTACTCTTGAGTCGTTGTTCCATCTTGGTTGGGTGTATGACAAGAGATACGATCGTTAAGTGTTACCATGGTCTCTCCAAAATAAAATCATCTTTATAATCTTTTCTTAAAGGTGAGCCAACCCAGTTGTCTTCTAGAAAGAGTCTTCTTAAGTCGGGATGGTTTTTGTAGGTAACACCTAAAAGATCAAAAACCTCGCGTTCTTGCCATTCGGCAATGGCCCAAAGGCTTGATACAGAGGGGGGCGTGGGTTGATTTCTGTCAATATCGGCAGAAACCATAATTTGCTGATTGTGATGAGTTGAAAACAAAATATAGATCAGTTCAATTTTATTTTCGTTAGGCCAATCAACCCCAGCATGATCAATAAGAGCATCAAACTTAAGTGTTTCTTTAAGTGTTTTAAGTGTTGCAAAAAGCTGATTCTCTTGAACTTTTATTGTTAGTAACTGAGACGCTTCTAGGTAAGTCAGAGGTTCAGAAAAAGCATTTTCAAGTAGAAGTTTAAATGACTCAATAGTTTGGCTCATAAACCCAACTCCTTGGGGTTTTGATTTAGATCGGTAACACTTCGTGCTGTTAGATTTTTTACAAGTTCGTCTCGAATTTGTTCTAGCTTAATTCTTGGTGGTAACACAGATAAAACAGGCTTTCGTCTTTCAAATGGTTTAGCTATGGTTTGGCCTTCAATGATCATTTTTTGCAAAGTTAAAAGGCCATAAAAAAAAGCTTCAGGCCTAGGGGGGCACCCAGGGACATACACATCAACAGGGATCACCTCATGAGCGCCCCTGATTGTTGTATATGAATCATAAATAAAAGGTCCTCCTGAAATAGCGCAGGCACCTGTGGCAATGACATATTTAGGTTCGGCCATTTGATCATAAAGGGTTTTTAAAAGCGGTTCCATTCTTTTGACAATTGTGCCCGCAATAACTAAAAGGTCGGCCTGCCTGGGTGAGGGGCGAGCCACTTCGGCTCCAAACCGAGCTAAATCATGATGAGCCGCGCCTGCTGCCATCATGACTTCAATGGCGCAACAGCTTGTTCCAAAAGTCAGGGGCCAAAGACTATTTGATCGAGCCCAGTTAACGACTTTATCTATGCTTGTAATAAAAGCGGGACTGCCTGGAATGGCTTCTTTAAAGGGATTTTCAGGATTGTCGTTGATTAAACCCATTCGAGAGCTCCTTTTTTCCATGCGTAAGCAAGGCCAACGGTCAAAATAAAAATAAATATCCCAATTTCAACAAGTCCTAATAGTCCCACTTCTCGTGTTATAACGGCCCAAGGTATTAAAAAAGCCGCCTCAATATCAAAGATTAAAAATAATAAGCCAAATAAGTAATAACCTACGTTAAATCTAATCCAAGTTGGTCCAATGGTGGTCTCTCCACACTCATAAGTTTGAGATTTGGTTACAGAGGGCTTTTTAGGTGTTACCCATTTAAAAACAAAGAGGGTCCCAAAAACCAACAAAAAAGCCAAACCAATGATGGGCAAAATAAATAAATATTCTGATTGAAACATGGTTGTTACCTTTCTAAGCTTTTAATGTTACCGTCAGATCCAACTTCCCAAGCTCCCGACCCTTTAAGGGTATTTTGCAACTGTTCTTTTGTCCCTTTGCTTGCATGGGGTTTGTGCACGGGCTCTTGAATTTGCCTTAAAATCCCGTAGGGAACGGGTAACTCTTGATCTCCCATTTCGGCAAGCATAAATGAATACCCCGAATTTGGATTTTGAGGATCGTGTAAAATAAGATCTTTCTCGGTAATCCCATTTTCGCCAATGGTAACACTTAGGGGGCGATCATTTTTCATGATGATCCCTTTATTTTTTTGTTGACCATAAATTAAAGGCTTTCCTGCTTCTAAGAGCACTGTTTTATCGGGGCGAGTTTCTTTATTGGTCAAGGGATCAAAAATGCCGTCATTAAAAATAACACAGTTGATAAGAACTTCGATTAAAGCGATTCCTTGATGGGCCATAGCGGCCTGCATAACTTGAAACATAAGCTCATTATCATTATCGGGTACTCGAGCAACAAAAGTAGCGCCAGCGCCTAAAGCCATGGTCAGAGGATGCATGGGGCGATCAACCGATCCGTAAGGAGAAGATTTTGTTTTAGATCCTAGAGGACTTGTTGGAGAAGCTTGCCCTTTTGTAAGACCATAAATTTGATTATTAAATAAAACCATTTTAATATTTGGGTTTCTGCGCATGAGATGAATAAAATGGTTACCGCCAATTGATAACCCATCGCCATCGCCTGTGATAACCCAAACATTAAGATCAGGGTTAATCATTTTTAAACCCATAGCGACGGTAGGGGCCCTGCCATGAATTGTATGAAACCCATAAGTGTTTGAGTAGTAGGGAAGCCTCGAAGAACAACCTATGCCGGCAATAACGGCAAACTTTTCTTTTTCAATACCTGAGTTTAAAAAAGTTCGAGTGATACCATTAAATGTGGCATAAGTCCCACAGCCCGCGCACCATCTAGGGTCAGTACTACTTAAAAAATCTTTACGAGTATAAAGTGGTTTTGCAGCAGCAGAAGTTGTTGCTTGAGGATTTGCTTGAGATGATGATTGAGATGAAGATTGAGATGAATCCATTATCTTTCTCCTAAAAGTGATAAAATTTTATTTTCAATTTCAGATATTAAAAAAGGTTGGCCTTGTACTTTGCTCAATTTATCAGCCTGAATTAAGTATTCACCACGAATTTTAAACCACAACTGGCCGCTGTTAAGCTCAGGGATTAAAACTTTTTTATATTTTTTAAGAGTTGATTCTAGATCTTTAGGTAGTGGGTTTAAATAACGAAGGTGAGTGCTTGCTACTTTGTGGCCGCTTTGATTTAGGTTGGTAACAGCTTGTTTGATAGCGCCCTCAGTCCCGCCCCAGCCTAAAACTAAAAGATCAGCCGAAGCCTCTCCGTGGATTTCAAGAGCGGGAATGTCTTGAGCCACTCGCGCCACTTTTTCGGCTCTTAGGTAAGTCATTCGTTCGTGATTAAGTCCGTCTTGGCTGACAGTACCAGGGCCATCGAGTTTTTCTAATCCGCCTAAACGATGCTCTAAACCCGGAGTTCCGGGAATGGCCCAAGGACGGGCTAGGGTTTGAGGGTCTCGTTTGTAGGGTTGATAGGTTACTGGATCTTTTGCAAACTGGGCAGGGAAACTAGGGAGAGAATCAAGATCAGGAACCTTCCAAACCTCAGAGCCATTGCCAAGGTAACCTTCGCTGAGTAACACAACAGGTGTCATATACTTTAGTGCAATCCTAGAGGCTTCAATTGTGCAATCAAAACAATCTTTAGGAGAGGAAGAGGCCATAACAACTAAAGGTGATTCTCCGTGGCGACCAAACAGGGCTTGAAGTAGGTCAGACTGTTCTGTTTTTGTGGGAATGCCTGTAGAAGGTCCGGCTCGTTGAACATCAACAATTACCAAGGGAAGTTCGGTCATGACTGCCAAATTCATAAATTCACTTTTTAAAGAAAATCCAGGACCAGAGGTTGTGGTAACAGCGAGTGCGCCGCCAAAAGCTGCGCCTATGGCAGAGCCGATCCCTGCAATTTCATCTTCAGCTTGTAAAATAGTGGCCTGATCGGGATATTTTGCAAGCTCATGCATAATATCAGTGGCGGGTGTGATAGGGTAACTTCCCAGAAATAGTCTTAGATTAGCCCTTTGGGCTGCGGCCATAAGTCCCATGGCAATGGCCTGGTTGCCACTTATATTACGATAAGTACCGGGCACTTTTTTTGTTACCGTATCCGAAAAAATCCAGCGATGTTTGATGTTACCATAAGTGGGGCCATAGTTGTAACCACCATCAAGTGCTAGTAAGTTGGCTTTTAGAATTTCAGGTTTAGAGGCAAACTTTTTTTGAATCCATTTTTGAGTAGCTAATGTAGATTTATTATAAAGCCAAAGCAAAACTCCCATGGCATAAAAATTTTTGCTTCGCTCGGCTTCCCTGTTAGAAAGGCCAAGTTCGGCAAGCAAAAGTTTAGTATTTTCGGTCATTTTAATTTTTACGAGTTGAACCTTAGAAAAACTTTCTGTTTGTTCAAGTGGATTTGAAGTGTATGTTGCTTTTTCCCAGTTGCGGGCAATAAAAGCATCTTCATTTACAATCACAAAACCATTGGGTTTAACTTGAGGAAGGTTAACTTTTAGCGCGGCTGGGTTCATTGCAATTAATGTATCGTAGTAATCACCTGGAGTGAGAATGGGGTCTTTACCCGCACACACCTGAAATCCTGATACCCCAAAAAGAGTTCCCGCAGGGGCCCTAATTTCGGAAGGGTAGTCAGGAAGCGTAGCAAAAAAATCTCCATCTAATGCACAGGTATTTGTAAACATATCTCCAACCAGTTGCATCCCATCACCCGAATCTCCGGCTAAACGAACAACTGAACTTTTGGTAACAATTGATGAAATATTATTTTTAATTGCCGTGTTATTTGAATGAGATTGCTCATCATTTTGTAACATGTTAAAACTCCTTAAGACTATTGTGTTCAAAAACACAACCAAGCTAACTTGTTTTGAATTTGAACACAATAGACTTTTTATAGGGGGTCATGATGGAGGTATTTCGTAGTCTTGCGCCCAGTATCGTGAGACAAATTGTCCTTGAAGAGCACGCTCAGATTCGTGCCAAAATGTCTAATCTTGAAATGTTACTCGCGAGTAAAAATGAAGAGATGATTGTTAAATTTTCAAGAGAGCTTTTTTACTATTTTATTAAGCATATTGAGCATGAAGAACAAATTTTAAGACCTGTTTTAAAAGATATTGATTCGTGGGGAGATGTGCGTGTTAGTCGTATGAATAAAGAGCACCAAGAGCAGAGAAAGCTTTTAACTGATATGGAGTTACTGCTAACTCAAAATAATTTTGCTGAGTTTAATCAAAAGCTTCGGGACTTTTTGTCTGATCTAAAAATTGATATGGAGCAAGAAGAAGCTGATTGCTTAAATCCTGATGTTTTAAAAGATGATCCTATTACTGTTGGGACTTACACAGGTTGATTTTGGTTATAAAATTATTTTGATAAAT
>DYOP01000037.1 GCA_020720425.1 Bdellovibrio sp. | reverse complement strand
CTCAGGGTGCTGAAGCTCGAAAATCCTTTACTCCTTCAGAAAAAAAATATCCTAAAGGTAACTATTCCCCTCAAAACGCAAGACCCCCTCAGGCCCCATTAGGTGAACAAAAACCAAGCGGTTATAAAAAGCAGACGGGTTTTCAAAAATCAGCTTCGGGTGAAGGTTTTAAAGCGCCCTCTCAACAGGGAAACCAAAAACCGCCAAGCTCGGGTAACACAGGGGGGGCTAGGCCTACAAAACCATTTAATAATCCATTTGCGGGGCTTGCTTTAAAAAAGTAAGGTTATTTTGAGGTTTTTATTTTTAGTAAGAACTAAATCATATGCATAATAATATATATAAACATATGATTTAAAGTGCTGAAATGCCCTTCAGATGCAAAATAAAAAGCACTGAGATTATAAGCGGTAACCCTTTTTACGTCTAATTTGAAAAAAAATTACCAGCATATGCACTTGATTACCCTTCACCGGTATATTTGAGCTCAGGATCACTACATTGAGCTTCACGACTTTTTGTGTCGTCATGTGCATATGCTGGAAAATTTAATTGTCTATAAAGTAGTTATAAATCCAATAAATTGAATTTTTATGAACACAGGCGAGATGGGCATAGGCCGGCTGATTATTTTCTAGATAAAACGATAAAACTCTTTTAATACGGTTAGTTTGCCGAGGGGATACCCTAACACCTAAAAATGATAAATCATGGATGGTTTTTACTTCTATAATTAATAACCTTGCGGACTGATCTGTGCAAATAATGTCACATTCAATGCCCATAATTTTTTTGTTTTGATATATAATTTGGTAACCTCGTTTTCGACATTCTTGGGCAACAAGATTTTCTGCTACTTTGCCGGCTAAGTGAAACTGATTTTCGGGTTTTGAAATGTGATTTATTGGCTGCTTTGATTTTGAAAATTTTGAATAGGACATGATTGTTGTTACCCAATTTGGTTTGTAGAAGTTGTAGGCTAAAAGCTGTTCTATTACTCATCAAGGGATGGAATCCTGCCATTTAGATCAGCAACCCTTTAAACGGATAAGGTTAT
Organism: Bdellovibrio sp.; assembly: GCA_020720425.1. Classification (GTDB taxonomy): domain Bacteria; phylum Bdellovibrionota; class Bdellovibrionia; order Bdellovibrionales; family Bdellovibrionaceae; genus DYOP01. The sequence goes on along the minus strand of DYOP01000037.1, from coordinate 21,655 downwards.
CCGAAATTTGTCATTGATAGAGCTGGAGCTTTGCTTTTAAGAAGGGGTTTTTTATCCCAAGTCACTTGTTCTAAAAAATGGAGCCCCCTGGTTCACACAAATAAATCGTCAAGTTGATTTCGGACAAATATTCGGGAGTGATCATTGGCGGAGAAATTATTGGTGGCCTTGAGGCCGGCGAACTGATGAACATAGTTGGATTAGCTATTCAAAATCGTATGACGGTGAATGATTTTTTGGTTATGCAAATTGGCACCCACCCTTGTCTGACGGCTTCGCCAGCAGCCTACCCCCTTATTTTTAGGTCAGATTATATTTAATTGACACTGAAAAATAATTTTTCCCAATGGTTACCTGCCATTAAAAAAAATCGTCCTTTTTATTTGCAAAAATTTAGCATTTTTCAAACTAAAACCTTACTGATTTATAATCCCTCAAAGACTCGCCTATAAATCAGCTGTGATCTGTTCAAGCCGTTTTCAGGATCAACTCAATTAGATATCTATTATTCTTTTTTTAAGGGGCAATACTAGATGAAGGTCTAATCAATTTAAAACATTAATAATTATTTAACTCAGCTCATGATAAATTATTGTTTGTAATTTAGAATGCTGCAAAAAAGGTTTAAGGTCATCAATGCGGAGGGTTTTGTGTCATTTAAATTAAAACAATATTTATCGGTTGTTGTTCTTGCTTTGTGTATTCCGCTCATTCAAAACATGGCCCTTCTTTTTATTAAAGCTGAAATTTATTCAGGTCTCTATTTTGTTATTTTATTTTTTAGTGTGATAATAATGATGGTGATTTCTTATTTTTATCTGCCACGATTGGTAAAAAAAGGAATGACTGATTTGCCTCATTTAAAATCGGGAGTGAAAGGAATGTTTGCTTCGGCTTTAGATCAGCAGACAGAAGCCCACAAACTTGAGGAGCAGGCAAAAGCCATATCAGAGTCAACAAATCAGATTGCTCAGTCGAGCCACTCTATTTTAACTTCTATCCAGGATAGTTCTAAAAAGGCAATGACGGCAGCTGAAGCGGCGCTTTTGTTATCAAAAGAAATGAAGGATAATGCCACTCATGTTCAAGATCTGCAAAAAGCGATTTCACATATTGTTCAGGTTTCAAAAAAAATTGATGAAAATATGAAAATAATTGATGACATTGCCTTTCAGACCAACCTATTAGCCTTAAATGCATCGGTCGAAGCAGCCAGGGCCGGAGAGGCCGGTAAAGGCTTTGCTGTTGTGGCTGATGCGGTAAGATCTTTAGCGCAAAAAAGTGCTTTATCGGCTAAAGAAATTAACCAGCTATCTGTCGAGAGCACTCAAAGCATTCAGCAGGGCCAGCAGGTCACTGAAGTTGTGGCTAAAAGCGTATTAAAGGCCGAAGCTGAGATTGAACAAATGGCTGTGCTCAATCAAAAAATTTCGGAAGTAGGGCAATCGCAATTAATTGAAATTGAAATTATCGAAAATGAAGTACAAAGAACCAAACAAAGCGTTGATATTAACTTAGATATTGTGACTCGGATGAATCTGATTTCGAAAAATTCATTTGTAAGAGCTGAGGAACTATCGCAATCGGCTGAGTCACTCGAATTAACCCTTATTGGTCAGGTTATGATACCGCAATTAACTCAAAAGTTTTGTCTTCGAGATGGAATTGAGGGGCATTATCGTATGCGCGCACGGATGATTCAGTTTGCTAAAAACCCTAATAAATATCAAATGAGCGTAGATGAGTTAGGGGCGCATTCAAAATGCCGTATTGGAAAATGGGTTCAGTCTCATCAAAAAGATTTTTCTAATCATCAGGGCTACAAGGAGCTTGCCGAATTGCATGGGCGTTACCATGATTTAGCCGGAAAAATTGGTAACCTTGTTTTGCAAGGAAAAAGTATCCAAGCCCTGACAGAGTTGGGTGATAGCGGGAGCTTTGCTGAAACAACTTTGGATTTAGTTATGCTCATGCGTGAGCTAAGCGATGAGTTAACAGGAAATTGCGAAACTCAGTCATAGTTACTGCTCGGTCATAATCAGTGCTACTCAGTCATAGTCACTTCAATGGCTTGAATCACTGCGGGGACATGGACTTTTAAAACTTCCTCTAAACTGAGTCCGCGCTCAATTTCGTAGGTGAGTGTAGGCATGTTGCGCTCTAAACCAGCAAAAGTTCCTAAAGAGCCAGGGGTCGGGTAACCAATATCTGTGTCGATTTTGTAGCCTGTCATTTGCGAGATAGCCTGAGCTTGTTTTAAACAGGGACCATTTACGTTTAAAACGGGATACCAAGAGTGCAGACTTATAATTAATAGAGGTTGGTGTAACTCAAGCCACGCTATGAGGGCTTTATTTTCGGGTTCAGAAAGTGGTTGTGGGCCAGGGTTGTACCTGGGGTTTTTTACTTCTGAAGTCCAGTCTTGAGTTGGTAAGTTGCGATTTAAATCGACCCCATTAAAATTTGATCTTGTTTTAAGTAACACCCCATCGGGGTTAGAGCGTGGGATTAGAGTTGTGCAGATATCAAAAGAATAATTTTTAGTAAACTCGCTAAGTAAACCAAGAGCTGCGGTAACACCTTCGGTTTCGTCGCCATGAATACCCCCTAAAATTAAAATTTTAGATTTATTTTTAGGTCCAAACTCATAAGCTTCTATGGGGGCATTAAGTTGGGAGTAACCTATGTGGTAGTAGTAGGGATAATTTTTAGTAACACTCATTTAGTCTTTCCTTATGTAGTCTTTTCTCATTTAGTTTGTTCATTATCAGAAAAATATTTATAAATCGGCAGATTCAATTTCAAAATCAAGATCAAGCCCCATTAAACTTTTTGTCCAAAAATCAGATTGGGAGGTGCGGTCAGATAAAAAAATTCTAAGGCTTCCATCTTGAGTGGGGTCAATTTTTTGATTTAAAATAAGATGTTCAATTTCATTAGCTAGAGTGGGGCCGGCTTCGATCAGATTAACCCCAGCACCTGAAGCTTTTTGAATTGAACTTTTAAGTAAGGGGTAGTGAGTGCAGCCTAAAATTAAGGTATCGATTGGGTTTTGCATCATCGGAGAGATATAACGATAGGCAATTAAATTTGTTATGGGGTCATCGACCCAACCCTCTTCGGCTAAGGGAACAAATAAAGGGCAAGACTGCTCAAACACATGTTCGTCGGGGTTTAAAACTTTTAAAAGTTTAGAAAAAAGCTTACTATTAATGGTAGCACGAGTTCCTATAACCCCAATATGATGAGTTTTTGTTACCTGAGAAGCTACTTTTACAACCGGCTCAATAACGGTTAAAAGAGGTTTTCCTAACCATTCGGATTCGGCGATTTGGGTACTGGCCGAGTTGCAAGCCACAATATAGGCTTGTGGTTCAAACTGAGATAAAAAAGATAAGCACTGTACAGCATATTTTCTTATGGTTTGAGGGGTTTTGCTACCATAAGGGAGTCGGGCGCTATCCCCAAGATAAATAAAATTTTGTTTAGGAAGGCGATCTTTAAGCGATTTTAAAACGGTTAGCCCGCCAACTCCTGAATCAAACACAGCTATGGGTTTGTCGTTAATCATGATGATTCGGTTACTCCATGAGCTTTTGATTCGCGTACGCCATTTCCGGTCATTTCGATAAAACGGGCCTGTTCTTTCATTTGAGAAACTTGATCTACACCAATATACGACATTCCTGATCTGATACCGCCGGTTAGTTCTAAAATGACATCTTTGGCGTGACCTTTAATTGATAAAAGAGTTGATTCACCTTCGGCTGCCATGCCCTCAGGGACTCCGCCTCTCCAAGAGTTTTGAGCTGATTTAGAGGCCATACCTCTGTAAAGTTTTTTACCATGTTTAATCTCACCAGGGGTTTCAAGTGTGCCAGCGAGTAGGCTACCCACCATTACGCAGTCAGCTCCCGCAGAAAGAGCTTTAACGATATCACCCGAGTAACGAAGTCCCCCGTCAGCAATTAAAGGAACCTGGTACTGTTGACTGACTTCAGCACAAAGAGCGATAGCAGTTAGCTGCGGCATCCCTGAGCCGGTAATGATTCGAGTTGTGCACATAGAGCCAGGCCCAATTCCTACTTTTACGCAATCAGCACCGGCCTCTATCAGCTCTTGAGTGGCTTCGGGGGTTGCAATGTTACCGGCAATAACTTCAACTTGTGGATAAGTATCTTTTATCCATTTTAGGGTTTCAATCATTTGTATCGAGTGACCATGGGCTATATCAAGAGTAATGATATGGGCGCCGGCTTTAATCAAAGCAGCGGCTCTTTTGCGATCATCATCGGTTACCCCAATACTTGCCGCTATCGGAAATACACCTTTATTTTTAAGATTTTCAACTTGCTGAGCCTGATCTTGGGAAGTCATAAATCGATGTAAAATACCTAAACCACCCAACTCATGCATGGCTAGGGCCATAGCTTCTTCGGTTATGGTATCCATATTAGAACTGACTATGGGGATATTTAATTGAATTTTTTTTGTCACAGGTGATGTTAAGTTGGGTTGTCTACGTGAGCGAATATCAGAACGATTAGGTACAATTAACACGTCATCAAAAGTTAACCCCTTAGATCTTTGTTTAATTTGCTTCCACTGAAAAAATAAATCGAGCAAAAAGTCCTCCTTTAATAAAAGTATTTTAATTATTTAAATTGTTTAAACCAATAAATGATTGGTAATATTTAAATTCAGCAATGCTTTCAAGAATATCATCTATAGCCCGATGGTTTTTGTTTTTATAAAATTTTTTATTATAAACATTTTCAAAAATAATTTTCCAAGAAGAAACATCAAACATTCGGTAATGAAGTATTTTTGAAAATTCTTTCATGTGATAATTAATAAAGCCTCGATCTTGGGCAATCGAGTTTCCGGCTAATATGGGTTTATTGTTAGAATCACTGAGATCAAAATGATGACTTACAAATAAAATTAATTCGGACTCGACTTGATTTTGGGGCTTGCCCAAGTGAATCTTATCAATCAGGCCACTTTGAGTGTGATGAGTTTTGTTCCACTCATCCATTTTGTTTAAAAACTCGATAGGTTGGTTAATAACCGCCTCGTATTGAGCAAGAGGTTTGAGCTTGAGGTCTGTAATTATGCTTGCTACCTCAATAATGACTTCATTATTGACATCAAGTCCTGTCATTTCCATGTCTAACCAGAGGAGTTTATTCATTTAAGGTGATATCCTTTTGCTAAGTCAAATCAGCCTTAAACGATAGGCTTTTTTTATTTAAAAGTCCTGTATTTTTTAATATTTTTTTAAGGCTTAGAAGTATAATAAGGCGAGCGTCTAGGGATACTTCATGATGGTGCGTTTGGTCTAACAGAGATGGGTATTGCCTATTGGCGCTAATACTGGCATCAGTCCCCCTAATGAAAAATAAAATCAAAATTGACTTTGAGCATCCAAAAGCTGTGACCGTTAGAAAGCAAATTGTTAAGGCCTTAGCTGAATATAATCTTTTAGAGCAAGGCGATAAGCTGATGGTGTGCGTTTCGGGAGGTAAAGACTCTGCCGTTTTACTTGCACTTTTAGGTTATATTCAAAAAAGGGCTCCCTATTCGTATAATCTAGAGGCCGTTATGTTAGATCAAAAACAACCTAACTTCGATGCGACTCGCTTTGCCTCTTGGGTGCGAGAGGATTTAGGAATTCAATTACATATCGTTGAAAAAGATACTTACTCGGTCGTCACTCAAAAAGTTCAAGAAGGAAGTACTTTTTGCTCACTTTGTTCAAGGCTCAGAAGAGCTATTTTATATGATTTTGCGACTGAAAAAGGTTTTACAAAAATGGCATTAGGTCACCATAGAGATGATCTTAATCAGACCCTGTTACTTAACTTATTTTATACGGGTAAACTTTCTTCGATGCCTCCAAAACTTTTAAGCGATGATAAACGAAATATTGTTATTCGTCCTATGATCTATGTGGCTGAAGATGATCTTATCGAGTTATCAAAACTATGGCAGATCCCCTTGTTGCCGTGCAACCTTTGCGGCTCTCAACCTAATTTAAAACGAAAAAAAATGAAGGTGTTATTGCAGGAACTTCAAAAAGAAATTCCTCATATTAACGAGTCGATGTTGACGGCTCAAAGTAACATTAAGCTGTCTCACTTGCGAGATGAAAGCCTTTTTGATTTTAATAATTTAAAAACAGATCGCACTTTGGCTACTGAAAAAATTTTGAACAACCCTTCTCCGTCTTCATTGTCCCAATCTTCATTGGATTTTGATGATAACGATGACTCTCTTTTTTAAAACCAGCATATGCATATGGCGACCCTAAAAGTCGTGAAGCCCAATAGAGTGATCCTGAGCTCAAATATACAGGTGAAGGGTAATCAAGTGCATATGCTGGTTTTAAAAATAACTTATACGAGTCGATGCTGAAAAATCATTTGTGCAGAACAAAGAAGTGCGGCCATCCATAGCGCCTCTGCAAGCAGGGGCCTATCCATGCGCTTATAATAGACTTCGGTTGAGTTTTGTTTTGTATTGTATTGTATTTAACTTAAACTCGACATCCTATATATTAAAGAATGATGGATCATGTGATTGAATCAATTTTTAAGCCCCAAAAAGTGGCCGTTTTGATGTTGTTACCTGAGTGCAACATGACTTGTGATTTTTGTGTTATTGAAGAAACTTTTGAGGCTATCAGTTACCTAGATGCCATAGAGCTAATTCAGGATTTAAAAAAAAATAATTATGACACCCTTATATTAGGAGGGGGAGAGCCCACGCTCTGGCCTCATGATGTGTTTAAATTAGCCGAATTTGCAAAAAGTTTAGGATTTTTTGTTCAAATCGGAACGAATGCGACTAAGTTACCTGAGGGGTTTGAAACGAGTCCTTATATTGATAGGTGGATACTTCCACTGGAATCTGTAAATTTCGATCTCCACAATGACATAAGACATTTTAAAAACAGACATCATCAGATTATGCTTACGGTTTTAGAAAAACTGAAAAACGAAAATAAAAGTATTATCGTCTCAACAGTTGTTACTCAAAAAAATAAAGATGAACTCGTATTGCTTATGGACTTTCTTAAGAAATATCAATTGGATGGTGGAAATATCTATGCTTGGAATGTTTATAAGCTATTGCCATGGGGGCGGTCAGGTGAAAAAAACTATAAAGAGCTGTATCTAGAAGATCAAATTTTTGAGGATCTGATTGCCCAACTAAAAAAAAATGTAAATCCATTAAAATTAACGGTTCGAAGAAACATGTACGGTTCAGATCGCGTTGATTTTTTTTCATCAGCTCACGGTCTTGTTAAGAAAATGCCAAAAAAAAACTTATAAATAAAAACAATAAGTCTTATGCGTTATAGTGCTCTTAGATTGTACGTTAAAATAGTTCGTTAAAATTAGGCTCACAAAAGTGACTCAAATATAGACGTCAGGTAACAATTTACGTCCATTTTAGTAAAAACGACTAATGAAATCATAATAATCAGCTTTAGACGGCCCAAGTTATGCTTTGATTATTATGAATGACTAATTCTTAACAGACAAACATGCAAGCTAAGCCTAAGGAGAAGTTTATGATAAATCGAAAAGGGTTTTTAACTATATTAAGCATTTTTTTGGTGTCAGGGTTACTTGCTTCATGTAGCGGATTTAATAAAGAAAAAAAGACAACGTTTAGCCAAGCCAGAACTCCCAAAAACTCTGATGAACAAATCAAACAAATTATAAGTGAGTTTCTTACTGAAGAGCTAAATGGTGCCGATGCTGAATTGGACCTTCTTGCCTCTTCGGCTGTAGATAAAGGTAATTATTTTGATATTACTTCGACTGTATATTTTGGGAACCAGCAAAAAATGGTTGTTACTCAGTATGATCCACATATGAACGAAATTTTTAATGGATCAACCTCGCTCATGGGTAGTCAAATTGAATTAAATGTTGAGGTTTCAGCTATGTGCAACACTCAGACTTGCGAAAACGTATTGGTTGTTTTAGATGGTTATTCAAGAGGGCTACAGCTTATCCAAAAAACATTTATCGTTAATCAAGCTCAGAGTCTTGTTATGCCTCAATCAACATATTCATATAAATCACTTTTAGAAACAAAGGATGCTATGGAAGAACTTATGATAACAGCCGAAATGATGGGGTTATAATGTATCAGCAAAAGGGAACTAAAAATAATCTAAAAACAAGGGAAATTATGTTTTCCTTGTTTATATTTAATTTTAGTTTTCTTTTTGTGAGATTTCAGGCTGAGGCGCAAACGAAAAATCAGGATCAAAAACAAACTCAGGTGCAAGAAAAAACGCTAACTCACAATCAATCGCAGGCCCAATCAGATAAAACAGACGCACCTGTTTTACAAAAAAAAGAATCTCACACTTCACAATCGTCTCAACCTAAAAGTAACAATCAGGCAGCCATCGTCAGTGCAAATGGGCAAGTGCCAATAGCGACTCAACTACCGGTTTTATTTTTATCAGCAGCTTACTCTAGGCCAATGATAGATCAAGAGGATGGCCAATTTTCTGATGATTTAAGTTACCAAATGGCCATGATAAAAAAAATGGGCCAACGCAATCAACTTTCGGCTTATCTGGGTTTTAATCAAAATTTACAATCTTCGGAAAAGGCTGACTTTACCGACATTAAAATTCAATCATCCTTTAATCATGATCAGTTACTATTTAAAAATCCTGGATTTGCAAAACTCAGCATAACATTGCCTTTATCAAAAAACTCACTTTATAAAGATGATTTAAAAGTGGGGACTCAGGTTAGTTTAGGTTTAACTCCTCAGTCGGAGTTAGTGGATATTTCATTTTGGACTACCTTAAGATATAATCACTATCAGTACGAAACCGATAAAGAAGGAAATATTTTAAATCCTTTTGTTGTTTCTGAAGGCCTATCTTTGGGGCGGCCATTTGGAAAGTTTTATGTATACGCCGATTTTTTGGCACTTCAGTATCAAAATTTTAATCAATACATTAATTACTCTTATCAGTTTTCTCAAATTCTTATTTATCAAGCGGCAAAAAAAATACAAATCCAACTGGGGCACTCAAATGCCGCTCAGGTATTTAAATCTAATTTTGATGAGCTTAATCTATCATTAATAGATAAAAACACATCGCAGGTATTTATTTCGTTAGAGTTTACAATATAGGAGGCCATATGGATTACCCATTTAAAAGATGTACCGTTACCGCAATTGCGTTTTTGGCAATGCAAATGGGGTGTACTCAAAAAAGAAATCCTGAGCTTCCGAGCAGCGAAGCTCCGCAGGTGTTTTCGATTCAAGAATTTAAAACAATTGATAATCCCAAAGCTTCATTAAAAGTTAAAAAACCACTATTTAAAAGTTTATCTGTAAATCAAGATGATATGCAAATGGATGAGTTTGAAGTTAGCCAGGTTCAGGCTCCTGAAAATATTAAATTTATGTTTGACGATTTAACTGTGTTTGGATCAGTCCATTCGTCAGCTGATCAATTTGATATTGCATTTAATATTGATAAAAAATATGTGACCGCCTACAAGGTTGTAGATTCTTACGAAAAACTGGCTCGCGAAGAAAAAATGATCGCAAAAATTCAAAATGATTTTGAAAAAAGCGGATTAAGCAAAAATAGAGAAGCTCTTAAAGTGGGGGCAAAAAAGTTATTTATTCCTATATTTAAATACCCTATCGAAGCTTTCGGGGTATTAGAAAAGACAAAAAACTCAATTGGCGAAGAAACTCATGTATTAAGCTTAAAGCCAACCGATTTTAAAAATGCTACTCATATTAAAATTAGCTTTCAACGTGAGGCTTCGCTATTTGTCGATGTCGATCAAGATTTAAGAGAGGATTTATCGAAGCTTCATAAAGTGTCAGATTTAGAAGCCAAAATAATGAATATTTCTGAGTTTAAGACCCAATTAAATATAGACTTATCTAAAACTGTTGCCGAGCGCGCAAAACTTACGGGTTTATTTGATTCTGAAGGTATGCACATTTATAAAGTTTATTTGGCGTCTGATTTAAACCCTCAGCAAATACAAGGCATTAAAAGTAACCAAGTAACTTCGCGTATAAGTGGTTGCCCTTTATCGCTATTAGAAAAAAATAATTTAAATGCAAACAACTGTTATCTCGAAGAAGTTCTGAGTTATAAGTTTGATTATGTAAAACTTGAAAAAAGTTTTACATCGGATTTAAATGAAGGCTCAAGTTTAAAAATCAAGCCTGATGCTTTTGAGCCCTTGAATAAAGCAAATCAGTTAGTGCTTATTGACTCTAAAGTAGAGCCAAAAATTTTTGATAACGATTTTATTGAGGGGCGTACGAATGCTTTAAAAATTGATCTTATTAAAAATAAAGAATTCTTTTTTAGACGTACGATGCAAGCCGCGCCTTTAACGACTTCATTTTTAACAGGAGAAGCTAGCCCCGTTTTAGTCGTTAAATTTGAATTGGGTCTTGATCGCTTAACCGTTGTAAAAGTTGACAGTCTGACACAAAAAGCAAAATATCAAAACGAACTTGAGCAAGAAGAGCTTATGTCATTGCCTGTTAAATACTATAAAGTCGAAACCTTTGACTCTAAAGGTCAGCCCCTAGCAATGAAAAAATATATTAAAACCACGCCCAATCAAGCTCAGGTTTTAGTTGTCGATTGGAGCGAAAATCAATTGTCTCAAGTTCATTCTCCTTTGGAGCATTATGGTAAGGGTGCTTGTATTAAGCAAATCGCTGATCAACAAACCAGTCGTTTAGATAATCGTTTAGAAGAAGGGATTTTAAATTTTACGATGGGTTACTCGGTTTCACTTGTGCCTGATTTATCTTGTTTGGGATTATATGATGCCGGTCAAACCTATAACCCCTATGCGGTTTCTGTGCAGTTTAATGCGAGATTGCAAGAGCGAGTGTCTTTTAAGCTTTATGATAAATCGACCGAATCACAGTTTGGAGCCAATTTACCATTTAATATTCAAAAATCACTTAACTATGGTGTATGGACAATAGGCCAAATTAAACCTTCTGAAAATGGGATCTCAAGCCGAGAAGGACAGCAAAAACATCTTAATGTAAAACATGATTTTAGAAACGGAAAAAAATTAATTTACACGGTTGTAGGACTTCCGCAAAATGATCCAGAAAAAAGAGATGTTTATGAGAAGGTTATAAAAGAGGTTATTGACTCATGGAATTTTGCTTACACTCAAGTTTATAATCAAAACAGAAGATTTGTTGAATATGTGATTGACGATTCAGGTTTAACTCAACTTGGAGATTTAGATAAAAATATTATTTATTTTGATAATAAACCCAACGATAATCATGGAGTGTTGGGGGTTTCGCAAGTTGGCTTTAATCCCAGAAGCGCAATCGTAGTTGCAGATTCGCTAATTATTTATGCGGGTAACTTATCAAAGTTTGTTGAGTTTAGTTTAAATAACTCAAAAAACATAGTAAACTGGAAAAAGCAAAAAGAAGCTTTTGCTAAAACTGGCGTTTCTGATTCTGCATCTGATTTAAGCTCGAGATCAGGGGCAGAAGGAGCAACTGTAAATAAACAGATTCAAAGCTCATTGGTAACTTCTGGTATCGCAAAACCTTCAATCGAGTTAAATGATAAAGTTGATATGAGTCAGCTTATTTCTAAGACACGCGAATTTTTAAATCGAATGAATGGCTCAATTAAGCCAAACCTGAATCATCAAATTCAAAATATTGATTTAGCTGTAAAGGCCTCTCCCCGAAGCTCTTTTGTTAAAAACTCAGATATATGGATAAACAAAAAACAAGCGCTCCAAAAAAATACGAACGTTTTTAAGTTTCCAGTTGCTGATTTGTCACTTGATTATGTTGAAAAAGCATTTCGAAAATATTTAGCATCTAAGTCAAATTCAGTGAGCGATCTTGAGGCATTTTTAGCAGAGGAGATGTTACTAAGTAAAAATTTGAGTCTCAATTTAGAAAGTAAATCGAAATTGTCTAAAATTGTAAACCAGTCCAAAATACACAGTGCTCTTACTAAAAAATTTAATACTGAATTGGGCTGTGCTTATCATTTTGAATCTGATTTAGGTGCTGAGTTTTTTGCGGGATTAAGTTTTAAAGAGGCTTTGGCCCATGCCTTAAGGTTTGATTTAGCCCATGAAATGGGCCACTCTCAGGGGTTAACCCATAATTTTATGGGATCATTTGATAAAGCAAATTTTTCGAAAAATTCGAGTTATAGCTCTGTAATGGATTATATTGAGCCTGCTAACTTTAAATGGGATGGCATAGGACAATATGATATAAGGGCCCTTAAGGCCAGTCACATTGGAAAACTTAAAGCCAGTTCTGAGGCTAAAAAGTATTTAGATCATTATAAATTAAGTTCAGCTTTCGAAGATGAAGAAATTAACTTGGTCACATTACAGACAAATATAAATTCGGCTTGGAGTCAGTACCCCGAGCAGTTGTTTAACCTGATAGTAACTCCCGTTAAATTTTGTACAGATGTAGATGTCAGTTATGTGCCCACTTGCCAACGTTTTGATCATGGTACAACCGCTACTGAAATAGCGAGTAATTTAATGCAAGAGTTTGAGGACAATTATATCAATTCATATTTTGCTTGGGATCGTATTGAATTTAATTATTCAAATATGGCCTCAGCTTTGTCTCAGTCAATGAAGACGCTGATTGATTTAAGGCAGTTTATGGATGAGTATTTTTACTTAAATAATATAGAACGAGATAATCAGGAAATCATTGATGATTATAGTGGTGCAGCCTTAAAAGGGTTAGTGTTTTTTAATAACCTTGTTAGGTTTCCCACAGTGGATACTTCTTTTTTTGACTTAGAAAATCGCATTAGTATTTTAGAACATAAAAATAATATTGAAATCGTCGAATCTAAGGCCCTAAACAATGTTTTTGTGAGTAAAGATAAAATTGATACGATCGGAATCCTTCCGATTAAGGTTATGGCTTTAAATTTATTAGCTTTAAACGGATTGCCTTTTGAGAGATATTTAACAAGTAACACTAGTTTTAATTATGTTGATTTTGAGTCTATGACTTTTAATAGCTCAGCAGCTAAAACCATTACATCAGGTTCATTTTTAGGAGTTTTAAGTCAGAATTTAGTTGGTTCAATGGTAACATCTAAGGGTGAGTATATTTTTCTGAATGAAAAAGTGCATATTACTCCCCAGTTAAGACTCTATGGCGCTTTACATGGGGTATTAACAATGCAATCAGAGGCATTAAAAGATCAGTATAATCATGCAACCCTTTTTAAGGTGGCATCTTCAATGGGGCAAGCGGTTCCGACGGATCGACCTTCAGTCACTCAGAGGGTTAGTAAATCTATGAGCTCTGAAAAGCAATTTGCTTTTTGGCCTGTAGATGGAGCTGATCTTTCAGCTCAAATTATTCGAAAAGCAGAAAGATTTGAGCATACCCTAAAGTTAACCGATGCGACTCAACTTGGGGCTGAACTGAATTATTTTTTTGAATTACAAAGAAAGGCCTCTTTAGCTCGATTAATAGAACTTTTATCCAAGCAAGGAGGGGATGAATCCACTTTGCAAGTTTTTGAAAAAATCACGACGGATTTAAACAGCAGCTATCGTTCTGAAATAGATAAAGCTAGGGGCGCACTAAAAAGTAAAATTCAATCTCTTATGGGTTCGAACAAAGCTTTAGCATTATTTAAATCACTTGATGGTAATGTTGATGAATTGGTAGAGAATATTGAAACTCTATCTACTCAAATTTTTGATGTTACTTATCAAACTCAATTTGCATTAAATTTTATGGCCCAAGAGCAGGCCCAGAACCTAGTCAATATGGCCATTGATTTATCAAATCAAAGCTATGCCGCGATTGATGTGAACCCATTATTATCGGTTATTCCTGTAGCTATGTTAAAGGTTATGGGTCAAGCAAATTTAGATTTTGATCTTATTGAAAAATTAGAATTAAAAACTAAATCACCAAAAGTTGCCGTAACGATAACTAATTTCAACAACGAAACCCATGGTATTTTAAAGCGACTATTTCCTTATGATCCAGTAGAGATAGACAATGCATCTCAATTAAAAATCATTGAGTTTTTAGGTAACCTAACCTTAATGGTTAACCCAGAGTATAACCGTTAATTAATTGCCCCTAGACTTTATGCGAGTCTTTATAATTTACTAGGGGCCATGACAGGTTTCTTATAGACTTAAATCATGCTTAAGTTTTCGTATCGATTTGTTTTAACTTTTATAAATATTTTTGTGATAGCTTTATTTTTTGGGCTGATCGCTTCTTGTAGTGTTTATGAGTCTCAGGGACGTTCTGAGTTTGAACAAGATTATGCCAATTATCCAAAGGCTTTGGTGGCCAATCTTTCGACGGGTGAAGAGGTTCAGAGTGAGGATAAAAAACTTTACTGCTGGATTGAGCCGGTTGTATATGAAGAGACAGTAAATGATGATTTAATTTTTGATAGTCATATTTCTATGGCAGACATTTACTCGGAAAGTACAAACCTATTTCATTTGCAAATGATTGATTATAGAAAAAAGTATTCCCTTTTGATAGAACAAAATATTTTAGTATATGGTTCTTCAGAGGCGAGCTATGTTCATAAGTGTAAGGAGTTAAATAATGACCAAATTTAAGACTAAGCAAGATTTAACATTTATTAAGGGGTTGATTAATAGTTTTATTTTTTTAGCTATTTTTATGTTACCAACGCTTGGCTTTTCGGCTCAAATTCAAAAAGTCAGCGGAAAAAAAGTTTTGATTTTGCTTGAGGGTGATGAGTTTGCAGTCGAGGACAAAGTTTTTGCTTTTAATGAGGCCGGAAAAAAAAAGGCCATTCTCATTATTACTCAAGTTAAAGGGAGTAAAGCCATTGCCAAAGTTTTAAAAGGTAACCCTGAAGTTGATATGCAAGTGGGGGGAGATGATTTTTCTGCAGAAAAGAGCGATACGAGGTCTGGTTCTGGCCGAAGAAAAAATTTAAAACTTAAAGTGGGTGTCATCGGGGGGATTTCAAATAACTCGATGTCAATAAAAGTAAAAAGTGTAAGTGCAACTTACTCTGGTATGTCATTTGCCTTATCTGGTTTTGCCGACTATTCGCTTTCGAGCCATCTTAAAATTCGAGGCAAGGGGGGCTTGCATCAGTTTACTATCGAAGGCCAAGGGTCGAGTGCGTCATTTAGTTATTTATCATTTGAAGGCGGGCTTAATTATTATCTTTCTCCTCAGTTTTGGTTGGGCGGTGGAGCAAGCTATCTTTTAGCCGCAAGTAAATCTTCAAATATTAGTGTGCTTGACTCGGGCGCATCGACTAATAATTTATTTTTTATTGGGGCCGGCTATGACATGAGTTTAAAGCAAGGCTTTATTCCGATTTCTTTTGAGTATGGCATTTTTCCCGAAGGGGCTGGGGTGTCGGCAAGCTCTATATTAATTCGAGCCGGCTATGGTTGGAACTTCTAAATCAAAATTCTGTTTTGATTTAAAAAAAATATTATCGCTTCCCTAACAATTATTTATTTGTATTTTTTATAGTGTCGATCTAAGTACTCGGCAGGGGTTTTTAGATCATAATTAATTGGGGGGATAATGATAACAGTGATAAAGGCAATCAACTTACTTAAGACAACTTTTAAAATTAATCATCTGTCAATGAAGCCCCTATATAGGCAATCAAAAGGTCTTTATTTTGGTGCTCTTATGATTATAGTATTAAGTGGTTTTTCTTGCCAAGCTCCAATGGCGGCCAAAGAAACGGCCAATAGCAGCCCTATAAAAATTCAGAAATCAGATAGTTCAGAAAGTATAGTGGCCGGGCAACCTGTATCAAGTATGGATAAAGTCGCTTTATCTACCGTTTCGCTTTATTTTTATCCACAATCAAATGATGGCAATTTGGTTATAAATTTTTGTACGGGAACTTTAATTGCTCCACATATTGTTTTAACGGCAGCTCATTGTTTAGTTGATGTGGCTCAAGAGTTAAATATGTCTCTTGATGAACTTAAAAATAATATTTTTGTTGGGTTTGGGACTCAGGTTACAAAAAAGGTTTCGCAATCAGAGGTACAATTTGCGAGCATACGAAAATTAAGGGCCCATGAGTTCTATACAGTGGACTCTCTTGAAAAAGCAGAAATTTTTCCGATGTATGATATGGCTTTAATTGAACTTGTTAAATCGGCCCCTTCGCCTTATGTGCCGGTTAAATTGGGTGATTCAAGTGATCTTATAACGGGCAATCAAGTAACTTTAGCCGGTTTTGGAGTTGTTGACCCTTTTACAGGCGATAATGCCACCCAGCTTATGAAAACAGTGGTTACCATCGCTAATCCCCAATTTTCTAAAACTCAATTTACCTATGAGGTTCAAGGGGGACGGGGCTCTTGTAACGGGGACTCGGGTGGGCCCGCCTATTTTGTAGATAAAAAAGGTGAGCTTACCTTATTAGGTGTTACCAGTTGGGGCGATGAGCATTGCCTTTTTATGGGAGCCTATACGAGTGTTCCCGCTTTAAAGGGGTGGATTTTAAACCTTATAAATAACGGTCTATAAGCTGCGCTCAGCTGTTCCGGTATATTCGGATAAGGGGCGAATGATACGATTGTTACTGGTTTGTTCTATAATGTGAGCTGACCAGCCCGTTGTGCGAGCCATTACAAAAATAGGTGTAAAAAATTCGATTTCAAAACCCATTAAGTAGTAAGCAGGCCCCGCGGGGAAGTCTAAATTAGGATAAATACCTTTAGTTTCTACCATGACTGTTTCGAGGGCTTCGTACATGGTTATCCACCTTGTTTCATTTTTAATTTGGCTCATGATTTGAAGATACTTTTTCATTGTAGGGACTCGGCTGTCGCCATATTTATAAACGCGGTGACCAAATCCCATCACTTTCTTTTTTTGAGCTAAAGCGTTTTTCATCCAGGCTTCAGCTTGTGCGGGGTCTGAAATTTCGAGCATCATGTGCATAACAGCCTCGTTAGCTCCGCCGTGTAAGGGGCCCTTAAGTGCGCCAATACCGCCGACAGTGGCAGAATATATATCAGACTCGGTTGATGTAATGACCCTTGCCGCAAAAGTTGAAGCATTAAAGCTATGTTCGGCATAAAGTGTTAGCGAAGCATCAAAGGCCTTAACAATTTCGGGTTGGGGTAGGGCTTCAAAGCACATCCAAAAAAAGTTTTCAGCGATGCTAAGATCAGTCCTAGGACTTATGGGGGCTTGGCCTTTTCGGCGTCTTATATCGATAGCAACACAGGTGGGAATTTTAGCTAAAAGTTGAAGGGCCTTGTCGGGGTTAGAATTTTTATCCCATATACGAGGATCCTGACATCCTAAAGCACTGACCGCTGTTCGTATGACATCCATGGGGTGAGCTGTTTTTGGCATAAGCCTGATAAGTTCAGCGACTTCGCTTGAAACTGTGCGGTAACCTCGTTCTTTATTTTCAAATTGTTTTAGCTCCTCCTGAGTCGGAAGCTCGTTATTCCATAACAAGTAGGCCACCTGCTCGAACGAACATTTTTGTGCCAATTGATCAACAGGGTAACCTCTATAAATAAGAGAATTTGTTTCGGGTGTGACCTTAGAAACACTTGTTTGATCTATCACGGCCCCTTCGAGTCCCTTTTTTACATTCATTTTTTCGGGTTCAGGAACGTAATCAGGGTTAATCATTTTAGGGTGAGTCATAGAGAAATCTCCTTTGTTTTAATTTTTATCTTAAAATTAAACTTTAAAGTTATAAATAGACTGATCAAGTTGGTTATACATTTCGTAGTCAGTGAGTTCATAGAGCTCTTTTCTGGTTTGCATTTGACCAAGCATAGAGTTTTGTGAGCCTGTATTTTTAATTATTGATAAAATATCGTGGGTGCCTTTAAGCGCAACTCGCAAAAGGGTAACAGGGTAGATGATTATTTTTACTCCTGCTTGGCTGAGGTCTTGATACGAAAAAAGTTCTGATTTTCCGAACTCAGTCATATTGGCTAAAATAGGAACCGAAACAGCCTGAGCAAAAGTTTCAAACTCTTTAAGCGATGTCAGAGCCTCTGGAAAAATAACATCAGCACCCGCATCAATATAAGCTTTTGCGCGATCTATGGTGGCCTCTAGGCCCTCTGAAGCCCTTGAGTCGGTGCGAGCTATAATCACAAAATGGGGATCCATTTTTCTGCCCTGATCGGCGGCATTTATTTTTTTTAGCATTTCGGCTGTCGAGACTAAGGCTTTTCCGTCAAGATGGCCGCAACGTTTGGGGTTCATTTGGTCTTCTAAGTGACAACCGCAAAGACCCAACTCGATCATTTCAGAAACCGTTCGGGCCACATTCATGGGTTCACCAAACCCGGTATCGGCATCTATAATAGAGGGTAAATGGGTTACCCGAGCAATTTGTCGTCCCCTTTGGGTCACCTCAGAAAGGGTGGTCAGTCCTATATCAGGGTAACCTAGATCGTTAGATAAAACAGAGCCCGAAATATAGACGCCATCAAATCCGGCCTTTTCAATTTGAATGGCCGTGAGGGGAGAAATAGCACCTGGAAATTGCAAAGTGCGATCTGTTTTAAGTTCTGCGCGAAACTGTCTTCTCTTGTCAAATGCTGAGTGGTATTGAAAAAGCATAACTTATCCACCTTTTTTGTGAAGAATTAAAAGATTCCTAATTTTGTGTTACTTTCAAGATTTTGAAGATCTAAAGTAACATTTAATTCGAGTAGGTCTTGAGCGTTGAGTTCAGAAAGATTTTGTACAAGATTTAAAAAGCGTAGAGATTCTTTTTCAGAAATAAGTCCTTCTGTAAGAGTTTTAAATTTTGAAATATATTGAGTGCGAGTAAAAGGTCTGGCACCTGCAGGGTGGGCATTGGCGACGCCTAACTCATCAATTAATTTATCTCCATTTTTAAGTCGAATTTCAACCCTTCCCCCAAATTGTTTTTTATTAGGATCGGGATCATGATATTTAGATGTCCACTCGGGGGCTTCAACCGTTTTAATTTTTTGCCATAAACTGATTGTTTGAGGTCTTTGGGCCCTTTCGGGAGAATAAGAATGAACATGGTGCCATTTTCCATCTTCAAGTGCGACGGCAAAAATATACATAATCGAATGATCTAATGTTTCGCGTGAAGCTTGTGGGTCAAACTTTTGCGGATCATTAGAGCCTGTACCAATAACATAATGGGTGTGGTGAGAGGTGTAGATGGTAACATCTTCGATTAAATTAAAGTCTGAAATTTTATCTCGCATTTTAAATGCTAAATCGATAAGGGCTTGAGACTGGTATTCAGCAGAATGTTCTTTTGTATAAGTTTCTAAAATAGCAAGCTTGGGCTGGCCTTTTTCGGGTAACTCAATTTCGTATTGAGCCTTGGGGCCATCAAGCATCCAGGCAATAACGCTGTCTTCGCCTTCGTAAATGGGTGAAGGCGCCCCTTCTCCTCTCATGCAGCGATCAACAGCTTCAATAGCGAGTTTTCCGGAATGAGCGGGAGCATAGGCTTTCCAAGAAGAAATTTCACCTTTTCTTGATTGCCGAGTCGTAAACGAAACATGCACTGCCTGCTGAATGGCTTGATAAATTTCTTCAGTTGATAGTTTAAGCAAGGTGCCAATTCCGGCGGCTGTGGCGGGGGCTAAGTGAGCAATATGATCTTTTTTGTGTTGATGAAGGCAAATGGCTTTAACAAGTCCCACATGAATTTCGTAGGCCGTCGCAATCGCTTGCAATAAATCTTGGCCATTTGCTTTTTGTGTTTGTTGAGCTACGGCCAGTAAGGGAGGGATATTATCTCCGGGATGTGAGTAATCTGCTGCTAAAAATGTATCATGATAATCAAGCTCTCTAACGGCTGTGCCATTGGCCCAAGCGGCCCACTCGCAATCAAATTTTGCTGATGCAGGTAACCCAAAAAGAGTGGCTCCTTGTTTCCGGGGGTGAGCCATAGCCATGGCTCTTGCGGTTTTTACAGCCGATCGGTTGATAGAGGCAATAGCGACCGAAGCGTTATCAATGATTCGATTTATAATCATATCTTTAACGGCTTCGGTAACAATAACTTGATCTTTAGCAAGCTCAGCAAATTTCCAAGCCAGCTGGTCAGCTTTTTCTAATTTTTGTTTTGATGGGTAAACTTTGATAAAGTGTTTTTTCATAGGAAATCCTTTCGAATAATTTTAAAAATATCAGAGGGCTAAGCCAGGATATTTTTATGGGCCTTGATTTGTTTCAATAGTCTAGAAAGCCCTCTTGTATGGGTCAATAGACTTCTTTCATATTGATTTATGATTAAAGCGGCATAATTGCCTCTAGCTCTGTGTCATAATTGAAAAGGGGCACTCTCTGTCCTTTTTTTCTCGCATAACTGTTGCCATTGCACTCAAGATATAACTTACTGAGTTGAAGGTGGCCACCAGACGGAACAGTTTGTTTGCATAATTTTGTATATCTTTAACTGTGCTTTAAGTGGTTTTGATATAATGGGTCTATAGTAAACCCCATTTTTGAGCTAAATGGAGGTTATGTGTTCTGCATAAAACTTGTAAGTTTAGGATATCATGACTCCCATTTTTGGCTAACGGAACTCGGTGGTCTATTTGCAACTGATATGTGCTATCACATTTTTTTCCGGTAACAGAGTCAACATACTGACAGCAATGACCAGCTTTAGTTAAAAGTTCTCTTTTTATAGATATTTTAATAGGCTTTCGCGTGCTTTTTATCTGAAGTTTCGAGTTGGATTTGTTTACCCCTGACTGAAACTGTGAATCAAAACCTTTTCGCATAACCATGAAATTGCGCGTTACCAAAGGACTTACCTCGACCTCGACTTTTGATTTTAAAATATCATTTGTACCTGATTCAGCTTGATCAGTTATGAGTATATTTGAATTAGGCGCACTTTTGTCATGTCCAAATTGATTTTTATTAACTTCTGCATCTTTATTTTTTTCGAGTGACTCACTTATTCCCAAGACTTCTAAGCCTTTTTTACCAAATTCTTTTTGAAGATGCTTTTTAGCTAAATATGTAAAAACTTGAGCCCAGTTACCACTGGGGACTGAATGAGATATCGCTTGTTTGGCTTTTAATAAAATTTCCATTTCTGATTGTGTAAAAGTAACTTCAAGTCTTACGCTATCATCGCGTTGAGGCATAATTATTTCTTGAGATTTTATTGGCAAATTAAACTCATGGGCCAATAACTTTTGAGTTTCGTAATTAGATTTATTCTCAATTTTTTCTAAAATTTTCTGGGTTTTTTTTAAGTCAATATTTCGACCTTCTTGATGTTCTTGTTTAATGCATTTTTGGACTTGGGTCAGCTGAGTTAAATTAAGCGCGCCGCTTTCTAGTTTTTCGGCCAATTGAGGAGCATTATTTAATAGGCGAGCCGCCTGAAGTCTGCGATAAGCACTATCTTCTGAGTAACCAAGGTTTTGAGTTAAATATTTAAACATCGAATCAAAACCAAGATCAGCATAAAGCCTACGCTGTTCAACTTCATTAATATGAAGTAACACACGATGGGTGATTTTTCTTTCAGATTTAACAAGCCTTTCTAAACGACCCAGTAGCTCGTGGTTTGATAATTGATTGATATTAAGATTATTTTCCG
>DYOP01000036.1:18289-22896 GCA_020720425.1 Bdellovibrio sp. | reverse complement strand
AGACCAAATCTTTGCATACGCAAATCTCGATGTTGCTTAGCTAAATTGTAATTTTTTTTATCAATGTCGGATTCTAAAATTAAACCCGGAACAGGGCGTGGTTTTTGATTTTCATCAATAGCCACAAAAGTTAAAAAACATTTTGCAGTTAAACTGCGATTTCCATTTTTTGGGTTTTCACCAATCACTTGAACGGCAATATCGACCGACGTGCGACCCGTATAATAAACTTGTGAGGTGAGTTCAACAACCCACCCCACATATATTGGTGCTAAAAAATGGAGATCATCTACAGAAGCCGTAACGACCTCTCCTCCAACATGACGATACGCCGAAACAGCAGCACATATATCGATCCATGACATAACCGTGCCACCAAAAACGCTACCATGTTGGTTTGTCATACCAGGCAAAACCAACTGAGTCATTGTTACCCGAGAACTTTCGGGTCTTTTAGGAGCTAATGACTCAAGACCATCTATCATTAAGCTATACCAGTACCTACATCACCGTTACCGCGGCCACCGATAAGCTCATTGCTTCGACCAGGAACAATAAAAGGCGTCGAAGAAGAAGCCGAAGTGTTTGCGTTTCCGCCTAAAATATTAGACTGAGCGGCATTGGCACTTGATGCTGTAATCTGTGTATTCTGATTGGCCGGCTCTGTTTCGATAAAGTTAAAGTGTGGCATACACCATACGATTAACTGAGCTCGCGACTTAACACTCATTTTTTTATAAATGTTGGTTAAGTGAAATTTAACTGTTTTTTCTGTCACAAAAAGTTGATTAGCAACTTCTTTGTTAGACATACCTTTAGTTACCAATTCGGCAACTTCTGATTCCCTGTTTGATAAACCCTTTTGAATAAGAATATCTCTGAGCATCCTTGCTCCCTCCTTTTAACTTAAGACACGGCTTCATGTCCTAAGGGTTAGTTTTACCTGAAACCATTTCATCCATTCAATGGTCCCATTGACTAAAGTGTTACAAACAAGCCCCCCAACTTCAAGACCTTTTGATGATGCATACACTAAAACTAGACTAAGTAACTAGAAGTTACTTAGATTTAAAAATTATAAACAAAAAATTAAATATACCCATTTAAATAAAGCATTAACCTGCCTTATTATACTGGCCTGAGAGCCAGTCATTATAAATTTCAAATTATTTTATAGACTTTTAGTCTATTGTGCTTATTTTGCGAGAGCTTCAAGGGTTAAGCTATAGATCTGTTACTTTGATTTATAATATCCAATAGACACACATATATATTAAAAGTAGATTTACTCAGATGATTCAACATTAAGTTTTAACAACTGACCCTGTTCTGTTAATAATACATTAATTTTAACTAGATAATCGGTATCCCTTTCAAATGCCTCAAATGATAATTGTTTTTTACTATCAGGAGTCGAAACCTGAAGTGGGTTTTCCGATATTCCGAATAACTCTCTATTTTTATTAAGAAAATCACGAACGTTACCCGGCGAGTAAGGCTGGCTTAATTGATCAAGAGCTTTAATATATTCAAGCTCTTTTATAATAACTCGGCCCGTTGAATTTGGCTGGGTAACGATTCGGTAACGACCAGCAAGCTCACTTACGCTAAACACATTAACGGCATCGGGCTCACGTCCTAAAGATGCTGTTTGTCTTGATAGCTTTGTATTTAATTTTTCTAAAATTTTTTGTTCCCAAGTTAATCCCATAACCTCTTGAGTATTTTGACTTGCTGTTTTTCGTCCCTCTTGAGCTTGGAGACTGTTTTTGTCTAGCTGCGGCAGTAACATATTCCAATTTTCAGAAACCGTTACCTTATTACTATTTTGATAAACCAATTCATGAGTAACCAATAAAGATAAAAAACTTAAAAAAATAAAACCCATAGCTTTATTAATCAGCCTTTTTCTTGAATCAAGTAACTCTTTTCTTTTTTTGGGGCTCGAAAAAAAGTGTTGGCTCATAATATTTACGCCACCTTAATTTTGGGGTTCATTTTAGCACGACTTTGCTCTTTGATCTGATGCGGGTCAATGCCATACTGCTTTAGTTTTCGGTATAAAGTCGCCCGACCTAAGCGAAGTGATTTAGCGGCATAAGATAAGTTACCACGACACACTTCAATGGCATTTAAAATGGCTTGTTTTTCGATCTCCTCCATAGAGTACATTTGCGAGGGATAAACTTTTTGTGAATTTTGAGGGTTATGACCGTTTTGGTAATTTTGAGGCTTTTGTAAATTTAAAGTTACCACATTATTAGGATTATTATAATTGCCTTCTGAGCTATTATAGTCTACGTGACTAGGCTCATCTAAATTGTCATGAGGGTTACCATTTTCATGGCCATCTAAATTATGATTATTCTGGTTTACATCATAGAGATCATTTACATACTCACGGCGCGTATATTTTTTTCTTTCTTTAGACTCTTTAGCTGGTAACTGATTTTCTGCCTCCATACTTGGATCAAAAAAGGGTGCTCCGATTCCGGCTAGCAAAACGGGCCTTCCCAATATTTTAGATCTTAAATGGGGGGTTTCAAGATTATCAGCCCATGATTGATTTGAAAACACCTCTAGCTCTAAACTTTCGGGGGCCTTTTGATCAAAGTATTCTCTTACTGCTACGATCAATTCTAAATCATCTGTTACTAAAAAA
The DNA here is from genome assembly GCA_020720425.1 of Bdellovibrio sp. GTDB lineage: Bacteria > Bdellovibrionota > Bdellovibrionia > Bdellovibrionales > Bdellovibrionaceae > DYOP01. The sequence continues at coordinate 20,234 of DYOP01000036.1, read as the reverse complement.
AGTTTGCTGCCCATGAGTACTCCTTCCATTATAAAAACATTACAAATTCCTCTTCATTAACTCATTTCGGTACACATTTAAAAATCATGAGTACTTTTATAAAAATTTTTTGCTTTTAACCTTCAAACCATTAATTGAACCTTAGTTTGGCCTAGAACTGACCCTAGATTAGCCCCCTAGATTAGCCCCTAGAATTGTCCTTAGATTTAAACTTTACCAGCATATGCACATGACGACCCTAAAAGTCGTGAAGCCCAATGTGGTTATCCTGAACTCAAATATACCGGTGAAGGGTAATCAAGTGCATATGCTGGAAACTTTATATTTTAAGACCACACAAACACATTCAGGACCAAAGTAGTGCTGGCTAATAAAATATCAGACGTTAACCCTTGAATAAAAATAAAACCCTATCTGCCCCTTATCTGATTATTTTTTTAACCGATTCAAAGTCGAGTATGAATTACAAAACTGACTTATATTATATAAAAAAAATTCTTATTGGATTAACTTACCTACTTCTTATGACTTGCTCAAACCTAAGCATGACGGATCATCAAAACCCCTTCATTATTGCAAAAAAGCATTTAAGCAAAAGCGCAGAAAGCTGCCCATGGCCTCTTATCCCAATCCCTTTAACCTCTTCTCATTGGAACATCTATTATGACGGCTTTGGAACAACTTATATTGATGACCAAAAAAAACAGATTTTTATTAAGCCCCAAAATGCAAGGGAGCCCTCATCGACTCATGCCGCCCTAACCCTAAGCCAACAAAATTTTAAACTTAATAATAAATTACAATTTTATATCGAATACACAAATCAAAAACCCCTCAGACAAAAAAGCCCGAGTAACCCGTGGGAGGTTTTTTGGTTTATGTTTTATTATAACCACATCAAAGGCCCTTATGGCTCAAAATCAACTTACTACGTTACCCCAAAAACAAACGGAGTTGAGCTTGGTAAAGCTTGGAACCTAATTGATCAAAAGTATTTAAAAACGACTGAATTACCTAAAATAAGATATGGTGATACCACCCGACTTTGGGTTACCCTGACCCAAGAAAAAACTTCTATTTATTTAAATGATCATATTGTTTTTAACACTCACGTTAAATTTGACCAAACCGATGGCCTTATTGGATTATACTCCGAAGACGCTCAAGTACTTATCAATAAAATTTGTTACCTCAGCGAATAAAAAACAGCTAGTAAAACCGACCAAAGAACAAAAAGAATAACTCCCATTACAAAACTTCGTTTTTTATTTCTTTTTTCTAAGTATTCCCAAAACCCTAAAATAATTTTATTCTGACTTAAATTTGAAAATTGATTATCACCTAAGCTGTTACTCGTAATCGAATTCGTAATCGAACTCATAGCCGAACCCATAATCGATTTTTTAGATCCCGAGGCATTAGAAGTCATAAGATCAGATCCCGAAAGATCAGATGCACGATTATGGGATTTAACATCCTTTTTTTCTTTTTGAATTTTATTAAGCGCTTGGCTCAGCTCTAACTTTTCGGAAAGATTGGCTACCAGATATTGAACCACCATCCCGACAAATCCATCAGATAACAATTGAAGATGTACCACTTTAGCTAACCGAGATTGAACCACCTCAGTATCTTCTATGGTATAAGAAATTTCAACGAGTTCGTTTTTAAGAGGCGCTAAAAGCTCGGGCAACGCGATGGCAGCCCCTGACAAATTTACAAATAAAACCGTTCCCTGCTCTTCCCAGGGAACATATTCAGGACCCGAAAATTTAAGCATGACCGAAGAATCAACTAAAAATTTATACCTTGGTCTTACTTCAAAAGTATGAGTAAAAAATGATTTCATCAAACCCTTACTCGGAAGCCTTTAAAATAACTTTAGACATATTTTAGAGATTTCCTGACTCGACTTAAAATTACTCATATTACTCATATTACTCAT
>DYOP01000036.1:0-18189 GCA_020720425.1 Bdellovibrio sp. | reverse complement strand
ATTACTCATATTACTCATATTACTCATTTTCCTCCATATTATTCATATATTTCATAAAATAATTTATTTTTATTAAGTTTACTTTTATCCCTCCGATAAACTCAATTAGACGATTATAAAAGGAGCATATAATTATGCTAAGATTTTTAAAAAATAAATTATTTTACCTAGGGTTATTTCTTTTTATTTTAGGGCTATTTATTTTTAATAAAAATACCCACTTCCATGGTCACTCAATCAATCAAATTAAAAATCGGATTATGGCTTCCCTACAAGAAAATACTTCACCCACACTTTCAAAAAAGAAAGTGCGAGAACTTGAGCTTGGGCAAATTTCTAATAAGTCAAAAAACACTCAAAACGAACAGAAAGTCATTTTAAATGACCCCGCTCTTCAACAGGCTTGGGGAGTCGAAAAATCTCAAGCTCTTAAAGCTTGGGAAATCACACAAGGATCAAATGATATCATTGTAGCCATAATTGATACGGGTTGCGATTTGGCCCATGAAGACCTTGATGGCAATTATTGGTCTAATCAAGGAGAAATGGGATTAGATAAAAATGGTCAGCCAAAACAATCTAATAAAATTGATGATGATCAAAATGGTTTTATTGACGATGTTCATGGTTGGAATTTTGCAAGTAAAAATAATGACCTTACAGACAACCATGGCCATGGAACTCATATTGCGGGCATTATTGGCGCAAGAGCTAATAACGGTCACGGGATTGTGGGGATTTCTCCGAACGTAAAGATGATGTGTTTAAAATATTATGATCCCAAGCTTAACTCCGACCACCTAGGTAACACCATTGCCTCTTTTCATTATGCAATAAAAATGGGCGCCAAAATCATTAACTATTCAGGAGGTGGCACAGAGCCCTCTTTCGAAGAAAAAGCCGCCTTAGAATTGGCCCAAGAAAAAGGGATCCTTCTTGTTGCAGCCGCGGGTAACGAACGTTCCAACTCGGACGTTCATCACTACTACCCAGCTGACTACGGGTTAAGCAATATTATTTCTGTTACCGCAATAAACCCAAATACAGAAGTGTTACCCTCATCAAATTACGGGGTAGAAACGGTAGACTTAGCAGCCCCTGGGCAAAACATTTTATCGACTCTCCCTGGCTCGACCTACGGATATATGACAGGCACCTCTCAGGCTACCGCTTTTGTAACAGGAGCTGCCGTTTTAGTTTATGCTCATCATCCTGAGTTTTTGCATTCTGATGTTAAAAAATATATTTTAGCCACGGGAGATTCTCAAAAAACTTTATTGGCAAAAACAAAAACATCAAAACAACTGAATTTATTTAAATCTCTGGTCATGATGGACTCAACCATTAGCCTTACAGGACTCAAAGGCTCATCATCTCAAATTATCCCCAGCTCGACAGGGTCCTTTGAAAACGGTGGCAACGGCGGCGGCTCTGGTGAAGGCTCTAGGCGTGCTCCTGGCGCATCAGGAAACTCCCTTTTAGACCTTAATCAATTTAGCCGTGATATGGTTAAAAAAACAACTCCGCCCCGAAAAGGAGCCAGCGAGGAGTAACTGACGGACTGGCTGGTGTCTCGCGCCACTAGCAACTAACCACACCTGCGGGAGTAACCACGCCTGCGGGAGGTAGCCATGCCAGCAAATCGCCTTTAGAAATTTAAAATATTTTCAAAATTAAATGAGCCTTTTAATATCATAGCTATGGTAACCCTTAAAAAAGCCAAAGAAACTCCAAGCCCCACCATGTTCGAGAGTTGAGGCTGATAAAATCCCCAAAACACACATATAAAAGGCACAAGCCAGCTTAAAATTCTAAAGTATCTAAACCAAGGTCTAGAGTTTAAAAAATAAAAGAGTTTAGCTCCATATACAAAATAACGAGATTGATTGAGTTTTTGATAAGATTGAGCCTTTTTAACTTTAGAAATTATCTTAAAAACTAATTTTTGGTGCATCTCAGATGCTACCGTATCTTGAGGCTGCACTTCTTTTAAATCTTGATATTTTTTTAAAGCAAAAGGGATGGCTTGAAGGTCTTCACATTGCCCCACAAAGGCCGCATGCTTGGTTATGTTTGAATAATCACTCATCAAATCTTGCCATGCTTTTACAAGCGAAGGCAAAACAACTTGGCCACCGACAACTCCATTTGATTCGGCCAACACCTTTTCGTATTTATCAAAAATAACCCCGCACTTGTAACACTCTGAACTGTTTTTTAAATTAGATAGGCCACACTTAGGGCATTTTCGAATCGCTTCAGACCCAAGCTTGTTTGAACAAAGTTTTGAGTAAACTTGCTTACGATCCGTTCGAGTCACCAATTTACCCGAAGATAAGGGGTCTTGCGAAACGTTAAAGGTAACACCACATTGTAAACAATCAAAATGAGGATTTAAAGAAATCATATCTCTTGAGTCAACCCGATAAAGTTTATTGCACTCAGGACAACGAATTTCAAAAAACAAAGGCCTTAGGTAAGACCTTTGATAAAATGTTTCTTTATTTTCGGATGATATCTTTTCATTTTGCATAATATTATATATGCTTTCATCATGAATCGGTTTTTTTTATTAATCAAGCCCTTTACTCCTGCTTTTTTAAGTGGCCTACTTATGGGCACCAGCTATATTCCATTTTTCCCTTGGGCTATATTTTTTTGCTTAGTCCCCATTTGGCTTGAATTATCAACTTCAGAAAACCTCACATACAAATCTGTTTTTTTAAAAACATGGGTTTTTCAATTTGTTTTAACTCTTGTTGGATTTCACTGGATTAGCTTTGTTGCCCATGAATTTGGATTTTTACCATGGTGGTTGGCCTTTATCGTTTTACTTTTATTTGCCGCTTTTATTCATATATATTTCCCCTTAGCCGCCCTTTTGGCCCACTATTTAAAAAATAAATTTAATCTTAAACCCTGGGCTTACTTGTTAAACCTCGCGCTTTTAACCTCTTTGGGCGAAATCTTATTTCCCATTATTTTTAAATGGAATTTTGGTTACGCTTTATTTTACGCTCATATCCCGGCTTTTCAAACGGCCCAGTACATGGGCTTTTTAGGGCTTAGCCTATTTATTTTACTAACCCAAGCGCTTATTGTTATCATCATCAAATCTTCTCAAAAAAAATTAAAGTACCTACTCAGCAGCGCCATTTTTTTATTTTGGCTTATCCTAAACGGAAGCGGTTATTTAATCGAACAAAACATTAAAAATTCAGCCTATCAACTCAGCCATATCGGAATTATTCAGGCCAATATCGGAAACCTCGAAAAGTACTATTCCGAAAAAGGACTCGGGTTTCAAAAAAAGATTATTGATACTTATACCGATATGTCTTTAGAGCTTATTAATAAACAAAAGCAATCCTCAAAACCTCTTGATTTTTTAATTTGGCCCGAAGCCGCTATTCCCGACTATTTAGACACCTTTCATGAGGACCGCAAAAATGCCAGATACTTTCATCAAAAATTAAAAACCTTAGGTGTGGCCTTGGCAACCGGAGGTTTTTCTTCTGACCCCAAAGATGAGTTACCACGAAAGGATTATAATGGATTTTTTATTTTTAACCCCGACGGCAGCTCGGCCGCTCCGGCCTACAGAAAAACCCAACTTCTTATTTTTGGAGAGTATTTGCCTTTTTCTGAGACCTTTCCTGAATTAAAAAAATATAATCCCGCGGGAAGTGGTTTTTCAAGAGGCCAAGGGCCCGAGGTTTTTAATTTTCAGGGGCTTAAAGTGGGAGCTCAAATTTGCTACGAAAGTTTAGACCCTCGTTTTACAGCCAAATTAGGGCAAAAAAAGGCTGAGCTGATTTTAAATGTTACCAATGACAGTTGGTTTGGCCCTCGATCAGAACCCCAACAACATCTTTATATGACCCTCGCACGTACGATTGAATCACGCATCCCACTTGTTAGAGCTACTAATACAGGGATTTCTGCCGCTATTGACTCAGCCGGAGAAATTTATGGTCTATCTCCCCAAGGCGAGCCCTGGTCTGAAGTTATCGAGCTTAAAAGATACCCCTCAAATGGACCAACGGTTTATACTCAATACGGAGCCCTTCTCCCCTTTTTGGTGATGATGGCTCTAATTTTAATATTAATTTTGGGACAAAAAAATACTCAAAAAAATATTAGTAACCCACATGAGTCACCTAATTTAGATTAAAAGTATTGTTTTTTTGCTTAAGATAAACGCTCTATCTAATTAAAAAACTTATATAATTATTAAGTAATCACTTAAATACAAACAGTAACATAATTAAGTAATTACTTAAACAAACTCAATTTATGTCAAAAATAAAAATTAATTTAAATATGTACACTCAACGCTTATCCAAGAATCGCCGCCAGCAATTGAAAAATTGCCACTGACGTAGGCTCCTTTTTCGGCTTTCCCAAAAAATGACAATACTTGTTTTGTATCTTTTAAAGTCATACTCACAACCCCATGGCCTCTGGCTACGCTCAAAAACCCGGTCGTAAAGGCTGTCTCAAAAGTTACTATGGTTGGATGCCCTCCAATTCCATAGTCTTTATATTGGACGGTTGTTTTTTGAGAAAGCTCACCAGATTCTCCGATTAAACACTGATATATTTTGTATGTTTCAGGTGGAGTAGGTTGGGGCTCAGTTGTTTGAGCCATAACAGGGGCAGCAAATAAAAGTGGCAAAATAATTAATAACTGTTTCATACAAACTCCTTATGGGGTAAATTTTGTGCCAAACACTACTCCTGTTTTTAAAAAGAGCAAATCAATTAGGATCTCTTTGACAGAATGCTGAAAAAAACCAAAAATCTATTTCATGAATACACCTTTTATAAGCCTTGATTGGTTAGAAATTAACAATAAAATTAAAGCTCACGCCACCAGTGAAAAAGGCAAAAAAATTGTTCATGAGATTCAAGCCTTTTCGCATCCTGAACAAGCACTTAAGCAACAAGATTTTATCTTTTTTGCTCACGAAATTTTAGAGCAAAAAGGGCATAGACCTTTTTTTGAAAGTCTTGATTTTTTTGATAATTGGGCTCTTCGACTTAAAAAAAATGCCGTCCTTAAACCTATCGAATTAAAAGATATTCGTTCTTTTTGCTTAGAGCTTTTGGCACTGAAAATCACAACTCAATCATTTATCAACCCCTGGGCTCAAGATATCAACCAACGTTTGTTTGATGCTCAGCCTCCTTTATCTGCAATCGAGCAAATGATCACCCCCAATGGCGAAATCAGAAGTGATGCCAGCCAAAAATTATATCATCTTTTTAAAGAAAAAGAGGCCCTAGCTAAACAAATTCAAAACACCCTTGACCGCTTAGTTAAAGATTTTGACATCCAAGAGTATTTACAAGATCGCTATGTTACCACTCGCGAAGGCCGATGGGTTATCCCCGTTAAAAGTGGTCGCCAACATGCCGTTAATGGGGTCATTCATGGAGCTTCTCAAACCAAGCAAACGGTTTATATTGAGCCCGAAAAAGTGATCCCCATTAATAACCGCCTTCGCGAAGTCGAAGTCGAAATTGAAGAAGAGATTGAACGCCTTTTAAATGAAATTTCAGATTATTTATTTAAGCTCCATACTTTATTTTTTGAAGCCTTTGAAGCCATGCTTGATAGCGATGTCATTTTTGCTTTAGCCCAATTTAGTCGGCAAATTAAAGCCAGTCGTTTTGAATTTTCAAATGAACATTTTGAAATTCAAAATACTCGACATCCCTTAATGGTTGTTAATCATAAAAACCCCGTTCCCAACTCAGTTTTATTAACTCCTCAAAAACGAATTTTACTTTTATCTGGTCCCAATGCGGGAGGTAAAACAGTCCTTATGAAGGCGGTAGGGCTTGTTTGTCATATGGCTCGGTGCGGGTTACCCATTTGCGGAAGTTCTGCAAAAATTCCCTTTTTTAAAAATATTTTAGTTGGCATTGGAGACTCTCAAAAAGTAGACGAAGAGCTTTCGACTTTTGCCGCTCATTTAAAACTTTTAAACCAAGCCAGTCATTTAAAGGGCTCAGAAAATTTAATTTTAATTGACGAAATCGCCTCAAGCACTGACCCCGAAGAAGGCAGCGCCTTAGCTAAAGCCTTTATTCAAACTTTTAGCGACAATCATGTTTTTGCGGTCATCACCTCACACCTGAGTCAACTTAAAACTGGCTGGCCAGAAAAAGGGGCCGTATGGCCCGGAAGTTTAGAATTTGATCTCAAACAAGGGTTACCCACTTATCAGTTTATTTCGGGAGTTGCAGGGCAGTCTTTAGCTCTAGAAATGGCAAAAAAAATTGGGATCTCAGCTTCCATTTTGGCTCAAGCCTATGATTTTTTAAGCCCAGAAGGCAAAAAACGACTTGATGTTTTATCTGAAACCGAACAAATAAGACATGATCTAATGAGCCTTCAAGAAGGCCTAAAAAAAGCTCGTTTACAGGCCGAAGAAGAGCAAAAAAAATATCATACTTTAATTGAACAACTACACGCCGAGCACGAAAAGCAAATTCAAAAAATTGCAACCGAGGCCCGCAAAAAAATTGACGAACTTATAGAAACTCTAAAAGCCAGTGATTCTATGGATCGCCATCGTAAGGCTCAACAAATCAAAATGGAGCTACCTCAGATTATAAAATCTTTTCAAAATTCGGGAGATTCAAAATCAGGTAACTCACAAAATAGTTCACATAAGAACCTTCAAAATAATTTTCAAAGCAAATCCTTACTTACTAAAGAGGATTTTGCTTTACAGTACCCTCCCGGCACAAAAGTTCATATTAAAACCATGTCCCGAGATGGCATTGTACAAAGCACTCCTAATGCTAAAGGTGAAGTGATGTTACTTGTTGATTCAATGAGATTGGCTATGACTTGGGATCAACTCGAGCCAGCACTGGGCGCAAAAAATCCAACTCAAGCTCTTCTCCGAAGTTCAGGGGTTGTTACCTCAGGCATTGAGGCTGATCCTGTTTTAGATTGCCGCGGGTTAACAACAACCGAAGCCATTGAAAAACTTGAAGTTCAAATTGATTTAGCCCTACAAAGAAGACATCAACGAATGAAGCTCATTCATGGCTTTGGCACAGAAGCCCTAAAAAAAGCTTTAAGAGCGCATTTAACAAGATCACCCTATGTTAGGCAATGGACTTCGGGCCGGGCTGATGATGGCGGAGAAGGTGTTACCTGGATCGAACTTGATCTTGAATAATTTTGCTGCCCAAAGTCATCACCCCTACTAAGCCACTTGCTCTTTTGATATAGCCAATATATTTTCTACTTCTATTTGGCCCTGTGGTGGAATTGGTAGACGCGCTGGACTCAAAATCCAGTGCCCGCAAGGGCGTGGGAGTTCGATTCTCCCCGGGGCCACCAATCAAGACCATTTTTAATCCTTAATAACGAGGATTTATGAAAGCTCTACTGACTGACCCTGCGGAAACGAGGAGTCCGTTGATGACGACTTTTAATAATAATAATAATAACGAAATTGAAGAAATTATATTCTTTAATAAAAACACCTACTATTCAAAATCTCTTGAGCCCTTTATGGCCATGTTTGTTCAAGTGCTTATGCTTGCCAATTTTCCAGCTTCATATTCTCCATAGCCTTAAGATCAGTTGAACGCTGACTTTATTTTACCCATTCAAACTGCGCTGCGAGTGATTTAATTTTAAAACAAATCTGGTAACAGTAAAAGGCCGCTAAAAAATAAAAGCGTAAAAGAAAATGCGATATACCCCAGTAACACAACATTGCTATCATCTTCTAAATGTCCCAGGTGAATCAGCAACAATGTCAAAGCTGGAAGCCCATTTGAAAACGGAATAGGAAGGGGTAAAAAAGCAGCAGCCCACTTATAATCTAATTACAGTTATCGCATTAAGAATGGAGGCACTTTGGAAAAACAACCCAATTAATTTCAAAAACAAATCCCCTGGTTCAAAAGCCCAAAAAAATTTACACAATCAAATTGACACCACCCATGCAGTTCTTTATTTCTAAGCCGCTAGGTTATATCCAATTAGAAGCTGTCTAATGACCCCTAATAGCCCCACCATTGGACTTTCAGCCTCAACCATATAACTCAGCTTGATCGCTATCGAAGCCCTAGAGTCCTTTAAAAATATCTTTTAAAAGTCCTTAAAAAGACCTATAATGGACTTTATACGGAGGACTTATGAAAGCTCTTAAAATTTCAAAAGATATAATCACCCTTGCTGAATTTAAAAATTCGGCGGCGACTATTTTAAAACAAATTGGCGATTCATCTCAGCCTGTCTTGATCACTCAAAATGGAAAGCCAGCGGGAGTGCTTTTATCGCCTGCGGAATTTGACCGAATTCAAGAACAAGAGTCAGTACGATTCATGGCCGCTGTGAATCGTGGAATTAAGGACGCAGACGATGGCAAAGTTTTAACATCTGCTCAAGCTAAATCTCGTTTGGGATTAAATAAATAAACTAGCCTAGCTCCTTAATATAGTAGCCCCCGCGCACCGTTCCGGTGCGCAGGAAAAATAGGCAATTGTACCATGTAAAACTATCCATTTCATATCAACGATACTCCTTAGATTGCTTAAACTTCTTCCACGCCTTTCTCTTTTGAGCTGCTATTTATTCATATTGAGAAATCACGATCTCCAAATGATCAGAAAGTAGAATTTCTCCCATCCCCAGAGTATCAATCACTAGTCCGCCAAAGCAACTCATATATAAATGTTGGGATGCTGTTGTGTGACGGCCGTTTTCATCACTATCAGTTATCTCCCGGATTTTAATAACATCGATTAAATGACCATAAAAAACAGATGATTTATTAATGTTGATTTACCAATCCCAGAAGAACTGATAAAAATCCAAAGTGCTACCAGACTAAAGTACTCAGACAAAAAACTTGAAGATTAAAAATTTTCATGTTTTAAAGATTAAACAGAAATCCCTGCAAAATGAATTCGAATTAATCTTCGGACTTAATCCTCTAATCCTCGTATTGCGAGGCTTAAAAATGCAGACTAAGTAATACAATAGTACAGGATATAGACTATGACTCATTTTACAGAAAAATATTTTGATGCCTTCATATATAGTAACTTCTGGATAGATACAAGCGGAGAGCATCTCTTTTTTCTTAAAGAAATTGAAAATAAAAAACTGCTTCATTTTTTAAATCTAAATGAAACTGATAAATTATCAAAAGCAAAATTGGCATCAACCATAGACTTTAACAAGCAAGACTTCACCCCCATTAAATATTTTTCAGATTCACTTGAATTATTTATTATATCAGACACAGACAATAAAGAAGATTATAATTTATTTAAAATATCTATTGCAGACCAATCATTTACTAAGGTAACAAATTTAACCTACGCAATGATTTGCGATTTTTCAAAAAATGGTAAAATTTTAATTGCAGATCGATATAAAATTGAAAATGGAATTTCATCGACAATAATTAAAATAATTAACCTCAACAAAAATGAAACTATAAATATAAATGATAGCACCTCTACATGTACAGACATTGATCCAAACTCGAATTCAAACACAAATTCAAACACAGATCCATCCAAGATAAATTCTGATTTAACCCCCCATGATCCGATTAATATAATTTCAAATCAGAATTCCACTATTACGTCTCCTCAGCGTACAGATTATAATACAATCTCTGAAGCAACATCCAATAGCAACTTAAACACTTTCTTCAATGATATTCATAATATTATCTCAGATGAGCACTCTATTTATAGAATAACATGGGGATCCCCCGTTTTTTCTACTGATGAAATATCTGTTTTAATTACTGTAGACAAAGAAAAAAATCGAAAAAATCTTAATATCCTAAAAATCAATCTTCAAAATAAGTCCTCAAAATTAGTCTTACCAGAGAGCAACGAATCATCTAATTTATGGCCTCTACCTATCGAATTCAATAAGGATAGTTTTTTATATGTATCGGACTTAAGCGGGTATTTAAACATTTATTGTCATAATTTTTTAAATAACTCTGATACTCAGCTTACTGACCATAAAAAAATAAATAATGGCATTTCTGTAATTCTAAATGGTAACACGATTGTTTTAGCGATGGCGCTGGTCGATCTCTCTAAAAATATCACTACCCTTCATTTTTATGAATTAACTGAAAACCAAAATCAAATTTTAAAACACTTTGAAAGGGAATTCGAGGGCAATGTTGAATTATTTTCTAAAGAGTGTAAAACAATTTGGATAAAGTCACATACTCTTTCAAAACCACCTTGCTTAAGTGAATATGAAATAATTCATGATGACCTATTTTTAAAAAGACAAATCGAGCTATATGCTACCGATAAAGAGTCTTTAGTCCACTCAACATATAAGTATTTAACCTATAAATCATTTGATGGGCTTGAGATACCCGCCTACTTGGTTTTACCAAAAATTGACCTTAAAGGTGTTGCGATTAAAGCTTTTTATGGAGGATACAACAAATATAATTACCAAAGCCAAATTTTTGCAGAATTAGGGATAGCCACATTTAGCCCTGCTGTTAGGGGAAGTTGGGGATTCGGAAAACAATGGGAAGACTCGATTAAAGGTGATTTAGGTGGCAACGAAATTTTAGATCTTATCTGGGCTGCTCATTTTTTAGAAAATGAATTAAATTTACCTCCCTCGCGCATTGGACTCGAAGGCAGCAGTCATGGAGGTTACTCAGTTTTAAGAGGGCTAACTATGCCTGAAAATTTTAATCAACAATCCTCAAAGTATCCTTTTGGATTTGGAATTTGCGGGGCAGGGTTTGCCGATTTAGTTGATTTTTACAAGACATCAAATATTCCTGATTGGCTGGTAAATTTTTTAGGTCCATACGAAACAAATCAAAAAAAATATCATGACAGATCTCCAATTAACTTTTTTGATGAACTCCAATCACCTCTTTTTATTATTCATGGCACTCATGACAGTCGAGTTAGCCTAACCTCGATGGAAGGCTTTATTCAAAAGTTAAAAAAATCAGATAAAAAATATTTTGTTCATTTGTTAGAAGGTCAAGGACATACTTCAGGCTCAAAACAAGAACAGGTATTACTATATAAAAATATGTTTTCCTTTTTAGACTGGCATAAATTTCCGAAATAAAGTTGAGGTTAATATGAAATGTAAATCATTAGGCTTATTTTTTTTGAATTTACTCATATCAACTACTCATTTATTAGCTGCTGAAGCCAATGTTCTTGCTGGCACTCCGGTTGTTGATTTTTCACGCATACCAACTGTTTCAAACACATTATCCAATCAATTTCAAATTTCAATCATTTTCAAAATTCCTATGAACTAAGCTTACCCAATTATGTTTACTTCAATTTAAATCCTCATCAAATTTCTTATTTTAAAAATTATAAAAACACCTACTATTCAAAATCTCTTGAGCCCTTTATGGCCATGTTTGTTCAAGTGCTTATGCTTGCCAATTTTCCAGCTTCATATTCTCCATAGCCTTAAGATCAGTTGAACGCTGACTTTATTTTACCCATTCAAACTGCGCTGCGAGTGATTTAATTTTAAAACAAATCTGGTAACAGTAAAAGGCCGCTAAAAAATAAAAGCGTAAAAGAAAATGCGATATACCCCAGTAACACAACATTGCTATCATCTTCTAAATGTCCCAGGTGAATCAGCAACAATGTCAAAGCCGGAAGCCCATTTGAAAACGGAATAGGAAGGGGTAAAGAAAGCAGCAGCCCACTTATAAGCGTTATAACACCCGCAAATCCCAAAAATATACGGTATTTTAAATAAAGCTGACCTCGGGGGCGTATCCATTTTTCAAGTTCGACTGTAATCTTTTTTGAAATTTCCACTGTTTTAAGCCCAACTTTTTGACTTATTTTAACGTTTAAAAGTTTTTGGGGTAACCAGGGCTTATAACCAAAAATCATAAAAAAACCAAAAAAAGAAATCACTAATCCAAAAACGATTGATATCCCCACCAAGGGAATGGGCTGAATAAAACCTACAACAAAAAATATAATCAGTAACGAATGACTTTTTTCACCCAACAAATCAATAATTGAGCGGATGCTTACATCCTCCTCTTTAAAATGATTTTCAAGCTCATTAAAAATTTTTGATAACTTCATTAAATTTCAGATCTCCCCTAGCCTGTTAATTATCTGAGCTTTCTAAGTTACCTCTATTAACCAACTTAACTGAATCCCCTGAATCTACTGAATCCTCTTATTCTCTGACCCCTCTGAATCCTCTAAATTCCCTAAGACTTCTTATGCTCTAACTTACCTAATTTACCTAACTTATCTAAGTGACTCATTTTTAACTTATTAGCCATTTATACCTGACTCAGTTAAAAGATAATTTTCTGCTTCTTGGTAAAGATCATTGGACTGACTTAAGAACCATTTAATATTTAAATCTCTATTATACCAAGTTTTTTGTTTTTTTATAAGTTTCATTGTGTTTTGAATAATATGTTTTTCAAGCTCATCCAGACTATATATTTCGCCTCTTAAATACGATAGGGTCTCTTTATAGCCTATCCCTAAAAGGGCCTCCCAATCCTCAAACCCTTGATTGCAAATATGTTTTACTTCTTCGACGAGTCCATTTTTGATCATATTATGAGTTCTTAGAACAACCCTTTTTAGTAAGACTTCTTTGGATTCGGTAACTCCTATTTTTAGTAAAGGATACTTAAACACGGGCCTATTTAGCTCCCATTGTTTTTGAATCTGCGTTACCGGCTTTTGATGGGTTAACATAATTTCTAGGGCTCTTACAATACGATAAGAGTCTTGAGGAGCAATTTTTTCTTTTAAAAAAGGATCAAGCTCGATCATTTGATGATAAAGATTAGGTCCCCGTCCTTGGGCTACCTGATTTTCAAGTTCTAAACGGAGCTTGGGATTTTCTCCTCCAATGGGCGTTAACCCATTTTCAAGAACGCTCAAATAAAAACCAGTGCCCCCAACGACAAATACATATTTTTGATTTTGTTTTGCCAGTTTATCGAGTTCCTCGGTAGCCCTTCGGTAATACCATCCGGCACTTGCTTTAGTTGGAGGTAACAGTTCATGGTACAATAAGTGAGTGACCTTTAAAAAATCTTCTTCGCTGGGGGCTGCTGAGCCAATTTTAAGCCCCGCGTAGACTTGGTGGCTATCGGCATTTAATATGACTCCGCCCAGATTTTGAGCCAATTTTATTGCTAAGTCCGATTTGCCCGTTGCTGTTGGGCCTAAAACAAATACAACTTTCATCACACTCTACGCCCAAAATCTTTTTCTAACTCGGCAAATGAGTACTCAATCCAAACCGGGCGACCATGGGGGCAAAAACTTGATTGCGGAAACTCATCCATTTGCGATAATAAATTTTTTACGCCCTCTGTGGTTAACGCTGTTCCCGCACGTATGGCGCTGTGACAAGCTTGGGTTGCTATTAACTGATCCGCCCATTGATCAAACAAATAACTGTCTCCCTGATCTAAAACTTGATCAGCCAGTTGATCTAGCATTGAGGGAAGCTTTTCTTCAACAATCCAAGGCGCTTTTTGGGTAACTCCCAAACTAGAAGGTCCTAAATCCTCAATCACTAAACCCATTTGAGCCAATCTTGAACTTAGATTTAAAAGGGCTTCTTTTTTTTCAGCTCTAAAATCAATAATAAGTGGGATCAATAATATTTGCATTTCGATTCGAGAGGCGCTCATACTTTTTTTAATTGTTTCAAATCTAACCCTTTCATGAGCCGCATGTTGATCAATCAAATACATTTTATCTGCAGACTGGGCAATAATGTAGGTTAATCCCACTTGCCCAACAATCTGCAAGTTTTGCCAAAATCTATTAGAAGCCGGCTTATGATCGCTTGTGGCCTGGTAACCTTGCGGTGATTTTTCACTCAGAGTCGTCGAATTTTCTATATGTGTTAGATTTTTATTCCATGTTATGCTTTCAACTTGCGATAAATTTGGCTCAATCAAGAGATTTTGATTTTGATTTTGAAAAAAATCGAGATCGTCTTGCCTCTCACCATATTGATTAAGTTGGGTTAGCCTAACTTGACCAGATAAATCATCTCTTTGCGCCGTAGTAGCAGTTGCAGTAACCGTAGAAGTTGCAGTAGCCGTAGTAGCCGTAGATAGTTCTCTTTGCGCTATTAACTCCCCTAGCCCAGATAATTCTTTTTGCGCCGTTAGCTCGCCTGACTCAGCCAACTCCACCACGCCATAATCTGTTCGTCTTTGCTGCCCAAGCGATTTCCAATCACTTGCATTTAACTTATTTGGATACAATATTTTTTCAAAATAATTATTATCTAACTTAGTTTGGGTATAAGTATTATCTTTTTCTGATTCTGTTGATAGCTTTACATTTGTCTTATTTTCAAGGTCAGATAACGATGATGAGGGCGACCAAGGGGCCTGCTCCATCAATTTCCGACAGGCATGCACAACCGACCTAAACGCCAACGAAGAGTCTTGAAATTTAACCAGCGATTTAGTGGGGTGAATATTAACATCTAATTGTTCAGGTGGAATATCTAACTTAACCACCGCAAAGGGATACTCATGATGCATTAAATAATTTCGGTAACCCTCTAAAAGGGCTGCATTTAAGGCTCGATCTTGAACCCAACGATTTTGAACAAAAATCCATATGTTTTTAGCTGTCTTAATGGTTTCATGAGGACTTGATCCAAAAAGCGTTACCCGATAACTATTTAAATTTTCATAAGAAGCATACAGTTGCTTTACACCAAGCACGTCTTGAGCCCTTTTTAGCTCATCAGTGGACGCAAAATATAAATCGGCCCTATTATTAACAATAAATCTCCAGCCCACATGGGGTGTTACTAAAGCCATAGCTCTAATCACCTGACGAATTTGGCCGATTTCAGAGGGCAGGGATTTTAAAAATTTAAGTCTTGCGGGCACATTGTGAAATAAGTTTTTAACCCTTATTTGTGTCCCGATGGGGTGACCCACTTGATTGGATTGGCCAATTTTACCAAACTCGCTTGTTACTTTAGTTGCAAATTCAAAATCTTTTGTTCTTGAGCTTACACTCAGCTCAGAAACGGCTGAGATCGAGGCCAAAGCCTCTCCCCTAAAACCATACGAAGCCAAGGCCCATAAATCATTTGTTTCGGATATTTTACTTGTTGAGTGTCGAAGAAGGGCTATGGGTAAATCCCGAGGAGCTATGCCCAAACCGTTATCTGTTACCAACATATGCTCAATGCCATCAATAAGCTCTATATCAATTTGAGTTGCCTTTGCGTCGAGTGCATTTTCGATAAGCTCTTTAATCAGGTGAGCCGGTCTTTCAACCACTTCTCCTGCTGCAATTTGGTTAACAACATCATCAGATAAAATTTTAATGCTCATCAGGGGAATTAAACATTTTTGAAGGCGCTTTGTCTAGAAACTAGGGTAAATTGGCCATAAGAGTTAGAACCCGATAGAAGATAGAGGTTAGAAGATAGAGGTTAGAAGACATCATTATAACGACAAAGACAAAATTTAAGGCACTCTGAGATCATTGCCGCCTATCAGTAGGGCCACTCAAGCCCTAAAGCAAACGAAGAATAAGTGGTCGATTCCCAGTGAAACTGAAAATCACCCCTTATCGAAATGGGATCAAAAAAATAGGCCAAACCAAATAAAACCATAGCCCCCATTTTAACATCGGTTAACTGATAAGATTTTTCAACCGAGTTGACCAGTTGACTCACATTCCACTGAGAGTATCTTAAAAAAGGGCCAAAACCATAAAAAAATTGGGTCTTTTTACCCATAGACGATGAAGTAGCCATTGCAAAATGGGCCAGAAACGAGTAACCCGAGGCGGGGTAACCCAAATATTTTTCATAATATTGAGGGGCCTTACCTAAATACTTAAATCCTGTATCAACATAAGACAACCAACTTACAACTTCGGGCCCCCTCCAACGAAGTCCAAAATAATTATGATCTTCTCTTAGCTCTTTACCCATTGTTTTTTCTTTAAATGCAACCCAACTCGATTCGAAACCCAAAAATCTTTTCCATTCATAGTTTGATTGAGATTGATCCGCCCCTCCCTCAAACTCTTCTGCATTTCTAAACGGGTCAGCTGCGCCCTCTTGCTCAGCCTCAGTGTCTAACGCCTGGCCTAACTCTTGATTTTTACTTTTTTGATTTTTATTTAAGTTTTTATCCAAAGAGTTTTTTTGACTGCTTTGATGTCTCCAATGATTTTTAAAATCAACATCCGTATCGGCAATATAGCCAATTTTATTTTTACCCCATTTAATTTTATAAAATGCTTGGTTATAAAGCTTTTTAGACAGTATACATTTTTTCCCGGCTTTGAGCGATGTTACCACATCAGCATCAAAATGAGGCTCTTTGTATACAATAGCTTGATCATTAAAAACATTTGCCCGAACCTGGGCCATAGTGGGGCTTGAGAAAAAAAACAAACTCAATAAAAATAAATAAAGTAACCCATTTTTATTATGCATTTTTTTTGGCTTCAACTCTGTCAACGACCCATAAATAAACTTGCTCGGCATGCCCCTCAGCCTTAACCTTTCTCCACTCCTTAATCAAAATTCCTTCAGGTGAAATTACAAATGTACTACGCTCAATACCCTTAACTTTTTTCCCGTACATATTTTTATCTTTGATAACATCAAAGGCTGTACACACCTGCTGATCCAGATCGCTTAATAAATCGACTAAAAAATTTTCTTTTGTTTTAAATTTATTATGACTTTCAATTGAATCTCTTGAAATACCAAAAACAAAAGTGTTTAACTTTTCAAATTTAGTTTTAAGTTTCGAAAACTCATGTCCCTCAGTGGTGCAACCCGAAGTCATATCTCTAGGATAAAAATATAAAATCACATATTTACCTTTAAAATCATTAATATCAAACTCAAGTTGAGAAGTTCCAACCAGTTTTAATTTATTGATTTTATCACCCTCAGCAAACCCGCAAGAAATAACGCCTTTGGTTTTTGACATAACTCTGGCCCCCTTATAATACAAGTAATACAAGTCCCCTACTTGTACCAATTCTACCCTTCTAGCCTTAGGCCAAGTCAATTGAGTTTTCATTATTTACTCTGACATTCTCTGATAAAATAATTTCGTATGATTATTTTTAAAAGCCGCTTAATATTTTTAATCAGCCTTTTAGTATTTAGCTGTGCCCATAAAAAATCTAGTCAAATTATGGCCGAAAAGCAAAGCAAGGCCAACCCAAGACCCGCCGCCTATGGATCTGATGGGTTTTACAATGATAGAGATTACGAAAACGAAAAAAAAATCCCCCCCGATAATTTCTTTTTTAAAAAATGCCGTGTTTATGATCTAGGTCCTGTCCCCGTTAACAATGAATGGGAATGCACCGAAGCCATGAAGTAAGAACTAATTTAGCCATTAAAGGAACTCTATGAGCACTCTTGAGCGTTACCAAAAACCAGGTGGTTTTATTCAACTTCTAAGCTTAATAGAAACCAGTGAGCCCGATAAAGCTAAAAAATTTTTAAGTATTATTGCTTCAGAAAACCCAGCCTGGGAGCAAGCCATTATTGAAAAAAAATTAGATATGCAAAAACTTTCAAGCTTTACCCCATCCGTACTCATGGAATCATTAGAGCTAGTCCCCTATCAGGTTTTAGCTGTTGCCATAGCTAAATCGACTGATGATATTAAATCAAGTATAATCAATGCTCTTTCACACACAATAAAACACAAGGTTGTTACCGCACTAAGTGAAAATCCTGACCCCAAGGCGGGAGAAATTTTTTCGTGCCAAATTAGAATATTGGCTACCATTCGAAAAACAATTTCTGAGTCACGAATAAAATCATCACTTCTACCTGAATGGGTCATTATTCCTGATGGAATTGAAAACCTTTTGGCTGCAAAAAAATGGTCAATGCAAATGGGTGATAGCAGCCAAACCACTGGTCTAATCGACCCGAATGACGCCTCAAAAGCTAACCCTGAAAAAAGTAACTCAAATACAATAGATTACTCGACCGAACTCATAGATATTAAAAAACGAGTTTTGCAGCTCACTGACGAAAATCATCATTTAAAACTAATGGTCAGCACGCTTGAGCAAAAACTAGATCAGATAAAAAAACTTTCTGTTTATTAATTTATTTATAAGTCGTCCAGGTAACCCATTGAA
>DYOP01000035.1 GCA_020720425.1 Bdellovibrio sp. | reverse complement strand
GAGTTCGTATTGGGTTGAATTTTGTGGGTAATTGAAAGGGCAATGGATCGCTTACCAGAATTCTAGCCCATCTCAAGTTCCTCCATAGATCACCCCCATTTGACTTATCCTTGCCAATAGAAGTTTACCAAAGACTCAACGAAAAAATAAATTTAGGTCTAGGGGTAAAGTTCGCCCCCTATGGGAATCCTCGCCGGTATATGGGATTATTTCATTCAATACCAGCAATAAAGGGCGTGTCTTTTTCAGGGGCGGTAATGAATATATCTCGCTTGGATACGAAATACTGTTCTAGTAAATAGAATTTATTTTTTACTTATTGCCTCAAAATATCGGCCAAAGTTTTCACGAAGTGCCGTTTTTAGGGCATCCGCAGTATTCCGACAAGCCGTATCCGCAGTAAAAGCAGATGCAAACTCTGTAATGGTTTTCACATTTTTTGTTTCTTCATTTGTTTTGTATGTAAAATCTAAGGTCCACGTTCCTGTGTTCATTCCAGACGTGTCTGATTCAAGATTGTTCACTTTGATTTCAATACTTTTTCCCGTGGGAGAAACTTTTTTGGCTGAATCAAGTTCAGTGAGAAGAGCATCACTTATGTATTGAGAGATCGGTTGATTGGTTGGCGTGCTAAAGGTTGTGAGTCGGCAAGACAATGAAGATTTAGAAATCTTTAGAGAGACTAGTTCGGTAGCCCCAACCGCAGAAACCTCGTTAAAAGAGCCTTTTACATTTTCCAGTTGTCGTGTGTTTTTATAATCAGGGTCGTAAGTTTGGATACGAGCAACAGCACAACCACTTAAAAAAGCAAACATAGATAGACCAAGAAGAATTCTAGACATATTTAGACTCCCAATAAATATACCCTATTAGAATCCCTAATGGGCTATTTGTCTAGAACTTTTGTATTTTGGTCTTATCCCTAAATAAATTCTAGACCTGCCTACAAGACACCTGCCTGTAATAATCCAGATTAAAAGGCAAGCATTACGGAATACTGCCTACTAGCGTGACTTTACTAAAGTTAAGGCCAAAAAATCCTACCTATGCACTTGACGCCGGTAATTTAGCAAATCGGCAGAGGGCAGCATAACTTATGAAACTTGCGAATTACGAAAACTCCATGTTCAATTGCAGACCTATGCCCTCAGAATCAGCGTTGATACAATTACTAACAAAGAACTCTCAAAATATCGGCCATGCGCCATCACTTAAATCCTATAAAAGGGGCGAAACACTTTATCATCAAAATCAACCCTGCGAAGGGCTTTACTTAATTCAATCCGGAATTGTAGGACTTAAAGTATCAACCGCCTCGGGCAAAGAACATCTTTTAAGATTTTATGGCCAAAATCAGTTTTTTGGCCACCGCTCCCTTTTAACGGATGAACCCCATCATTCGTCAGCTCTAGCACTTGAGCAAACCGTTTGTTTATTTTTTCACAAACAGGGAGTTACTCAACTTATAAAAAATAATATTTCAGCTCTTCAGGCCTTTGCCCTTTTGCTGGCTAAAGAACTTAAGTTTTCGGAGCTTCACCGGGTTTTAATTTTAGAAAATCAAATTTTAGCCCGAACGGCTCAAGCTATTATTTACTTAAAAGAAATGGGCCCCTCCCACCAGTGGACCAGGCAAGAGGTGGCTGAATTTATTGCCAGCACTCCCACGACTATTATAAAGGCCCTAGCTGAACTCGAAAATAGAGGGCTTATTTTGCAAGTCGGAAGGCGCATTGAAATATTAGACAAAGCGGGCCTACTGGCCATCCCCGAAAATGAGGTTTTTTAGCCTTTTAATGAGTTGATGCTGAAATAAGCTTAATCAATATCTAAAAAAACAGATTCTGATAATTCTTTTCCAATTGGCGAAAAGCCTTTTAAATCGACATCGTCAATGGGGCGATCAACCAAATGCTGCCAAACTCCAAACCCCTGTATCCAATCCCAATTGGGTTCAATAAATCCTAACAGAAAACCCTTCCATGCACTGGCTTGGTGAACCATATTCGCCTGCCCCATATCAGATTCATATTCAGAAGGTGATAAAAATGATTTGGTAACACTTCGATAACCCAGTTCTTGAAAAAAAACAGGTTGAGAGTTAACGTTTAAAATAAGTGAAATCTCGATAAGAGCTTGATTAAGTTGTTCAGCATGAGAATAAGCCCTCTGACTTAAAAAAATTGATAAATCATCAAAACTTAAAGGAAGTGTTGAATTTTGACTTGCTAATGCTCGATAGTAATCGATACCAATAATATCAAACCTAGCCCAGAGAGCCCTGAGCGTATTTTGATAGTTTTTATACTCTTCAGATTTAAATTCTGCCGTTAAATAAAAACGCCACTGCTCAAGTTCTCCTCCTACTATTTTAAAACCATTGGCCAAAATATACTGATCTGTATAGTTAATTCCATAGGTAACAGGAACTAAATAGCCAAGGTAGTTAAGTCTAATTTTATCAATAAACTCAATCCACTTATGGGGATAACCAAAAGCCTGTTGAGGATGCCTTGCTCCTAAGCCAACAGTCATTGAATTAAGTTCTGCGCCTATTGAATACCAAATAGGGTTTATTTTTTGAGCTAAAAGCAAATAGGGTTTATGGAAATTTAAATAATTCTCAAACCATAAATCAACATTTTTTGGTTTAATGTTACCATGCCACCAATAATTTTTAGAATCTACATATGGAAATTGTCCATTAGGCCCAACAATTAATAAAATCGGCCGAAAGGCAACTTGAAAACCCATTTTTTGAGCCTCTAAACAAAATGCTTCGAGCAGTCTGATTTCTTCTGATTTTAATTCGTTAGATGTTATAGATTGAATTTCTGAACTATCATAGCCAATCATACGACTATGAAAGTTAAGTATGAGAGTGTTAAACCCAACCCTTTTTATTTTCTCTAAATGCCTTTTAACCCTAATTCCCTGTTCTGTATCATCAATTCGGTAACCTAAGGGCTGATAAGTGATAACATGAATAGCCTTTGTTAAACCAAAGCTAAACTCTGAATACAACAATAAAATAACAATAATACTGATAGACCATTTGAAATATAACTTCATAATGTATGACCTACAAATATGCCGATAAGGGGTCAAGAAAAAGCTTAACTCGAAAACTACACAAATTGGCATTGCCTATATTGAATCATATTATAGCAGAACTATTACGACAGTTTAGCCTTAAATGATTAACAATTTTATAAAGAACTGCTCTTATGCGCCACACAGGAAGCTAGAGCGCTATGGCTCCTAGTTAAATAATTTTTTTAATTTATTTAATCCATTCAGAAGATCATGAATTTGAAGCTCCATCTGGCCATAGGAAGCACGAAAATGATTATCTTGTTTTATCGAATTTTTTTGGGTCTTAACTACTTTTTTTAAAGAAGATAGCGCAGCTTTTGCTCCATCTAATGAGTAACGATCGCGGTGCAAAAGTTTACGAATCAAAAAAACATTTTCTACATCTTTTTTAGTAAAGTAACGTTGATTATTATTGGCTTTTCTGGGCTTTAAAACTTCAAACTCAGACTCCCAGTAACGAATAACATATTGTTTGATCCCAACAAGATCGGCCACCTCACCAATTTTAAAGCCCATTCGGTCAGGGATATTCGATAGCTCACGTAAAAGCGGCTCATCTAATAAGTGGACCGGTATTGAGTCTGAAAGCTTAAGGCCTGTGGAACTTGGCTGTAAGAAAGGCGCTTTTTCGACTGTAATTTCGCTAGGCCCTTTAAACTCACCAATTTCTAAAGTTAACTGTTGCATATTCTATCTCCCTCTTATCACTCTCAGTGTGTGACTTAAAAACTTAAAATCATGCCTTAATAAAATAATGATCACTCAATAAAATCAGGGGCCTTTTCGCCATTGATGGCTGCTCTTAAAATAGGGGAAGGCCTAAAGGTCGCTACGAGCCGGCCTGGTAACATCATCGCATCTCCTGTTTTAGGGTTCCGCCCTTTACGTGGCTTTTTCTTTTTAACAATAAAAGTACCAAAACCAGCAATTTTAACGCTCTGACCTGAAAGCATGGTTTGCCTGATTAAATCAAATGTTTTTTCAACATAATCTGTCGCCTCTCTTTTTGAAAAGCCAATGCGCTGGTAAACTTGATCTACCAAATCTGCTTTTGTTAAAGTGTTACCTTGAAATTGATTGTCTCCCACTAAGCCTCCCTTAACTGAGCACCCAACTCATTTTTGAGTTGAGTAATAAGCTGTTGAATTAAAGCATTGATTTCAATATCTGTCATAATTTTTAAATTTTGTTCAGCCTGAAGCCCCAATCGATAGGCCAGTTGCCTATACCCCTCGGGTACTTTTTCGCCTTCGTAAATATCAAACAACTCAACATTTTGCAAAATAGGGCCAAAAACTGCACTCATAATATCTAAGACTTCTTGAGAGGTTTTGTTTTTTCCTAAAATCAAGGCCAAATCCCTTTCGACCAAAGGACGCTTAATAAAAGGCATAAACTTTTTCTCTTCAATTTGACTATCCAATAAAAAGTTTTTAAGGGACAGCTCGGCCACAACCACGGGCTCACGAATTTTATTTTCTTCCATCCATAGGGGATGCATAGCGCCAATAAAGCCAATGCTTTGATTATTATAATAAATCAAAGCCGATTGCCCTTTATGCAAAAATGCAGGCAAAAGACTTCGATCAGATGGTTTTTTAACTTGAATGTTAATTCCCGACCAGCTCTGAATACTTGAAAATAAGATTTCTTTAAGTCTTAAAACCGGAGGGATTTCGGGCTCATTGAGCCAAGCCTGCACGGGCTTTCCCCAAAGGGCCAAAGACAGATGGGGAATTTCTAAGTAAGTAACTGAATCAGCTCCCATCCCTCCACCAACTCCGCTCCCCACTATAGGAGCTTGAGGCCCAGCTGAGGCTATTGACGACTGAGTAACACAGCTACCAATTTCAAAAAGTTGCCCTTTGGTAACACCTTGCCTAAGATTTTGCACAACAAGATCGGCCATTTTCAAAGTTAAAAGAGTTCTTAATTGATTTTCTTCGTTACTTAAGGGGTTAATCAAATAGACGGGCCCCCCAAGCCTTTGTCCCAAAAGATTATTCATTAAAGATTGATCATTCGTAAAAGCTTGCTCTTTGACTTGGCTTACAAAAACCGAATTTAACACTTGGCAAAGCCCCGCTTGAACACACTTATCTGTCAGGCGAGTGATCTGCAAATATTCACTTTGATGCCCTGTTGGCACCAGATTTAAAGCGCTTCCAAGCGTTTCTGGAATTTTATCATACCCAATAAGTCGGCCCACCTCTTCGACCAAATCGACATCAGCTTCGATATCAAAACGCCAACTCGGAGGCGTTACCCAAAAAGTTTGAGCATCACTATCGTCTTTAGAAAATAAGCACCCGATACGCTTTAAAACATCTTCTATCTGATCAAATTCTATTTTAAAACCTAATTTTTGCTGAGCAAATGAAACTGACAAAGCAATTTTAGCTGGCGCTTTAAATGCCGATTGACTCGAAAAAGATTTAATATCGCTACTGATTTTAGCTCCCGTATATTTAGCCAATAAAAAACAAGCCCGAGTTAAAGCCTCTTTAGCACCAACGCCTAGATCTACCCCCCTAGAAAAACGATAGGCCGATTCGGTTTGAATGCCTAATTTACGAGAGGTTTTGCGAATTTGTGAGGTGTTAAAATTAGCAATTTCTAAAAAAAGAGAGTCTGTTTCGGGAGTTACTGAAAAATCTTTTCCGCCTATAATACCAGCGATAGCTAGTACATCTCCTTGTAATTTATTTGATATCACTAAAGCCCCTTGAGGCAGTATATAATTTTGCCCATCTAATGAGGTAAAAGGCTCTCCCTCTTCGGAGTGCCTAATGACAACCTGCTCGTGGCCAATTTTTTTTGCATCAAAGGCATGCATTGGTTGTCCTGTTTCAAGCATAATATAGTTTGTGATATCAACAACGTTATTTATACTTTTAAAACCCAAAACTTCGATGCGTTTTTTTAGCCAATCAGGACTGGGAGTAACGGTCACATCTTTAAGGTAAATCCCTTGATAGGCCTGGCAGTCGGCCTCTGCATTTAATGGCAAATCGATAGAAAAGGGATTTTTAATTTCCTCAGAATAATTTGTAAACACATTTGTGTTTTCTTTAAGAGGTCTGTCTAATAAGGCCGCTAACTCTCTGGCTAATCCCAGATGAGATAAGCAATCGGCCCGATTGGGTGTTACTTTGAGTTCAAAAATAATATCATCTAATCCCCAGTATTCAGAAAAGGGCTGACCCAAAGCAGCCTGCTCAGGCAAAATAACAATCCCCTGGGGCTTTTCTGGCAAATGAGGGTCAATCATCAGTTCATCAAAAGAGCAAAGCATGCCTTTAGAAGGGACGTTTCGTAATACAGCCTCGCCAATTTTCATGCCATTGGGTAACTCAGCCCCCGGCAATGCCACAACCACCCGATCATTGGTTTTATGATTTTTAGCTCCACATACAATTTGATGAACAACCCCTTGACCTGTTGTTACCTGACATACGCTAAGTTTATCGGCTTCGGGATGTGGCTTTTTATCTAAAATGAGACCAACAACGACATGATTATAATTTTTTGATTTATCTTCTATTGATTCAACCTCAAGCCCTGCAAATGTAAGAATTTGAGCTAACTCCTGAGGTTTAGTCATGTAGTCATGAATTTCTACAAACTCATTTATCCAGTTTAAACTTATCTTCACATAAACCTCTTAAGAAAATTGTTTTAAAAAACGAAGGTCATTTTCGGGTAACAGTCTAATATCTCCGATATGATATTTAATCATGGCCATTCGCTCAATCCCAAAACCAAAGGCAAAACCCTGCCATCTTTTAGAATCGACATGAACCGACTCTAAAACTTTTGGATTAACTAAACCGCAGCCCCCAATTTCAATCCATCCTGTTTGTTTACATAAAGAGCATCCCTTGCCTTGGCAAATGGGACACTGACAATCAACTTCGGCCGAAGGCTCAGTAAACGGAAAGTAACTTGGTCTAAATCTGATTTTTAAATCTTTTGCAAAAAATTCTTTTACAAAAAACCGTATGGTCCCTTTAAGATCAGCCATCGAAACTTGTTCGGCCACGTATAAACCTTCAATTTGATGAAAATGTGGTAGATGGCTAATATCCGAGTCGCAACGAAAAACTCCCCCCGTACCCATCACCTTTAAGGGAAGAGATTCTTTTTCGAGACTATGAATTTGAATGGGGCTTGTATGCGTTCGCAAAACATGTTTGGGACCAACAAAAAAAGTGTCTTGCATCTCGCGAGCGGGATGATTTTCGGCAATATTAAGGGCTTCAAAATTATAAAAGTCAGATTCGATGATTGGCCCCAAACGCAGCGAGTAACCAAGCCTCGATAAAATGGCAACAATTTGCTGAGTTACAATTGTCAGGGGATGATAGGTCCCCATTGGCGGCTTGACACCTGACAGGGTAACATCAAGCTCTTGGGCGCTCATTAGCTCTTCAATTTCGATTTGTTTAATTTGCTCTTCTTTTTGAGCATAATTATTTTGAACTTCTTGCATCAAACTATTTACAAGTTGTCCCCAAAGGGGTTTTAAATCTGAAGAAAGTTTGCCCGTTTCCTTCATGAGCGCGGTTAAGGGACCACTTTTACCAAAATACTTAACCTTAACATCATACAAAACGGGCCTGGTTTTTGATAAGGCAATGGCATTTAAAATATCTTCTCGTAACGCTTCAAGTTGTGGCTTAAGTTGTTCAATTGTTGTCATTAATGATGATTATTCTTGATAAAAGGGGGCTTTGCCAAGCTAAGATAAAAAACATGGCGCACAAAAACAAAAGTAATTGGTCTGCATATAATGCAAATAAGGCAAATAACGAAACTAGGGCAAATAAACCAAGCCCCTCAATAGCTCCTCATCGTGGTTTCAAAAAAAAACCAACTGAAATCTTTACAGCGAGTGAAATTGAGCAAAGGCTAATGGATATTTTTTATAATCACGAAATGACATGGGTTACCAAACCTCAGATCTCGTTATTCGCCAAATATTATCAATTACTCATGAAGGCTCAAGTCCATAATAACTTTACTCGGCTTTTTAAACTCCGAGATATTGCTATTAAACATTTTATTGATTCAATGATGATTACGCGCCTAACGCCTCTTTCTTACCCCCTTATGGATATTGGCACAGGGCCCGGCTTACCAGGAATAGTACTAAAAATTATCAACCCTCATGAAAAAATATTTTTAGCCGAAGGTGTACAAAAAAGAGTCGAATTTTTAAAACACGTTCGAGATGAATTAGGTTTAGAAGATCTTCAAATTTTTGGCCGCAATATTGACTCTACTTTTGAATACCCCGTTCAGGGCATTATCACCAGAGCCGTTGAAGACATGAGAAACACTCTGCAAAATGCCTCAGGATGCCTTCAAGTTGGGGGACTGGCTTATTTTATGAAAGGCCCACAAGCTGACCCCGAAATTGATTTGGTTACTAAAGAGTTAAAGCAAAGCTATGAGCTTATCAGCGATATTGCCTATGAAATACCTAAAACTCCTCACAAACGCCGCCTTATTATTTATAAAAAGCTTAAATCCATTACACGGTAACATATATAACTAATTAGAGTGGGCTTATTAAGATTAAAAAAATTTATTATACGCCAAAAATTAAATGAAAACATACAAAAAGGTTTAATTAAAAATGAAAATTATTTCTAGCAAAGATAATCCCCAATATAAATTTTGGAAACGCCTGACTCAATCAAAAGGAATCAATGATCTTGGTTATTTTATCTTGTCTGGCGAGAAGTTAGTTCAAGAAGCTGTTCATATGTATAAGCAAAATCACTCAATCGAAATTTCTGCTGAAATTTTAACTGACGACCAGCATAGCCATCTGTCTGCCCCCAAGTGTTACCGACTCCCTCTAAGTTTATTTGACAGCCTTGACATACTGGGGACTCACAGCCCTTTATTGATCATTAAAACACCTGAGTTAAAACGCTACCAATCCACGGTTACCCATACTTCTCAGACTTCGCATGCAGCCTCTCACGAGGAGGGGCTTAATAATAATTTATTTCAAGTCATAGCCCCTTTAGGTGACCCTAAAAACTTAGGAGCCCTTATTAGGTCTTGTGCGGCTTTTGATGTTGATCAGATCGTATTGACTGAAGAATCTGCTAATCCCTTTTTGCCAAACGCCATAAAAGCGGCAAGCCTAGCTTGTTTACATTTACCCATGGTACAGGCCGGCCCACTGGCCGAGCTAGAAGGTTCGTTTTTTGCCCTTCACCAAGATGGAGTGCCTATTGATCAAATCGAGTGGCCAAATCAAATTACTCTTTTAGTGGGACAAGAAGGTCAAGGGCTAAAAAAATTAAGCTCCAAAGCACAAGTAACACCCGTAAAAATACCGATCAAAAGCAATACAGAGTCTTTAAATGCGGCTGTAGCTGCGAGTATTGCACTTTATGAAATTTCAAAAACAAGAAATCATAAACTCTAAATAAAAGAGCTTACTCCAATCACAGGTAACCCATTCCTTGTATCCTTTAAGGCACGGCCATCCATGGCCTCTGCATACTTGAAGCTATCCCTGCGCATGAGGCCTTAAAGGATACAAGGAATGGGTTACCTGTGATCTCCGCCGAATTTTTTTGTGGACAAGTCTTGGGGGAAATATAGCCTTGCATGGTTTTAAGAGAGAAATTGCTAAATGATGGCTAACAAATAAGACGATTTTTATAAAGACAAGTAACCATTGAAAAAGATTATTTTTCAGTGTCAAGCAAACAATAATTAGTAGTGAGGTGAGGCGAACTAAACTAAACTGAACTGAACTGAACGGGACCTACTCACAGTGATGAACGTGAGCATAAGAGTGAGCAACAAACTGAAAGAAGTACTTCTATTTTTGAACTTAATATGATAATTTTTTGAACAAATCAAATTGAGTAAATTAAATAAAACACATAGAATTATTAAAAATAATAAACTTTTTAAAAAGGACATTTATGAAAAATCTATTTATATGCACATTAATTGTTTTCTCCGTAAGCTATGCAAAAGCGGCAGAGCATACTTTTTCGACTTCTCAAGTTGTTAAAGAGTTAAATGAAATTTCCGCGTTAAGAGATAACCTAGCTGGGGCCATTGATAAATCAAAAAATCCAGTAACACCTGAAACCTTTAAAGCCACCTGCGCTCCTGTTGGCAAACGACTTAAAATCTGGGCCACGGATAAGGGTTACCAAGCTAAACAAGTGAGCCAAAAATACCGAAATCCCCAGCATGCACCCGACACAACCGAAGAATCAATTTTAGAGCAGTTTAAAGCTCAACCGCAATTACCCTATATTAGCCAATCAGACGAAAAAGGAACTCATCTTTATGTTCCCATTTACATCACGCAAGGTTGCCTTAACTGCCATGGCCCCAAAGACCAAAGGCCCGCTTTTGTTGAAAAAAAATATACTCAAGACAAGGCCTTTGATTTTAAAGTTCAAGACCTCAGAGGGATGTACTCTGTTTTTATTGCCAAGTAATAGGCTTTTAACCTTTCTATAAAGCGCATTAAGGCGGGGGGGCGGCCGCCTCACCATGAAAAAAGAAGATTATTTTGAACCAATATTTTAGTTTTTATTTTAGATAATACTTGT
The DNA here is from genome assembly GCA_020720425.1 of Bdellovibrio sp. Classification (GTDB taxonomy): domain Bacteria; phylum Bdellovibrionota; class Bdellovibrionia; order Bdellovibrionales; family Bdellovibrionaceae; genus DYOP01. The sequence continues at coordinate 12,751 of DYOP01000035.1, read as the reverse complement.
TTTTTCATTTTTTTTCATGGATAATCATGAAATGTCTAAACAAGCCACGCTTTCAACACTTATTGATTTTGAATTAAAAGAAGCGCTTTCTTCTTATTGCAAAAAAAAAGGGTTAAAAATTCAAAGTGTGGTTGAAGAGGCTATCCGTGAACAGCTTGAAGATGAGATTGATTTATTAAGTTACAATGAAAGAAAACATGAAGAAGAAATAAGTCTTTCCCAAGTCATCAAAAAACTAAAAAAATGAATCCACAAAAGTATGAAGTTGTTTTTAAAAAATCGGCCTTAAAAGAACTGCAAATCTTGCCTCAGAACATTCAACAAAAAATCTTGGATGCGGCACAACTGCTCGCCTTAAATCCACATTCTGAATTATTGCAAATCAAAAAAATGAAAGGAGCGGAGTCGCTCTATAGATTTCGCATCAATGATTATCGAGTGGTGTACCAAATTGAAAAAAGACTAATTAAAGTAACAATAATTAAAATTGGACATCGTAAAGATGTTTACAAATAGTCTTTTTTTCTGAATCTTATCTTATTCCCCGCGCACCACACTTCTGGGCCCTAGGCAAACCGGCAAATCAACTTTGTAAAGATAAAATCCTATAATAAATTAAGATCATAGGCTCGGCATTATTCTCGCAGCCATCACTCCGACAAACAAACTAGGAGTGATTCATGACCATTCAAGCGATAGGGGAGAGCCAATTTGCGTTAGCCTGTCAAAAGTTTTTACAAAGAACTGTACAAAAACCAGAGCGCAGCTATTCCTCCAATAATTGGTTTATCATGAGTTTTATTATGCTAACTCTTGTCATTACACCTGAAAGTCATGCGGGGTTTTTTGATTTTCTAAAAAACAAAGATAAAATTGAATGGCAAAAATCCTCTCAAAAAGAAGTATTAACTATTAAAACTCCTCAGACCCTAGATTTAATGGTTAAATTATCACAGTCCGCCCTTGAAATTAGACAAGGAGGCTTATTTGGCAACGGCCGGATTTTTAGTTTTCCTTGGCCCCTTTCTCCTATTGTTTCGGTTGGTAACAATCTAAGCCTAACCAGCCAAAACACAGCCGCTAGCTTAAGCCAAGGTCAAAATATTTATTTTATTCAAGGCTCACAAAACCAAGATCATAAAGCTTTTATTATTCAAGGCACGCAAAAATCGCTTTTAGTATTAAGAATAAATTTTAATCAGCAGGTTTATGATGTGATTACCTCACTTGAGACCAACCAAAAACTGAATTCATTAACCCTTGATCTTTTGCCACAACAAGAACCAAGTGTTCAAAAGGTGCAATTAAAATTAAACTTTTCAGATTCAAACCTGTCGGGAGTTTATGAGTTCAGCTTAGTTAATGGTAACACTTTTGCAGTTGAAAATTTAATTCGAATAAAATCACCCTTACAACTTTTAAAAGAAGCTAAAGAAGAAATTAAAAAAATTCAAGACGACCTAAAGACAAAAGTTTTTGGTCAAGACCCTGTCATTGAAAAACTTTCGAAACACGTATTAGAAACCAAAACAAACGGCATGAAAAAACCAAAAGTATTAGTAGCCATGGGCCCTTCAGGCGTTGGGAAAAGTTATTCAGCAAAACTTTTAGCTGATCGCGTTTATCAAGACCCTAAATATGTGATGGAAATTAGTGGTAACGAGTTTAACTCGGGCACCCATTCTCTTGATTACATGAAATTACTTGGAGGCACCAAAGGATCAAACGTAGGACAAGAGGGATCTTTAATTACCTGGCTTAAACAAACCCAAGGTAAAGGAGTTTTGATTGTTAATGAAGGCGATAAAATGAACGAAGAAATCTGGAAACGCCTTATGGAGTTTTTAGAAAAAGGTCGACTCACTGATTCTGAAGGAAAAGAAGTTTGGGGAAAAGAAGTGATTATTATCATTACCTCAAACCGCGGGGCTACAAGGCTTTTTCCGTCAAGTGTAGCCCAGTGGAATCAGCAACAAATTGATACCCGCCTAAGGCAAGTAACCCAAGATGAACTTAAATCATACTATTTACAAAAAGATGGGCTTAACGATAATTTTCAACTCCCCAGAGAAATTATAAACCGTGTGGATGAGTTCATTCCGTTTGGTCCCCTATCGCAAGAAGCCGCCCTACAAATTGCCAAAAGTTCGGCTAAAGAGTTTACAGATGAGTTTAAACAAAAATATCAAATTCAACTCGAACTACAAGAAGAGTTAATTAAGCATATTGCCCTAACTGGTTTTAAATCATCCGACGATGCAAGGCAGATTCGTAATCAAATTAAAAATTTTATTTCTCTTGCTACCCAAACCCTTTTAGATCAATTTAACTTATCCGAAGGCGATACAATTAAGGCTGAGTTAAAAAAGCAAAATAATGAGTTTTTTGCCCAAATGAACTATCAATCCGAATTGGTTACCCTCCCTATTAAAAATATACCTAATGAAAATGCCTTAAGAGATCAAAACAAAAAAAATCTTCTCTTAAATTTAGAAGCCTCACTAAAAGCCGAAATTTTTGGACAAGATGATAATATCAAACTCATTGCCAATTCTTTAATTGGTTATGCGCTTGATACCGAAAAAGAAAGACCTTATACCCTTGGCCTATTTGGCCCCTCCGGAACCGGAAAAACAGAAATTGGTAAAGCCATTGCTCGCACATTTTATGGAGAATCTTCGCAAATAGCAGTTTTACCGATGGGTAACATTGCTAATTTTTCGGATTTTGACACTCTTTTTGGATCACCGGCCCAATTTCAGGGCGGCGATGTGGAGCGTGAATTTGAAAAAGCGCTGAGAGAAAACCCTAATGGTGGTGTGATTATAATGGATGAGATTTCTAATATGGGAGGCTCTGACCCTAGGCTTAAAGAAGCCTTATTTAAAAAGTTATATGATTTATTTGAAGAGGGAAAATATATTTCCCCTCGTGATAATAGACGCTATGACCTTAAAAAGTATCACTTTATTTTAACCGGTAACGATGGCGAAGCATTCTTTTTAGGCATGACTGCGGATGATTTACTTTTAACCACATGGAAAAATTTAAATAAACCCACCACGATAAGAGAAATTTTAAGGCAATCTAACCTCCCAAATGCCTTTATAAATCGAATTGGAACCTTACTTATTATGAAACCTCTGCTTAGAGACGAAGTAGCAAAAATTACCGTAAAACTTTGGGATAAACAAATAGCCCGCGTTAAAAGAGCCAATCCTGGTTTGATTATCAAAACAGAAGATCAATTTATTGAAAAACTCACTCACGCTGTTTACTCATCTGATCAGGGTGGCCGAAGTGTTAGAAAAGTATTAGAAAAAAGCGTAGCGGCCACACTTGGGCTTACACTTTTAAGAAGCGGAATTGATACTGAAAATTTAGAAGGTGTTACTTTAAAAATTGGCATTAAAGACAACCCGCTCAAAAAACCCTATGTATCAGCTTATTATAAAGGAAGGCAGTTAAGCTTAGAAACAGAGCTTATCAAAAATAATACCTCTGTCTTTAAAGATTCGATGAACATAACGGAAATGGCCGAATCACAAATTTTACTATCTCAAAAAAGTGCTAAACTGACTGCCTACCACGAGGCGGGTCATGCCATTGCCAATAACCCAGAGCTAACTCATCAAATCGTTTCGTATATTACGATTCGAGGTGGTAGCACAGGTCAACTTAATTACTATGGTTATGCCAGATACTCAAATTACGGCTCTGGCGGAGCCAATCCTGATTACCAAAGCACAGTGGCTCAAATTGCAAGACTGTGGGCCGGAAGAAAAGCACAAGAACTTGCCGGCTTTACCGCCGATGCAGGCTGGACTGAAGACTTAAACGAAATTAGAAAATTAGCTTCAAACTATTTAACCGTTTGGGGACTTGACCGAGATTTTATTGCGTTACCCATTGATGAAAAAGGTAAGCCTACATTATCAGGGCCTACTTCCGAAAGGTTTATTGCCAAAATGGATCAACTGATTGCCGAGGGTGAATATTTGGCTGAAAAATCTCTTAAAGCTCAGTGGAGACTGGTTAGGGCTGTTACCGCAGAGTTACTATTAAAAGGCAATATAACAGGTGAGCGCTTTTTAGAAATTCAAAACAACATTAAAGGCCCCCTTCCCTCTGCTTTAAGAGCTGATGAAAACTATACTGATTACCTAAAAAGAACGAACCGAAGCTGCTCAAAAATATTTTTCTATTAGTTCTATTAGTACCAATTAGTACCTGCTTCCCAATGGTAACTATAATGCGTCAAAACTGAGTCTTATAGCCTAAATTAGGCAAGCTTCTTTGTGATTTGTTTACTTCGCGCGGCGGGCGGCGGGGGGGCAGGGCTTTATAACGCAAGCTAGTTACCATTGGGAAGCAGGTACTTTTAAGGTTGATTTGATAACCTTATCTCATATCCTTTAAGAGTGAGGGGTTGGTTATGATAACAAACGAGTGGTTTATTTATGATCAAGGAAGAGTTAACGGCCCCTTTTCTACTGAGGTTGTAAAAGCAATGAACCCCGCCCCACAAAGTTTAATTTGGGGCCGTGGGATGACTGAGTGGTATTTAGCCCAAAAGTGGCTTGATTGGATCGAAAAAGAGTCGATCGAAAAACAAACTCAAGAAATTCGCCAATCACGCCAATGGAGAGTGAAAATTGTTGACCAAGACCATGGCCCCCTACCTTACTCGCAATTAATTGATTTACTTAAAGGCCGAGAAAATTTTGAAAATGTCTGGGTTTGGACTGAAGGTTACCGAGAGTGGCAAGATGTTTTTGGCTTTCATAAACTCATGGATGATCTCGGACTGGGCCGCAGAAGCCACCCCCGGGTGCCAGTCGCTGGCCAAGTCGAAATTAAGGCTCCCCAAAAGTTGATTCAAGCTAAAGCTATGTCAATAAGCGAAGGCGGTATGGGGATAGCTGATGTTACCAACTTAAACGTAGGTGAAGAAGTTTATATTACCCTAAAAAGTAATAAGTTTATGACTCCTATTTCGGCTCTGGCTGAAATACTCTATATAGAAAATAACTCTTTTGCGGGTGTTAAATTTAAACAAATCTCAAGCGAAACAAAAAGTTTAATTATTGAATATGTAAAAAACGAACTCAATGCTGAATAAATAATTTTAATTTCTACAAATAAATCACTTTCTCCTGACCTTTATACAACAAGATCAATCAGGGTGGACGATTAAAAAATCGGTCTTTTATAGGCTTGTTTTACCGGTCCTGCTGGCTCCATAAATAAAAAATGTTGCATTTGTTATTTGAAGACAGGCAGACCTACAAACCTATCTATCATGATATAAATATCGGATATACTTACATCATTGCCAATGACACTTTCTAAAGTGGCTCTTTGAACCATCTACTTAAGCCAAGCCATAAGTGATTGCCTTTTGCCATGAAACCCCTTTTGCTCTTGGACATCAAAACCGCAGGCCCTAAGCGCCCTTTTAATTGGGCCATTGCAAGCATATGTTGTAAAACCTATTGGTAAAGCAATTTTATCTAGAGATTGAGAAATAAAACTTTTTAAAAAATCTTCATCCCATAGCTCAGGTGTTGTTTTGCGACTAAAAGCATCCCACAAAAAACCATGAATCAAAAAAGGCACAACAGTTACCTGAGTGAGGGCCGGATAAATAACCCATCTTTTTTGCTGATAGGCTTTAAATAAAATTTGTTTAACCTGATCTGGATAAAACGAAAAAACATTTTCATAGGTCTGGGAAATTTCATTAATCTGAGTTTGATCGGCATGAGTTTGATCAATAAGAGCTTCATCAATAAGAGTTTGAGTAAGAGCAGGAGCCTGAGCTTCTGTTTGATCTGAATTGGTAACCCATAAATTGGTTTTACTTGCCTGGTTACCATGTAAGGATTTCTCAATTTCAGATAAAAAATATTCAACAAGCTCAGGACATGATTCGTAACTAACCAAATAAAAATCATCCTCTCGTCCCAACTCAAAAGCCTTTTGAGCCACTAAAAGTTCGATATACCCTAAACCTAATCCTAAAGATAAAAAGCGGGGATTTTTGTGAGCGGCAAAAAGAGGCTCTAAAATTCGACCATATACTAAAAAAGTTTCGGAGTGGGCCCCCCCGCGGTGATGCATAATTTCGCTTTCATGCGACTCTGAATTTGACACCAAACTTTTAAGAGAGTAGGAGCCGTCGGCCGTTAAAATTTTTTCCCATGAGTAATGTGACCAGTTTTTCATGATAGAGATCAAAATTCAAACAAGCCCTATTGACAAGCAAAACAATTACATATGTTGTGTCATTCTATGAATAAAATTCCATTTAACCCTATTTCAGCTTTTTACCAAAAGCAATTTGGCCAAAAAGTTTATAAAATACCTGTCGCAGTCGTTGAGGATTGCCCCAACAGGCAAGGGCTTAAAGGCATGGAAACCTGCATTTTTTGCGATCCTTGGGGGTCTGCGGCTCGCTCTGAAATGTTACTTAAACCTCTTAAAGAGCAAATTTTTGAGTTATCACAGCATATTCAAAAAAAACACAAAAACGATTTGTTTTTAGTATACTTTCAGGCCTACACAAATACCTTTTCTAAGCTCAATCAAATCCAAGCCAACTTTGATACGGCTTTATCTTTTGACTTTGTAAAAGGCTTGGTTATTGGGACAAGGCCCGATTGTATTTCGCCAGCAGTTTTAAATCTTTGGAAGGATTATTCAGAAAAAACTTTTGTCTCTGTCGAATTAGGCGTTCAAAGCTTTCAAGATAAAACTCTTCAGTTTTTAAAACGGGGTCATACCGCCAAACAAAGTATACATGCGATAGAAAAAATAAAAAAATTAAATCATGTTGATATTGGGATTCACCTTATTTTAGGCACTCCCAACGAAACTGACCAACATATTATTGATATGGCAAAGCTTTGTAACTCTTTACAAGTTAGTAACGTTAAACTTCATAACTTACATGTTTTAAAAAAAACAACTCTTGAATCTTTGTATAATGAAGGCCGCTTTGAACCTATTGAACTTCAGGAGTACGCGCGACGAGTTTGTCTTTTTTTAGAGCATCTTTCCCCGGAGATTTATTTACACCGACTGGCGGCCTTTGCCAGCAGAGGCGAAGAGCTGATTTCACCGTTATGGACAGCTAATAAAATGTACGCTCACCAATTTATTATTGATTACATAAACGATAAAGGCTCCTTTCAAGGATCGTCCATTTAAAGTCAAACCTTTCGATACAAATTAAGTAAAACACAATGATGACACAATTCACCCAGACCTTTTAAAAAACTTCTTTGACAATAGAACAGAATTTCTAAAAGATTTGGTCCATGACCACAGGGATTGTGTTCTTGGTTCTGAAAAACACTAGGGGTAGTGCTGCTCCCCAAAAACATCAGCGACTATTGACCCCCTATTTTTATATTTAAGACAAAGGAGACCTCATGTCAGAGATCGATCAACCTCTATTATCTGAAGATTTTGCTATTCCAAACTCCCCCATAACACCAAAAAGTAGTATGCGAATTAAAAAAAGAGACGGAAGCTTGGAGCCTGTCGATGTTACCAAAATCGTCGAGCGCGTTGTGCTTTGTTCCCATGGCTTAACTCAAGTTGATCCGCTCAGGGTCGCCACTAAAGCCATGAGCGGGCTATACGATGGTGCCTCAACCAATGAGCTTGATGATTTATGCATTCAAATGGCTTCACTTTTAATTGGCGAAGAGCCTGAGTATTCAAAATTAGCAGCCCGCCTTTTAGCTCTTTTTATCGACGAAGAAGTCAGGGCTCAAAAAATCCACTCATTTTCGGGATCAGCCGAAGTGAACTATCAAAATGGAATATTATCTAAAAACACTTATGACTTTATTCAAGAGTATAAGGCCCAACTCTCAATGGCCATTGACCCTTTTCAAACTGACCATTTTGAGTATTTTGGATTAAGAACCGTTTATGATCGTTACCTATTAAAAAATCCTAAAACAAGGCAGGTTACCGAAACACCGCCTTATTTTTTTATGCGCGTCGCCTGTGGCTTAGCTCAAACACCCGAGCAAGCCATTGAATTTTATAAGCTGATCAGCTCTCATCGCTATATGGCCTCGACTCCGACACTGTTTAACTCAGGCACAATACGATCTCAGATGTCTTCGTGTTACTTACTTGATTCGCCAGAAGATGATCTTTCTGAAATATATCAGCGTTACTCAGATATTGCCTTGCTATCAAAATTTGCCGGTGGCATTGGGGTTTCATTTTCAAAAGTAAGATCAAGGGGCTCACTCATTAAAGGCACAAATGGCTTTTCAAATGGAATTATTCCCTGGCTTAAAACCCTTGATAGCTCAGTAGCAGCTGTCAACCAAGGCGGCAAAAGAAAAGGAGCCGCCTGTGTTTATATCGAATCATGGCATGCCGACATTGAAGAGTTTTTAGAACTTCGCGATAACACGGGGGATGATGCCAAACGCACTCATAATTTAAATATTGCTAACTGGGTTTCTGATTTATTTATGCAAAGAGTAAAAGATGATGGGCAGTGGTCGTTATTTGATCCAAAAGATTGCCCTCATTTTGTCGACCTTTATGGCCAGGCTTTTAATCAAGCTTATCTAGAGGCCGAAGCTCAGGGGTTATTTAAAAAACAAATTAAAGCCCGTGATTTATACGCTCGAATGATGAAAACCTTAGCCCAAACGGGCAACGGATGGATGACCTTTAAAGATGCCTCAAATTTAAAGTCAAATCAGACATTAGACCCTAAAAATGTAATCCATTTATCTAATCTTTGCACCGAGATTTTAGAGGTTACTTCAAAATCCGAAACCGCCGTTTGCAATCTTGGCTCGGTCAATTTATCTAAGCATGTTACCAGTGGTCAGTTTGATTTTAAAAAACTAGCCAAAACCGTACAAACGGCCGTTAAATATTTAGACCGCGTGATTGATATCAATTTTTATCCTATTGCTACAGCCCTAGATTCAAATTTAAAATGGAGACCCGTGGGCCTAGGAGTGATGGGACTTCAAGATGTTTTTTTTCAACTTAAAATGCCCTTTGATTCTGAAAATGCAAAAAAGTTATCAACTCAAATCCAAGAAGAAATATACTACAATGCCTTGGTCACATCAAATCATCTTGCCAAACTTCATGGTGCCCATGGTGATTTTGATAAAACAAGAGCCTCACAGGGCCAGCTACAGTTTGATTTATGGAATGTGACCCCAGAAAATCAAACTCGCTGGGACAATTTAAAAATGGACATAAAAAAATATGGGCTTCGCAATTCGCTTTTAATTGCGATTGCCCCAACGGCTACGATTGCCTCTATTGTTGGCGCTTACGAAGCAACGGAACCACAAATATCTAACCTTTTTAAAAGAGAAACTTTATCAGGCGAGTTTTTACAAATTAACCGCTACCTAGTTAATGATTTAAAAGAAAAAGGGCTATGGACTGAAGCGATCAGAAATCAAATTAAAATTGCTGAAGGCTCCATTCAAAATATCGGTGAGATCCCCGAAGGTTTAAAGTTACTATATAAAACTGTGTGGGAGTTACCCATGAAAAATCTAATTGATATGGCCACCTCAAGAGGAGCTTATATTGATCAAAGCGCTTCGCTTAATTTATTTATCGAATCGCCCAATATAGGTAAACTTTCATCCATGTACATGTATGCATGGGAAAATGGCATTAAAACCACATACTACCTCAGATCAAGACCAGCCACAAGCATTGCTAAGACGACTGTTAAATCTGCATCCACAGGGGCTGCATCCACAGGAGCTTCTGCCAGCACAGCGCCTCATTCGACACATGCTGGTGCTATTAGCCCAAACAGTGAAAAGCCCCTGCCCGTGAGCTATTCGGCGCCAAAAAGATTTTACTCTGAAACTGAGGCTGTTACTTGCTCACTTGAAAACCCAGAAATTTGTGAAGCCTGTCAGTAGATCAAATCATTTGGTATTCAATTTTGGGTTACATACTAGCCCAAATTAATAGCAATTAAAATAATTACTATTAAAAATAAGTTAAACGGTAAATTGAGTTAAAAGATATTTGTTAATGCCTACTTTTAAACAAAAGGAGTTTTTATGTTACTTGATCCAGGATATAATCTTACGCTTAGACCAATGAAATACCCTGTATTTTATGAATATTATAAAAATGCTATTAAAAACACGTGGACAGTTGATGAAGTTGATTTTTCAACTGACCTTGTTGACCTTAATCAAAAAATGAAACCTTCTGAAAAACATTTAATTCATCGCCTGGTTGCGTTTTTTGCTACCGGAGACTCAATTGTTTCTAATAACCTTGTGCTTAATTTATATAAGCATCTCAACTCCCCTGAAGCCCGTATGTACTTAAGTCGTCAGTTGTACGAAGAAGCCCTTCATGTTCAATTTTATTTAACTCTTTTGGACAACTACATACCCGATATGACTGAGCGTGAAAAAGCATTTTCTGCCATCGAAAATATTTCTTCAATTAAAAAAAAGGCTGATTTTGCATTTAAATGGATCGACTCAATCCATACCTTAGATCAACTTAATAACAAGTCTCAAAGACAACAGTTTTTACTCAATCAAATCTGTTTTGCAGCTTGCATTGAAGGATTATTCTTTTTTGCTGCCTTTGCTTATATTTATTTTTTACGCTCCAAAGGACTTTTGTCAGGTTTGGCCTCTGGGACCAATTGGGTATTTCGCGATGAAAGCATGCACATGGCTGTCGCCTTTGAATCAATCGAAATTGTACGCAAAGAAGAACCTGAGTTATTCACTCCTGAATTAGAAACTCAAATTACACAAATGATTGAAGAAGCTATTGAGTGCGAAATGGTCTTTGCCCAAGATGTTTTAGATTTGGGCATTGCCGGATTAAGCCTTCAAGATATGAGAAAATATTTAGAATTTGTGGCCGATCAACGATTTGAAATCTTAGGAATTAGCTACCGTTACCATTCAAAAAACCCATTTGCTTTTATGGAATTACAAGACGTTCAAGAGTTAGCTAATTTTTTTGAAAGGCGCGTATCGGCTTACCAAACAGGCGTTGGTGGGCAAGTCAGCTTTGAAGAATCGTTTTAAATTTAGGTTTAGGGTTTATGGCGCAGAACATTGCCCGTCTTGCCAAATTAAAATTTCTTGGTAACCCGTGCTAGGGCCTGCAACTTCAGCTAATGTATTTTTATCTACATAAATCATCTGAACCTTAACATCAAAAGACACTTTACCAGCAAGAGTTGTTGCCAAATCTGAATGGTTTGGCTTAGGCAACGAAGCAAACCATCTTCCATTCTGACAACCCACGGGGGGGTATATTTCACTGGCTCCTGTCGACCATATGACAGCAGCCCCATTTCGCATCATTGTAATTTTTAATTTATGTTTTTTACCATCGGGCACATTACAAACTCCGCCAATATCAATTGATGATTCAAAACAACTCATTAACATATTTAAATTGTTGATACGAATACCTTCTGACCCCGCTATTTCAGACTTATCAGAAGATAACCCCACCTGATCAGGGCCTTGATATTGACTTTGCTCAGAGCAGTTTTGAAACGCCAAACCTAATGGCAATCCAAAAAGCAGAATAAAATATACAACTCTGCTTTTTATTTTCATAAACTTCCTCCTAAAAATATCATCTTTAAAAACCTAGTACTGCGACCATTTAATTTTTGCCAGTTTTGGTCCTACTTTTCTGCGGCTTAAATCGACTGGACTTTCTTGCGACGAAAGGCCCGTGTAAAGTTTAAATACAAAACCGTAAAAAATTAAATGGTCGTAGTACTAGTTCCTTTAAACTTCATTCCATTTTAATTTATTTAAATTACATATCTTTTAACTTCATAATTCCTTATTCCTTATTCAAAATTAATTAATCATAATCACAAGTGTTATTTACGTTAATCCACGATCCATTACTACAAGTCGCTGAGCAATCACCAAAAGTCCCACCTCCACCTGAACAACCAGGGTTAACATATTGATCGTGACCCGCCGATGGCAAATCACAACTTGACCTCCCTCTTCCGGAAAAACTTGCGGCCGCACAACCCACATTTTGTGGAGGGGGTTGAGTGCAGGATCCAGAAATATATATGAGGTTACCATTATCACATCTAAACTGAGCTGATCCTTGGGTCGGAGGAGCTGAATCTACATACACAGATTGACCATGAGGTGTATCTCCCGAGACTTGCTGTGAACAACCAGATCCCCAGTCTACAGTTCTCCCACCACAAGAAACTGAAGGCGGTGGGGCGCATGATTGAGTATTACAGCTTTGAGAAGCTGAATCTAAACATCCCTCATAACAAGACTCACTTGTTGACGGCTTAGCACCTGCGTTTGAACAGTTACTGTCACCTTCTGTTACCCCATCGTTTCGCTTACAAAGCACACTTCGAGTTTGAGTTCCCGAAGTATTATAACAAGACCTTGTTTCAGTTCCTCCACCGCAACTGGCTGAGCACGAACCCCAATCTGACCATGTTGGATTAGCGCTACAAGAACTCCATGATTCAGCTTGCCAATAATAGCTATAACTAGGCCCCTGAACACTGCAACTTGAGTTTGTGTAACTTCCACTTAAAACTCCGTTGTTACATGTGCGGGTCTCAGATACACAGCTGCTACCTGAAGGCACACTTGAATTTTGATAAGCTGTCTTACTGCCACCATGAGCGATCGTCTGTCCATTAAATACACAGGATTGGTTTTGAGGCTCCTGAACACTGCAA
>DYOP01000114.1 GCA_020720425.1 Bdellovibrio sp. | reverse complement strand
AGCTCCCACATTAACCTGAGCTCCCACAATAACCTGAGCCTATCTTGGGATGAGTTTTTATATCTTTATGAGCTTCAGGCCCTGCAAAGATCAATTAAGGCCGCCGGAAGTTTTGCAAGTTTTAAAACTCTTAAAAATGATAAGAGATATTTAAAATATATTTTAGGCGCATTTAGACGCACTCACATTGACCCAAGTATTGTATTGTTACCACCGGGCTTAAAATTATTTTTTGATCATGCTGAGCGGGTATGGACAGAAAAAATAAAACAGGCGGAATTGGTATGAAGGCCTTTTTTTTATCGGCAGGGCTTGGAGCCAGGCTTAGGCCCTTAACCGATGATCTGCCCAAGCCCATGATCATGTTTAACAAGGCGCCCTTGCTCTACCATGCATTTGATTTTATTAACTCGCAAACGCCACTCAGTCATATTGTGGTTAATGCTCATTGGAAATCAGACAAAATGATTTCATTTTTAAATGAGCAGTTTAAACCTGTAATTAAAATACCTGTTACCATATCAGACGAAACCACCGAGTTACTCGATAGTGGAGGTGGTTTGTGCAAGCTAGCCCCCCTTTTAAGCCAAGAAAAAAACTTTTGGGTTATTAATGGCGATGAATTTTTACTCCCCCTAGATCAAACTCCATTTTTGCCTGAATTGATAAATGAACATAATAAATCAGGCTCTTGGGCCACACTGCTTGTTACCGAAAATAAAAGGGTCGGGGTTGACTTAGGTGGGGCTTGGGCTGATCAGAACAACAAAATACAAGCCTTTTCAAAAAGGCCTATACCTGACTTAAAGGGTTGGCACTATACGGGCGTAATGCTTTGCTCAAATGAAATTTTTAAATACTGTCAACCTGTGCTTGCTGCCGAAAACATATTATATGATTTATTAACACGAGTTATTTTAGCCGGTCACAAGGTGAGTGTGTTTTCGCATCCTGTATATTGGGTTGAAACGGGTCACTATGAGCATTTTTATTTGGTTCAAGAGCAGGTTGAGGAGCTAAAAAATACGAGTCCTCAAATGTATCAGTTTTTAAAAAATCGTCAAAAGTCTTGGGGCGCTTAAAAAGTGACCTTATGAAAGGTATTTAAGTTCAAAATAGACATCAACACCGCCCCCCTCTCGGGCTGAATTTTCAATTTTAAGATGGGATTGATTTAAAGACAATAGAGCTTGGCAAACGCTTAGTCCAAGCCCTGTTGCGTTTGAATGATTCATAAAGTTTTGCGCGATATAAAAAGGTTGGCCTAAAAATGGTAAATGTTCAGGAGCAATTTGGGGACCTTTATTTGAAATTTTAATTATTCCCGTATGATGGCCCTCAACCTTGGCTTCTAGGGTAACAGTTGATTGGGGGTTGGCAAAGCGAATCGCATTTTCAATAAGTCTTCTAACGATTTGTGATAACCAGTGAGGATCAGCAAGCCAAGATAATTCGGAGTTAAGAAGCTGATTATCAATATTTAATTGTTTTGATTTGATCAGATTTTCAAAATAAGGGTTTAAACTTATACTTAAGTTTTTGAGTAACATTTTTTGATTTGTCCATTTTATTTGAGAAGTTTGAACTGAGGTAATAATTAAAACATCATTGATTAGCTTTTGAAGCCTTTCGGCATTACCCCTGATTGAGTTAAGATACCCTTGAAGTTCTGAATTGTTTTGCGTTTCAGAATAGGCAAGATCAAGGTAACCCATAATACTTGTGAGTGGTGTTTTGAGCTCGTGGTTAATCACGTGCATAAAATGAGATTTCGCTTTATCAAGCTCTTTGAGTTTTTTATTTTGTATATGTAATTGCTGATTAAGATCAAATTTTTTTACAGCCTCTTCGATGGTAGCTCTCAAATCGACCGGGTCCCAGGGCTTATGGATATAGCGATAAATATGTCCCTCATTAACTGCGCCAATAACCAGCTCTAAATCGCTAAATCCCGTAAGTAAAATGCGTATGCTATTTTCTTGAGTTTTAAGGGATTGTTTTAAAACTTCCGTTCCATTTATTTTTGGCATTTTTTGATCGCATATTATGACCCAATATTCAGGGGGAGATGGGGAGCCAATGATTTCTAAAAATTTTTCTGGATCGTTAAAAATATGTAAAGTGTAAGACTTATTTAAAAGCCTTTCTAGCGCCTTTGTAATTTGTGGCTCGTCATCTATTAGCGCAATTAAGGGCGTATTCATGGTAGGGTCACGTTATCATGGGTTTTGACCTTGGCCCACAAAAGTCTATCTATTTCTCGACCTTTGTCCTTAGAAGGGATTTTACGACCTCTCAAAATGTCTAGTTTTAGTTTAATTTTTTTTTGTATATAAAAAAAACAGTACTTTTTTTTGAAACTGGCCGATCCTATATATGAGATACTCTTATAAGGAGCTTTTTATGTGGCCAATTAAAATGTTATTTGCTCTTGTTAGTTTTATATTTATTTTTTCGTCTTCTGCTGTGGCTCAGATGGCCTCGGCGGGTGCGAGTATGTGGGGATCAGGGATGTGGGGCGGAGCGCAAAACTGCGGTTACCAAATACAAATTGGTGATGAGGCCCAGAGCATTCAAGATGATATGGACGAGCTAGAAGACTCTAAAAAAGAGTTGAGATTAGAATTAAGAGAGCTTGAAAAAGAACAAAGAACATTAAAGCGAGAATTAAAAAAATCAAAAGATCAATTCAAAAGATATGGTTTTCAGGGAACAGCTTTTTCATTTTTAGATTCGCATATTACGGCTCAGAGATCTTGCGATGCTTATGATTATTATAATTGCAATTCATCTCGTAATGGCGGAGTTGGAATTGTGTTGCCCAGCTCTACCCCTAACCGTAGTCCTGCTGGCAATGATAACAATGATATTAAAGAGCATTGTAATGCTAATGGTAACGGGGGTTTTGACAACGCAAAAGAATGTTACCAAACATGTACAAGCAACCCGGATCATCCCAACTGCGGGCCTCAGCCGCCTAGGGTAACCAACCCTGTTGAGCGACCTTACCCTAATCCACCTAATTATCAAGAAGGCAGCGAAGATCAAGAGAATGAGTCTGGTAATGGCGGCGGCGGGCGGCCTATTGGTCCGCCCTCTTCGGGGGGCAATGATGGATCTTCGGATGATTGTAGTGGGCTTGTTCCAATTGAAGGCTTTTCCTCAAGGGACTGGAGGCAGGCTTGCGGTGATAAGCCAGGCCATGTTAAGCCTATCATTTGTCAATCAAGGTCAGCTCATAAAGATCATGGTAAGTCTTTTGATGTAGGCCGTTGTGAAGGGCATCTTGCGGATTGGATTGATCAATCGGATCGCTCAATTGAAGTGGACCAAAAAATCAAAGAACTTAAGGCCCAAATTAAAGACATTGATTTAGACTTAAAGGCTCTTAAAAAAGATAAAAAAATTGCAATTAAAGATTATCAAAGAGAAGTGCGAGAAGAAATGACCGAAGGGGGTTGTGTTGGCTGTATGATTCAAGCCGGTAACGTTTATGCCCCTCAAAGACCAAGCGGATGGGAAGTGGCGGGTAACGTAGCGTTAGGTATAGGATCAATGTATTTTGGTAATGAACTTAATAAATATCAAACTGATCAAAACGCAAAATTAGGTTTTCCCACTCAATCCTATTCGGCAATTGGGTACGGCATGCCCTACTTTGCTAATGCGCTTTCGGGTGCTATTGGCGGGGGAACTTCTGGCGGAGCATTTGGTTGCGGTAACACAGGCATCGGTGCCCAAGGTGGAATTTTTGGTTACCCCGGCCAAACGGGTATGAATCCTTATGGTATGGGAGGAATGAACGGCATGGGCGGCATGGGTATGAACCCCTATGGCATGAATCCTTACGGAATGGGCGGCGGCATAGGCGGCGGTATAGGTATGAATCCTTATGGTATGGGAGGAATGAACGGCATGGGCGGCATGGGTATGAACCCCTATGGCATGAATCCTTACGGAATGGGCGGCGGCATAGGCGGCGGTATAGGTATGAA
>DYOP01000034.1:22439-23967 GCA_020720425.1 Bdellovibrio sp. | reverse complement strand
TTGACTAAAACCATGAATCAAATACTAGGCTGGCTAATAGTTTAACAGCGCTTATAGGTTAAAAATTGTTACCTTCGCAGCCAATCGATAAATAGTGTGTAGATTCAATCGTGTATAAATTATTTTTTTCAAAATCGAGCTACTCAGAGCGCATCACGTGGGGTTTGCTTTGTGTAATGGCGTTACTATCCCACTACTACTCTGTTAGGTCAGCTTGTTGGGCTAGGGGGATATATCCGCTTTCAGAAGATGAGGCCATAAGAACGCTTAATTGTTCATAAGCATTTGCAGCCATTTGTTTAATCTCGGGATCTTGAGAGTTGTTTTTCATTTTTAAAATGGACTGATAGGTTTTAGAGTCAATCGCATAGGATGAGTTTTGTCTGGCATGGGCGGCCCATGTTGAACGGTCTTTACGGCCATTGGAGTAGTTAACTGATTTTGATAATTGTGCTGAGCTTACAACCTGCTTAAGTGCCAAGCTTAGCGTGTTACTGGAGTATGACAAATAATTGTGCAAGTAATTTTTTGTAATAGTAAGACCAGGCTCGGTTTGGTAGCTGGTTAGGATAAAATCAAACTTGGTTTGAAGCTCTGAAGAGTGATCATAGTGGGCGGCAATAAGTTCAAACGACTGGGGCTGAATTGTTTTTGATAAAAGGTATATGGCTGCCGACGAATAAGTGTCATGATTTGATAATAGTAACTCTTCGGTAATTGAAAAAAAATCTTCAGCGCTAATTTGACCTTGCTTAAAGGCAAATAAAAACTTATCAAGATTTTCAGACGTAGGTTGACTTAAAAGGATCGCGCGCCAGTTGTTTTCAGTGGCTTTTTGATCCTGAACATAAGCCTGAGCCGAATAAGAAGATTTTAAATTGTTTTCATTAGAGGCGTTATTGTTTTCGTTTAGATTGTTTGTATCGTGTAGGGCTTGATTAGACCCATTTGCTTTTTGGTTTTGTTTAGCGTTTAAATTTTTATTTTTTCCTTGAGTAGGGGCGGCTTTTGCAGCTTGAGACTTCTTTTTGTCAGAAGTGGCATTTTTGGCATTTAATTTTGCAGCTGATTTTTTATTTTTTGATTTAAGTTGGGTCGCTGTTTGCAAAGTGTTATGCGCTCGTGATTTTAATGGGATTAAATGATGAGCCGCAGATTTAGGAGGGTTACCGGCTTTCATTTGATACGAAAAATTTTGGCCATAAATGGATTTAAACAATTCTGTTTGAGTTGTTTTTGGGGCTACCCAAATTCCGAGAACAAATGAGGTTACAATTAAAATCCAAGCTTGCGGCTGGGCTAAAAGGGCTTGGCTGTTTGGGTATGAGTGTTTCATGCGGCCTCCTTAATTTAAAAAATCAGATATAAGGTAGATATCAATTTAGAGGCCTAAATTAGGGCAATTTATGGCAAAAAAATCATAAAAACCGGGTTAAAGTGAATCAAAAAAAAACAGTTATCACCCTTGGGCCCATTCCCGTCAGAGAGTGTCTAGTTTTTGGGCGAAATCAGGCAGCCCAGAAGCTAT
>DYOP01000034.1:0-22339 GCA_020720425.1 Bdellovibrio sp. | reverse complement strand
GCAGCCCAGAAGCTATACGAAAGCAGGCCGCCCCCCCGAAATGAAAGAAAGTTAAAAAATTTAAAGGCGTTTACAAGGGTAAAAAAGTTTTTTACTCTTTTCTCGATGATTTTTAAGTTTAAGGTTTTTAAATGACCCCTCTTAGGTTTTTCATTTATAAAAATCCAGCACGCTTAGTTTTAAGCGGGGCATTTTTATTAAGCCTGCTTTTGCACTTTGTTCCCTATGGCCTTTTGCTGCGCCTTGCTTTAAGCAAGGATGAAAATAAAAATAATAAAATAGAAATTACTTTGATTGAAAACGCAGATCAGTCAAAAAAAACTATAAACCAAGTGGTTCGCAAATTAGAGTTACCGCAAATAAAGCAAAATCCTGATTTAAATCAGGAGGAGGCCCTGTTTTTATCAGATAAGGCCCAAAGGGTGAAAAAGCAAACAAAAGCCTTAAAATTGGGGCTAACTCGAAACTCATTTTCGGCGGGCCGATTAGCGGCTCGATCAGCTCCCTCAATCCCTTCACCCTCTTTGCGTACCACACGCCCGCGCGCTAAGTCTCGACACGAGTCCCCACCTGTTTCATCGGCCTCACAAATTTCTCCCTTGATATCGGATATGGATTTAACTCAGTTTCAGCAATTTTCGGAGCCATCTCAAATTGGACACATGTTACCCGATGATATTGCGGTGGGCTTATTTACCGCTTTAAACACAGACCGATTTACCTACTATAGTTTTTTCGAAAGAATCGAAGATAAAATTCGTTACCCTTGGGAGTCTCAGGTTTTACGAGGTCTTAAGGATTTGTCAAATCAGCGGCTAGCAAATTATCCTTACAAAAAAGCGGTAACTCAAATTGAGATTGTTTTAAATTTAAATGGCGATGTCGAAAATATTTATTTACTCAAATCATCGGCAATAAATGAGTTTGATCAAGCGGCCATTGACTCATTTTTATTAGCTAAACAGTTTGGTAACCCCCCGAGGGGTTTGGCCGAAGAAGATGGAAAGATACATCTAAAATTTCAGTTTATGGTATTACTAGATAGGGCTTTTGGCCGCAATCAAAACTAATATTTTTCACACATATTTTGCAGCAAAATTTATTAATGCTTTTTCTGCTCGCGTTTTTTTCTTGCGTTTACTGCAATATATTTTTGTCTACAATTAAGATTTGCGAGCCTTTTTTCGATTTGATTGGTTAAAAAACTTAACCTTAAGCTGATGCTCAACGCCCTCTAAGGTGGCAGCAAGTAGTTTGTTATACGCTTCATCAAGACTTATATTGTAAAGCTTGCATAGCCTTTTATATTTGGGAATGGGAGGGCTAGATAAGCCCCTTTCCCAATTAGAAACAAATTGAGGAGAAGAGTAACCAAGCTCATTGGCTACATCGCCCTGAGATAGGCCAGAGTTTTCGCGGGCTTGTTTGAGCCAATCAGCAAGAGGGGCTTTTCGTATCATAGTATTCACCTCAATTAGGGTAACAAAATTTTATATTTAGCTCTAAAGCAAGGGGCCCTTGTAGGCTTTTTTAAGTAAATCAGAGCTGATCAACGTAAAACATAAACAAAAAATTGACTAGTGATATTGCTTTGCAAAATATATTTAAATTGCAAACTTATATTTAAATATAAAATTGTTTAAACAAAAAGAAGTTAAAATAAAAAATGGTACCCGAGACAGGACTTGAACCTGCACACCTTTCGGCACTAGATCCTAAGTCTAGCGTGTCTGCCAATTCCACCACTCGGGCACATGGATTTTACTTTTCAGAGATCAGTTTTTTATAGTCGGGAGCCCGTAATAAATTTGCAAGCTCTTTTTCGTTATCCAGTTCAATTCGGATAAGCCAACCATCAACCATGGGGTTGTCATTCAAAAAAGAAGGGTTGTCAACCAAAGAAGAGTTAACCTCAATGACAGTGCCTGACACGGGTGCATAAAGATCACTTACGGCTTTAACTGATTCAACCACGCCAAAAGGGTCGCCTTGGCTAACTTTTTGACCTTCTTCGGGAAGTTCAACATAAACAACTTCGCCGAGGGATTGCTGGGCAAATTCAGTAATGCCAACTGTTACCACGTTTTCGTCGGCTTGCGCCCACTCGTGGTCTTTTGTGTAGTAATAATCTTCAGGAACTCTGATCACGGCTGACTCCTATTTTTTTACAAAAGGTAAAGAAACAACTATTGCTCTAAATAATTTGGATCTAACTTCTATCAAAATCTGGTTGCCAATAAAAGCTTCGGGCAGTGCGACATAGGCCAAAGCAATGCCTTTTTGAAGAGTCGGAGAAAAGGTGCCGCTTGTAACCCACCCTATGTCGGTTAGATTATTGTCTGAATTTTTTTTAACTCGGTGTTCGGCCCTTGCGATGCCTTTATCTATAAGCTCAATCCCAACAAGTTTATGCGTAAGCCCTTGGGCCTTGCCAGCTAAAATTTCAGACTTACCTAAAAAGTTTTTTTGATCGGACTTAATAACCCAGCCCAAGTTGGCAGCAAATGGGTTAAGAGTGTCGCTAATCTCATGGCCATAAAGTGGGTAACCCATTTCTGTTCGCAAAGTGTCTCTGGCCCCAAGCCCTGAGGGGGCTATATGGTAGGCTGATCCTAACTGTAGTAACTTGTCCCATAGGGATTCGGCTTGAGGGGATGAGATAAAAATTTCTCCCCCCATTTCTCCTGTGTATCCGGTGGTTGCAAAAATAAATTCACCACCATTAAAAGAACCTCGTAAAATTTGGTTTTTTTTAAATAGAGTCACATCGTGGTCTAAAACTTCAGAAATAAGTTTAAGTGCGCCGGGGCCTTGAACGGCTACCTGGGCCCACTTTGAGCTTTCATGCGTAAGCTCTGCCCCATCTATTTTATGAGATAAAAGCCATTGCCAATCTTTTTCGTCGTTTGATGCATTTACACAAATAAGATAATCTGTATTTTTTTCGAGGCAATAAATGTAAATATCATCAACCAATCCACCCTTATCATTGGGTAACAAATTATATTGAGCGCGTAGGGGCTCTAATTGGCCAACTAAGTTGGTGGTAACGCTTTCTAAAAATTCAAGGGCTTTAGGGCCTTTGACTCGAATTTCTCCCATATGGGAAACATCAAATAGGCCAACATGGTTTCGAGTGGACTGATGCTCTTCTTGAAGTCCTTTGTATTGAACGGGCATAAGCCAGCCCGCAAAATCAACCATCCGCCCATCAAGGGCTATGTGCTTTTCGTAAAGGGGAGTTTTACTTGTCATAATTTTAAAAGTCTTTCGTTTAGCGGCGCAAAAGTCAACTTTATGAGATAACTCTTTATTTTTACGCCAGCTCTTTGTTTATGTGCAAACTTTCTTTGTTTATGCGCTGGCTCTTTGGTGGTGATTTAAATTATAAGCTAGCCACCTTTTTTCGTTGTCTAGATTAAATCCCACTTTTTCTCCGCCAAAAACAATGGCATGGTATACTTTTTTAAGAACATCAACTTCAATGAGGGCGGTTTGCTGATCCGAAGTCAGTAGTTCCTCTATGGCTTCAATAACGCTTGCCAAATCGACTGTAGTAACCACTTTTGGAACGCGGGCCATGTCTAATCCGGTAACC
Organism: Bdellovibrio sp.; assembly: GCA_020720425.1. Lineage (GTDB taxonomy): Bacteria > Bdellovibrionota > Bdellovibrionia > Bdellovibrionales > Bdellovibrionaceae > DYOP01. The sequence goes on along the minus strand of DYOP01000034.1, from coordinate 18,741 downwards.
TGCGCGGGTTTAAAACCGACCAAATTTTTGGTAATTAAAAGTTTGCGATCGTGACTTAAATTAAGTTGTAAAAATTGATCACCTTCGTGATCCGAGCGAGTCAAAACTTCAGTCACATCAGATAGATTTAAAGAAATAGTTCTATGATCAGTTTTTTGATAAATCTGGATTTTTTGATCGTTGACCCAGTTTAACTTAAGGGTTGAGTGCTGGGTGACATAATTTTCGATTTGCAAAGAAAGCTCACTTTTAAAACTGTCATTAGAGAAGCCCACAAATATACCTCCTATAGGTTAGGCTCCTCAAATCCATCTGAGTTATGAGTTATAGGCCGTTCTTGGCCATTTTTTTATATCTAACAGAGGCTTCGGAGCCCCCCAAAAAAGCATGAGAGTTTTTTTTAAAAAAAAATGAGTTGCGTCGAATTGGTACACCTAGCCCCCCTTTTTTTTAAAAAAAATGTAACACTGCTAGACCTTGTTTAGTTCTTCGATTATGTTGGGCCACATGTTAAAGCACTTCCACCTACATACGCGTAAAGAACTTCACTTGCTTCGCAAGATTTGGCATACGTTGGGGGTCCTAGGACTTTGGCTTATGATTTATGTTTATAAGCAGCCTACGGCCAAGTGGGGTTTTTTGGCTCTCATGGTGTTTTCTTTTGCTATGGAGTATTTTAGGCAAAAAAGCCGTAGGGTGAACAGATTAGTTTTATTAGTTCTGTTGCCTTTTATGCGAAGGCACGAAATCAAAGGTGTTGCGGCGACAACCCCCCTTTTGGTTTCGGTCACTTTTTTGATTTGGACCTTTCCCCTATCAACGGTTGAGTTAGCCCTTTTATTTTTAGCTTTTGCTGATCCATTGGCCAGCATGGTTGGTATTTTATTTGGCAAAACGAAATGGCTTTATGGTAAATCGATCGAGGGAAGCTTGGCTGCCGCAGCTGTTTGCTCTTTTGTTTTTTATGCCTTTATCTGGGCAAGACTTGGGATGTTATCGCCCAGCTGGAGTTTAGTTGTCATGGCTGGTTTTATAGGGGCTATTGCCGAGGCCCTGCCCATTTTTAATTTAGACGATAATTTAACTATGCCCATATTAAGCGCAACGGGGTTATGGGTTTTATTATTTTTTTCAGGTTACCTTGTTTAACTAAATAAATTTGATAGGAGCATACAGTGATAAGTAAAGAGGGCGGAAACCTTTCGCCGCAAGATTATGAAGAGTTTATGACAGAGCCCACTCAAAAAATTTCTGTTCATGTTTATATTCTTCCTAATTTGATTACAACGGGTAACTTATTTTTTGGTTTTTATTCGATAATACTTGCTCTTTCGGGCCACTTCGAAAAAGCGGCTTACGCCATTGTGGGGGCGGCTATTTTTGATCTTCTTGATGGAAGGGTGGCGCGGCTAACCCGCTCTACGTCTAAATTTGGGGCCGAGTATGACTCACTCTGTGATTTAGTTAGTTTTGGCGTGGCCCCAGCGATGTTACTTTATTTGTGGGCCCTTGAGCCCTTTGGTCGGATGGGTTGGATCGCAAGTTTTTTATTTTTAACAGGTGGGGCCCTTAGGCTAGCGCGATTTAATGTGCAGGCCCATGTCGTAGAAAAAGCTTATTTTCAAGGGTTACCCATACCCATGTCAGCGGGCATTGTGGCCAGCTCAGTTTTGGCTTTTGGTGATTTAAACCTTCAGCCCAAAGGGAGTTTGGTTTTACTGCTTATGACGGTGTTACTCGGGGCCCTTATGATATCTTCATTTAGGTATCGAAGTTTTAAAGATTTAGATCTGAAGCAAAGAATGCCCTTTCGGTATTTGGTTTTGGGTGTTTTAATTTTGTCCCTTGTTGCCTATCGCCCCGAAGTTAATTTATTTTTATTGTTTGCCACCTATGCCTTTATGGGCGGTCTTTTTGGCGTTATGGGGTGGGGTAGAAAACGGCTTAAAAGAAATGTTTATATGCCTAAAACAAACATGAATGATCCAGATCTGTTACCAGATGATGAAGAGGAGAGCAAATGAGCAAAGAACTAAAAATAGGACTTGTTGGGGCCACCGGCCTTGTTGGACAAATTTTTTTACAAGCCCTTAGCGAAAGGGAGGCTTCAGAAAAAATAAAAATAAACGAATTAAGACCTTTTGCCAGTGAGCAATCTTTAGGTAAAAAAATCTCTTTTTTAGGCCAAGAATTGCCCATTCAAACCCTATCTGATGGATGTTTTAAGGGGCTTGATTTTGTGTTTTTTAGTGGAGGTAACGAGGTTTCTCGGATTTGGGCTCCTAAGGCGGTGCAAGAGGGGGCTTGGGCTATTGATAATTCCTCAGAATTTAGAATGAACCCCAATATAGAGCTCATTGTGCCTGAAGTTAACGGGGATAATCTTAAAAATTATAAGTCACCTCAGGTGATAGCAAATCCCAATTGTTCAACCATTCAATTAGTTGTTTTATTAAAGCCTTTATTAGATCATTTTGGTTTAGAGCAAGTGATTGTATCAACCTATCAAGCTTCAAGTGGCGCAGGCCGCGAGCCTCAGCAAGAGTTACTAGATCATATGAGACGCTACCCTTACGAAAGCGAAGGTCTGGACCCTCAAAATAAATCAGACTATTTTGGCCAATCGCTTTGTTTAAACGTGATGCCTATGATTAGCTCGGTCGAAGCTTCGGGCTTTACAGGCGAAGAGTTAAAAGTAATTAACGAAAGTAAGAAAATTTTAAATCATAAGTTTTTGATTTCTGCTTTTGCCGTAAGAGTGCCGGTTCTTAATGTTCACTCAGAGGCCGTGTGGGTGAGGTTTAATAAAATGATTTCAAAAGAGCAAATGTTTTTGGCCCTTCAAAATGCGAAAGGTCTTAAACTGATTGATTCAAATCAAAATGTGGATATGCCAACCCCTCTAACAGTAACAGGAAAAGAAGAGGTTTATGTCAGCCGAGTCCATCAAGATATAGATGACCCATCTACTTGGATTTTCTGGGTGGTCGCTGATAACCTTAGAAAAGGCGCAGCAACCAATGGAATTCAAATAGCCGAAATGATTATGGGCTAAACGGGGCTTTGACAACAAAGTTAACCCAATGGTCAAATATAAGGGTATGAATTTATTATTCACCTTTTTGGGGCTATTCTTTTTTTCGCTACAGGCTGAGTCGGTAACTACGCTTAAATCAGTGAGTAGCTATATTAAACTTAATAACGCAGCAACGGGCAGTACGGGTTATGTTATTTATGCAGGTAACACCTATAATGACTGTGTAGGTGATGGCACTTTACCTTGCGATAGTTGTGTCAAGGCTGCCGCTCCCATTAAGGGTTTAGCCGGTAACTCAACTGGTTTAGCTTGTAATAACGGCGAGATTTACCCCAATTTAGGTTTTTCTGTAACGATTAGTTCGGATCAAAAAACCTCTTATGAGTCGGGCTGTAGCAGTATGATATTGGTTATGTTTGGCTCAACTGTAATTGTGCCCTCGGCGATCACAACCTTTACCCCCGATACTGCCAATCAAGATATTACCGCAACTTGGACTTGGGGTGGTATTTGCGAAAAGCTAGGCTCAAGTGCTACCTGTGAGGCCTCGTTTTCGGAAACAGTTAAAATCGGGTTTAATAAAACCTGTAGTAACTCAACTTTTTCAGATGGAGCTATCGATTTAAAAATTGCCTTTAGATATATTGGCTATGGTCCCCCGATGAGCTTTGGATGTGATGAGAATGCATTGGGAGCATTTGAGGCACTCTGTGATTTTACGCTTTTTCCGGGAGATGAAAAAGGTTATATCAAAAATTCAGGTGCTAATACGGTAAATTCACTTATTGCGGGGAATCAGTCGGCTTCGGGATCAGGTTATGCTTCGGCCGCTGATGCATCAGGTGTTACTTATTCGCAAGCCCGTTTTTACTATAGTAAGGGCTCTGATTTTTCTATATTAACTACGGCTTCTCAGTATAAAGATATCGAAATGAATGTGGCGGGCCTTCAAGCTGATAGCATAACAGGTTTGCAAAATGGAGCACAGTATGTTTTTTTAGCGGCCAGTAAAGATCAGGCTGGCAATATTATTCATTTTTCTGACCCAACTTATGCTGGTAACGGTTTGGCGATGAGTGCGCTTACAACTCCACTCGGTGAGACTCAATCCATTATCCCTGAGCCTGTAGAGGGGCTACTTAAAGATCAGCGTTGTTTTATAGCGACCGCTGCTTATGGTAACTCCCAAGACCCCCAGGTTAGTATTCTTCGAAACTTTAGAGATCAGTATCTATTAAAATCTAAATGGGGCCAAAAGTTTGTGCAATGGTACTATTTGGTGTCGCCTGAAATTGCTAATAAAATAAAAACCAATCCGTGGTTAAGGGCTGTGACCCGGGTTATTTTATGGCCCATTGTGGGCGCGGCCCAACTGGCCTTGTGGTTACCAGAAGCAGGAGCTCAAACCTCCTCTGCGGGGCTTGATTTGGGCCCTGAGTTTGATGCCGAAAAATCTGATAAATTTCAAAAGCCCCCAGGTCCTGCCGAGGGCGGGGTGATTAATGTGCCTCATCCTCTCGAAAAAAAGGGACTCATTCGGATTAATGCCGATGGTTCTTATATGTATAAAACAAAAAAACTGATTCGCACAAAAAGTGCGCAGGTATTGATGGGCAGCCTGCCCTCCCTTCAGATTGGACTTAATGGGCAAGTAGAAACTTTTTATAAATCTTCAACGCCCTTTATAGTTAGCTTTTCTGATCAGTCATCAAAAAATATACCCTTTAATTTTTTGCCTAAACAGTTTGAAGGGAGATGGGGCCTTGGGTTTGGTGTGCTCTCGGGTAACGGAGTTTTAGTAAATAGCCAATTGCCCTCTATGGAAAGTTATGATCTTTACATTGCCCCACTCACTTATGATCTTATTTATAAGTTTGAATATTCAAGGACTCAGCTATTAGCTCCTTTTTTGGGGGCAGGAATGGGATATTTAGGGCTTCTTGAGTATCGTAATGATGGTAACGAGGTATCGCCTGCGGGAACCTTTTTTTTAAGCGCTTTGGGAGGGCTTCAATTTTCGTTTATGAGACTTGATCCGGGAGCTTTATTTGTTCTTCAGAGCGAGTACGATGTGACGGATGTTTGGGTAACAATAGAGGCTAGGTATATGAAAAGCTTTAAACAAGATATTGATTTTTCGGGCGTACATGTTGGGGCAGGAGTTGTCTTAGATTTTTAAGAACTCGAATAGTGTATGGCCTATGGCCTTAGCAGGTTTTACGCTATCCTTGCTGGCGCTTGATCGCAAAATTTAAGGCTCAACCAAATCTTTAGTACCATCAATGTTGCTGTTGCTATTGCTGTTACTGTTACTGTTACTGTTACTATTACCGTTACTATCAATGTCGGCATCATTGTTAGTTCTATCGTTATCACCATCGTCACCGTTGCCACGGCTATCGTAGGCATTGCTTTCACTGCTGCCATCGTCGTCAGGTTCGCTTTCGATATCTAAATCCGTGCGGCGGGGGGCATCCTTGGGGCTTTCGGCAGCGTTCTCATCAAGGCTTAACTCGTCATCAACATACTCATAAAGAGTGTCCCAAAAATTTTGATCTTTTGGCGATGCTCCTTGAGCTAAGTTACCAAACATATACTGTGATCTTTGGTTGGCGGCTAAATAGTCATTTTCAGATAGGTCATGTAATCGATTCAGACGGTTAAGAAGTATGTTGATTCGGTTGTACATGTATTTTGAGAGTCTGCCTGATCTAAAAGACTGAGAGTACTTAACGGGGTTTGGTAATAAGCTTGCTAAAAATGCGCTTTCTTCGGGCAGTAACTGCGAGGGGTGTTTTTTAAAATAAAAAAAACTGGCATTTTTAATTCCAAATAGCTTATCTCCATATTGTATAATATTAAGATATTTTTCTAATATTTCGTTTTTAGTTAAATGCTTTTCAAGATAAACTGTAATAAAGGCTTCTTTAAGCTTTCGAAGTAAATTTTTATCTTGGGATAAAAATAAATTTTTAGCTAATTGCTGAGTAATGGTTGACCCGCCTCTTGCAAAAGTACCTTTTTTAAGATTGGTTTGAATGCTGTTTTTAAGTTCAAAAAAATCAAACCCACTGTGGGTCCAAAAATTGCCATCCTCTGAAACAACAATGACCTGCCGAAAAGAAGGAGCTATATTTTTTAGTGACATATAATTTTCTGATTGAGGGCAAATTTCAACATCAAACATTTTACCCTTAAGGCAACCTTTAAGCTCTTTTTCAGAGGGTAAAAGTGTATAAAATACGCCTACACTTAAAAGTAGAAAAAAGCTCAGAGCTATTGAACTCCAAAAGCTAAACAGAAAAAAATAGTGAGTGGTCAGTTTAACTTTTTTCATTAGTAAAAGTTAATTACATGATCAGTCTCAATGTTTCAACCACATTACAAGGCCAAGCGATAAGTGCAGGGGACGAGTGTAAACGATAAGCGCAGAAGATAGCAAAAACGGTAAGGCCAAGCTATATGGCGGCTTGGCAGATTTTATAAAATGAGTCGGGGGCTAAAGAGGCTCCGCCAACCAAAAGGCCATCGACACCTTTAATTGATAGTATTTCTTTGGCATTTTCAGGTTTAACTGATCCGCCGTAAAGCACGTAAATAGGGCCTTTAAAAAGCATATCATTTTTTAAGTAGGCGTGTATTAAGCTGTGGGCTTCAAGAATGTCTTGGGGCCCGGCTACTTTGCCGGTTCCGATAGCCCAAATGGGCTCATACGCAATATAAACAGGTAAGCTTTTATCAGCTAGACTGAGTCCGGTTGAGAGCTGCTCGGTTAGCTTAGCTTGAAGTTGGCCCAACTCACGTTCGGGTAAGCTTTCGCCAACGCATAGTAACGGATTTAATTGGTTACCCTGAGCTGATTTAATTTTTTGACCTAAAAATGAGTTAGACTCATTGATGAGGGTTCGTCTTTCGCTATGGCCAACCAAAGTCCAAGAGGCCCCCATTTGTTTTAAAACGTGTGGCGAGTTTTCTCCGGTAAAAGCCCCTTCGTTTTGTGGGTAAATATTTTGCGCTCCCCATTGGCTATTATTTAATAGCGGAGAGTTACTTTGCATAGTTGACCAGCACCAATTGGGAACAAAAAAAACAGAAGTAACTTGTTGAGGTGAAGCTGTTTCAAAATGGCTCCAACTTTTAAGATAAGATTCAACTTCTTGTGTGGTTTTATACATTTTCCAATTAGCTGCTATAATTTTCACAAAGTAACCTCATAATTTATTTTTTAATATTAAGATCTCTATAACATTTTTCGATTGCGAAGAACCTCAATCCCAGGGAGTGCTTCGCCTTGAATAAACTCTAAGCTCGCTCCTCCGCCGGTCGAGATGTGATCGACTTGAGAGCCAATGCCTGCCATATTGGCAGCACTCGCTGAGTCACCGCCACCCACAATGCGTAGCGCACTGGTGTTACCGGCAATGGTCTTAGCTAAGCTCATTGTACCCTCAGAAAAAGCGGGGGTTTCAAAAACGCCCATGGGTCCATTCCAAAAAATGGTTTTAGCTTCTTTGACGGCACTGTTAAATAAAGTTTCAGTTTTAGGTCCAATATCAAGGGCCAGCTTTCCGTCGGGGACAAGGCAATCGGGGCTAATTTCAGCTACGGTATCAGTGATAGCATTAGCCACGCGGTGATCAACGGGTAACAATATAGATTTATTTCGAGCCTCAAATCTTTTTAAAAGTTCGCGGGCATAATTAAGTTGCTCTGTTTCGACAAGAGATTTGCCGACAGCAACACCCTGGGCTTTTAAAAACGTATAGGCCATCGCTCCGCCAATAATAATGGCGTCAACTCGGTCAATAAGATTTTCAATAACCGGAATTTTATCGCTCACTTTGGCTCCACCCATAATGGCTAAAAATGGAGATTTTGGCGATTCAAGGAGTGTGCCTAGCATGCCCAGTTCTTTTTCGATTAAAAATCCGCAGCCTTTTTGTGTTACCATTTTGGGAAGGGCATCAATGCTGGCATGAGCGCGGTGGCTGGCTCCAAAAGCATCATTAATATAAATGTCTGTATAAGAAGCCCATTCTTTAGCCAGCTCATCGCTGTTTTTTGTTTCGCCATCGTGATAGCGAACATTTTCGAGTAAAATAATTTGATCTTTTCTAAGCCCAGCTAAAGTGGGTCTAATAAAGTCAGCCGAGTCATCTTCGGCTAAAATAACTTCAACTTCTAAAAGCTCACTGAGTCTTTGACCAACAGGAAGTAAAGAAGCTGATTTATCATCTTTTGATTTAGGTCGGCCAAGATGTGAACATACAATAATCTTGGCACGAGCCGCTAATGCATGTCTAAGCGTTGGCAGGCTTTCGGTGATTCGGGTTTCGTCGGTGATATGACCATTTTTAATGGGCACATTAAGATCGAGCCTTAAAAAAAGTGTTTTGCCTGAAAGTTCAAAATCTTTAATCGTTTTAATGCCTGCCAATGCCTTCATGTTATAAACCTCGCTTATTCATATAAAGAGCTAAATCAATCATTCTGTTAGAAAAGCCTGTTTCGTTATCGTACCAAGATAAAACTTTGGCCATGTTACCGCCAACGACCATGGTCGAGGCTAAATCGGCTATTGAGCTAAGGGCGTTGCCGTTAAAATCAATAGAGACAAGCTCTTTTTGTTCGGCGCCCAGAACGCCTTTAAGGTAGGTTTCAGAGGCTGTTTTTAGGGCTGTATTAATAGCTTCTTTGGTAACAGGTTTTTTAGTTGTAAATGTAAAATCAACTAAGCTTACATTGGGAGTAGGAACGCGGACCGAAATCCCGTCAATTTTGCCCTTAAGGTCGGGTAACACAAGGCCCACCGCTTTTGCAGCGCCTGTTGTTGTGGGGATCATAGAAACAGCTGCCGATCGAGCCCTTCGTAAATCTTTGTGAGGAGCGTCAAGAATGCGCTGATCGTTTGTGTAAGAGTGAATAGTCATCATAGTGCCGTGCTCAATTCCGAACTCGGTATGAAGAACTTTTACTATGGGGGCTAGGCAGTTTGTTGTGCAAGAGGCGTTTGAAACAACATAATGAGTTGCGGGATCGTAATCAGTATGATTTACGCCAACAACTAAAGTTTTATCAATGCCTTCCGCAGGGGCTGAAATCATAACCCGCTTAGCTCCGCCTTGAATGTGAGCCATAAACTCTTCTTTCTTTTTAAAGGCGCCCGTGCATTCAAATACCATATCGACTTCCCATGATTTCCATGGAATTTCTGCTGGATTTTTTTTAGCTGTTACCGGGATTTTTGTTCCGTTAACAGTAATGCTGTTGTCATCAGAAGTGACCTCAGCATCAAACTGACCATGGCTGCTGTCGTATTTTAAAAGGTGAGCTACGCCGTCGATCGAATCTAAAGTGTTAATTCCAACAATTTCGATTTCAGGGTTGTTAAATGCAGCCCGATAAACTACGCGGCCAATTCGACCGAAACCATTTATGCCTACTCTTAATTTTTTCATAAAGCTCCTTTTTGTTTTTGTGTTCGTTTTAATTAGGTTAACTTTTATATTAGGCATGAAAGAAGTTTATTAATAAGTTTTAAAAACTTAATTCAGCCAAACTTAACTGTGTTAGTTTTTATTTAAATCCAAAAATAAATCAAGTTATTAAATTGTTATTGTTGTGCAGGAGATGCCCTAAAATGCCTACAAATGAGCAAAATTGACCCAAAAGTGGTTAAGGTTTCTGTTGAGAAAAGGCATTCCGTGCTACCCGTGTGGCAATTTTCGGGGTTTTGCACAAGGGGTAGACCCAAAACGGTTTGAACCACTTAAACGTTCCATTTTTTAAATAAGGTATTAACATTTTTTTCGGTAACATCGCTAATTTCGTGTAGGGTAACACCTTTTAGCTCGGCTAAAAACTTGGCGGTATCTAATGTATAAGCCGGTGTGTTTTTTTGGCCACGATGGGGCACCGGGGCTAAAAAGGGCGAATCTGTTTCGACAAACAAATAATTAAGTGGGATTTTTAAAAAAGTTTCTCTGAGCTGATGAGCATTTTTAAAAGTAACCACTCCGCTGACTGACAAATAAAATCCGCTATCTATTGCGGCTTTAGCCAGCTCGTAGGTTCCGGTAAAACAGTGAATAACCCCTTGGGTAACGCCTTGGTAACGCTTTAAAAATTCAATGGTATCACTTTCGGCATCGCGAGTATGAATTTGAACCGGCAAATCAAGACGGCTAGCTAGCTCGAGCTGTTCTTGAAAGGCAATTTTTTGAACTTCAGGAGGGCTTTGGTTATAATAATAGTCCAAACCAATTTCTCCGATGCCAACAACATAGGGTTTGTTTGAATGTGTTACTATAAACTCGCCTATTTCTCTAGACCAAAGGCTGGCTTGATGAGGGTGAACACCAAGCGTGCAAGCAATCTGCGGAAAATGGGCTTTTGCGATATCGAGCACCTTTTGATGGTCCGAGGGTTCAGTGCCAATGGTTATAAGTCTTTTAACTCCGGCATTTTGCGCAAGGGCTAAAGTTTCGGAGGGTGATGTTTCTAGCATATCTAAATGGGCGTGGATATCAGTTAGCATAGGCCGCCTTTATATAAAAATGCTCAAGAGCCAAGGCTCGGTCAACATTTTGTTTAAAGTATTTTTCGGTAATAAGAAGCTCTTGAAAGATGATAGATAAATGAGAAGTTTTAATTTCTTGTTTTTTTATTTGCTCTTCAAAATCAGGATTAAATGTTTTAAGTGGAGTGTGGCCAAGTTTTAAAACCAGGGCATCTCGGGTTAAGCTTAAAAGGCATTCCAGAAGGGCGACTTGAGCCGCTTTATTATGAAAACTCTGATGAATGCGATCATCTGGGGAGCGGATTTTATTTTCAAAAAGGGATCGGAAAACATAAAAAGCATCTTGCCGGTACCCCTCTTGATCCCATTGCTGAACATTAAGGGCTTTGTCAACTTGACCTTGCGCTGCCGCCAAAGTCCAATCTGCCAATTCGGGTAACAGAGCTTTTAGATCAGAATCAGCGAGAGAAGAAAACTGAATCGTAATGCTTCGAGATTTGATAGTGGGTAAAACTTTCCAGGGTGATGAAGAGATTAAAAAAAAGTAAGTTTGATCAGGGGGTTCTTCGAGGGTTTTAAGTAGGGCATTTGCGGCAAATAGATTGAGTGATTCGGGATTTTCAATAATAACAATTCGAGATCGGCCCGATTGTTTAAGTTCTAAAAAGGGGAGAATTTTTTTTACCTCGTCAATGCGAATCATATCGTTTTCAGGAGAAAGCATCATGAGCGATTCACTTTTGAGTAACTCAAGCCTTTGACAAGCCCCGCAGCTCCCGCAGGCCAAAACCCCCTTTTCGCAAACAAGATGTTGCGAAAGAGCCAGTGCTACTTGCTTTTTTCCAACCCCCGAGGGACCCGAAAAAATAAGACATTTCGGCAGAGTGCTACTTTTAATTAAACCCTCAAGCTTTTCAAGAGTTTGGCTGTGGCCCTTTATGGCATGAGCTAAGATAGCCATCCTCTGTCCTCTAAATTTAAGATCAATTGTTGAGCCAATTCTTCGGGGCTGAGTGAGGCGTCAAGAACAAGCCATTGATGGGGGTTTTTTTGGGCTTGATCTATAAATGACATACGAACTTTATTATGAAAATCGTGATTTTCAGATTCGATACGATCGGGCTGATTTCCGGTACTTTGAGTTCGGTTTTCGCGTCGTCTTAGGGCTTGCTCAGAGGTTAGATCAAGTAACACTGTTAACTCAGGAGCAAGTCCACTGGTTGCAAAAAAATTAAGACTTTCGACATCACTTTGGTTAATGCTTCGGCCAGCTGACTGAAAGGCAATTGAGCTTGCTGTAAATCGATCACACAAAATCCAGTGGCCCTTTTCAAGGCTGGGCCTAATAACTGTGTCAACGTGCTGGGCGCGGATGGCTTGATAAAGTAAAAGCTCAGTTCGCGGGGTGGGTAACGCGTTAGGTTTGGGAAATAAAATAAATTCCCTTAGGGCTTCGCCCAATTCTGTTCCGCCAGGTTCTCTGGTTGAAATATAGAGTAATGATAATTGCTCGAGTTTTTGAGCTAAAGCCTTTATCAAAGAGCTTTTGCCCGATCCGTCAAGTCCTTCAAAAACAATAAAATGCATAGACATTATTGGTCTCAAATGCTTATCGGCTTGTCACGATTATTTTGAAATGGGTAGATCCTGGGCCGTAGCGGCTGCTTCAAGTTGTTGTTTGATTTTATTTTTTAAAGCATTTTGAGTTTTTAATTCATCAACCTGTTTTGCCGTCCATACGGAGAGGGCTTTTTTTAAGCCTTTTGAGGGATAAAGTTTTTGACTATCAAAATAGTCTTGAGTGGAGCGTAGGGGATTATTTTGAAGAGCTAGGGCTAATTTTTGGTTCCAGGATTTTTCGTAAAGATTAAGATGGGGATTGAGCGATATAAAGGCACGATCAAGGGGGAGATCAAATTTTTGGCTTAAAAACCAACTTCTTGCCAATTGTGGGTCGCAAAGTTTCCAGGGGGCTGAGTTAACTGCGGTATCAACTTCAGATAATAGCACAGACCTAAGGGCTTGGCTTAGGTGAAGGCCTTGGGCATTGGCCTGCGAATAGGCAAGCTCTGTTAAAAACGCAAAGCCCTGCCCCATTTGATAAAGATATAGGGAGCAGGGCTGATGGGTTGTTCTGAGATGGTAACTTTTAATAACAATCAATTTAATTATTAGTTCAATCGACTGGCTTTGATCTTGAGTTAATTCAAGCCTAGGAAGGCTTGGGGCATCAGGCGATAGCCATCGGGAAAGAGCTAAATAAGTTGAATTATTTTTTTTAATAAGTTTATTAATTGAACTTGAAAGGGGGCTTAGCTCTTTTTTTGAGAGGGGAGAGCTCGAAGTCGAATAGGTCGTAGAGTAAGTTGGGGTAGCTGTGGCCGCAGAGCTATTAGTGGAAGTAGAGGGCGGCGATAGGGCTGAGTCAGTCGCCCTGTTTGTGGTAGCCGCATCAGAGACGGCTTGTAAATAAATTTTTGAAATTTCAGATTTTTGTTTGTTCAGGCTTGATAGATCAAAAAGTTTAGGTTCGTTTTGAGCCCAGGCCGAGCTAAATAATGGGTTAATTAAAAGAACAATAAGAAACATCGCAGCAAATATGCAACTCTTAATCGACGAAAGACATCTAACTAAGTTAGGGTAGGGCTTTGAACTAAGGAGCACAGTTAAATGATCACATTTATAACTATAATTCATTTGTTAATCGCCCTCGTTATTATCCTATTAACGTTTTTTCAGGATTCCAAATCAGATTCAGTCGGCGGGGCTTTTGGCGGGGGTGGGTCAAACTCATTGTTTGGTGCTACCGGAGCAACGACGTTGGTGCAAAAAATGACATGGTATTTAGCTCTAGGATTTGCGGTATCATCAATCTCTTTGGCTTATGTGTCTTCACGTCACAGTAAATCTATACTTGATACAAATGCAGTTCCTCAAGCCCCCGTATCGGCCCCAGTAGCCGCTCCTGCTACGGCAGCCCCCGCAGAGCCAGCGCCGGCATCACCGGTAACAGATGCAACTCCTCAAAAGTAGACATAAAGCGCTATTGGCCTTAGTCATTAGTTTGGCGGCCTTATTTATGGCGCTGACCGAGGTCAACTTTTTTAGCTCAAATCATGCGGGATTTATTACTCCGCAATCTGGAAAAGTTTATCAAATAAGAAACTCAGAGAGCCTTAGAATACTCAAAAAGAAAAAGATAAGGTTTCATGAAGTTTATCAGACCGAGGAGCTTTCAGAGGCTAGGGTTGCATTAGCTAATCTTAATATTCAGTTTGTCGTTTTACCCAGCACTCAATTTGAGATAGCCCCACAGGGGCAGGGTCTTTTAGTTAAAATCAGTCATGGCGGTGTTACTGAGCTTGGTGGGACTGAGCTATCAAAAATTAATTTTATTTTATCAGAAGGGAATGTTGTTAATGGCATAAGCCTAAAAGAGGAACAAGCTCAAAAAAGTGATTTTCGAAAAAAAAATATAGAAAAAATCGATACTCCAGCAAAAGACCCTAGGCTTGTAACACAAGGGGTGCCGTTAGTTTTAAACCAAAACCAGTTGGGCCAGGTTGACCTTGATTTAGCGGTTAGTAAAATTAAGCCTCTTTTAATTAAATGTTACTCGGGCTGGCGTAAGCAGGTTCAGGTGAATGAGAATGATGCTAGCTCGTTTAAAATTGAAATGCTGATCCGGGCCGAGCTAACGCCTAAAGGGATGGGTCAAATTTTTATAACCTCTCAACCTCAGGTTGATGAAAATACAAAAAAATGTTTAACTCTTGTTGTAAAATCAATGAGCTTTCCGTTTTTAAAAATGAATGGTCCAATTTTTATTGAAGTCCCCTTAGAGTTTGAATTATGAGCTGGAAAAATCGAAGTTATACAACAGGTGAGATCGTGAGCTTTGATTATATTCAAACCGATCTTAATTTTCAGCAAACCTTTGTTTGGGATTTAGATAAAACTTATTTAGACACCAAGATTGATTCGCTTTGGGGCTTAATTAATGCGGTCGTTGAAAGATCTTTTACCAAAAAAAATATTCCCGGTACAAATGTTCTGATTCGAGCCTTAGCTAAAAATTGGCAAAAAGAAAAAGGTCTAACCAAATTTCCTATTTTTTTTATAACCGCATCTCCCCCTCAAATGGAAGAGCGAATTATCGAAAAACTTAATTTTGATGAAATTTATCCTTTAGGCTGTTACTTTAAAAATAATTTAATAAATTTAAAGCCCTCAAGGTGGCATCGGTTAAAGCGTCACGTGGGCTACAAGATTTCGGCATTATTACTGCTTAGAACTAAGTTACCCGAAAATTTGGAGCAAGTTCTTTGGGGTGATGATTCAGAGTCAGATGCAATTATTTATAATTTATACTCAGATATCTGTGCTAGGCGCATTTCGGCGGTGGAACTTAAGATACTACTTAAAAAACTCGGAATGGCTCAAGACAATATGGACCTTATTTTACAGCTCCAAAGCCAAGTTCCGGCTATGGACCCTGTAAAAAAAATTTATATTAATTTAGCTATTGATACCGATCATGATTACTATTTAAAATTTGGCCGAAGAACCGTTGCGACTTATAACACCTTTCAAATTGCCCTCGACCTTTTTCAGGATGGAAGGATCAACGTGGATGATGTTTATGATGTTTATATTGAAATGGTTAAACATTATCAATACAGTCACGAGGAACTATTAAAAAGCATGCAAGAATTTATTAAACGTCCCCAGATAGGGCGGCAGGCCACCGAAGAGTTTGTGTCTTTTTTAAAAACTAAGTTAGTGGTCGCTCAGGAGTTTGATTATATGAGTGCGGCAAAAGAAGTTGTGGCCGTTGACTCAGATAGCCGAGTTAGAGACCTCGAAGGTCAGTTTGAACCGTGGTTGCAAGAGCGTATTGACTATTTAAATGAGTACCGTTAGTAAAATGAGTACCGTTAGTAACTTTAAGCAAATAAGAGAAAGTGCGAATAAAAATTGTAGAAAAAATAGCGAAAGCAAAAAGATTAAAACAAAAAAGGGCCAGAAGAATAACGAAATAGAACAAAATATCAGAACGGCGAAACCGAATAGCAAAAAAGAATAGCAAAAAAGAAGAGAAAAATAGAACGGCGAGAAGGTAAAAAGTAAGGAGAAGGTTTATGGCTATACTTATCACAGGGGGAGCGGGTTTTATTGGTAGTAATTTTGTTTATGAGTGGGTTAATCATTCAAATGAACAGATTATTAATTTAGACAAGCTAACTTATGCCGGTAACCTTGAAAATTTAAAAGCCCTTAAAAATCAGGGGCAACATATTTTTGTGCAAGGTGATATCGCTAACCAAGAGTTGGTTGGTCAACTCCTTGAAAAGTATCAACCTCGGGCTATAATTAATTTTGCAGCCGCATCTCATGTGGATCGCTCGATTAAAGGGCCCGAAGATTTTGTAATGACCAATGTGGTGGGAACTTTTAAACTTCTCGAAGCGGCCCGCCATTATTATTCAAACCTAACAGATCAAAATAAAGCTCAGTTTCGTTTTTTACATGTATCTACAGATGAGGTGTACGGAAGTCTATTGCCCACAGAAAATGGATTTACCGAAAAAAATCCCTATCAGCCCAATAGCCCCTATTCGGCCTCAAAGGCATCAAGTGATCATTTTGTAAGGGCCTATTATCATACTTATGGGTTGCCCGTATTAACGACAAACTGCTCAAATAATTATGGCCCTTTTCAGTTTCCCGAAAAACTATTGCCTTTGATTATTCACAATGCTCTTAACGAAAAGCCATTGCCTGTTTATGGCGACGGGACTCAGGTCAGGGATTGGTTGTATGTGACAGATCATTGTCAGGCTATTATGACCGTTCTTGAAAATGGGCAATTAGGCGAAGTTTATAATGTCGGCGGCTTTAACGAGCAAAAAAATATTGAGGTGGTTAAATCAATTTGCTCACATTTAGATAAAAAACGTCCTCGCGCGCAGGGTAAAAGTTACTCGGAGTTAATTACTTTTGTTACCGATCGCCCCGGGCATGATAAGCGCTATGCGATTGATGCAACAAAAATAAATAAAAATTTAGATTGGGCTCCGAAAGAAACTTTTCAAACAGGTCTCGAAAAAACAGTTAACTGGTACCTTGACAATCAGGCCTGGACTCAGTCGGTAACATCAGGTGAATATCGAAAATGGGTCGATACCAACTACGCAGCCAGGGGCTAAAAAAGTTTTGCTTTAATGCCCTCTTCCTGTAAAAAAGTACGAATGGCTTTTGCATCAAGGCCTTCGAGCCGAAATAAAAGTTTATGCACAAGCTCGTAAGTATCTTCTGCTTTTTTAGAGCGCAATTTAGAGGTAAAATAGGCCACATCATCACTAATTTTTACTGAATTATCGATAAGCCTTTGCATATCTTGATTTTTAGTGGCCCTCTCAAGATGAGTGAGTGTTTTATTAAAGTTATTTAATAGTGAGTCGATTTGATTGATAACACTTACAAAAGATCCCTCATTTTTTTCAACAAGCTCGATCACTTTACCTGCAAGTCCATAACTTTGAGAAATTAATTGATCAATTCGAGGTGGATCTTCGCCGCGAACATAGGCTTGAGGGGCCAACTCACTTTGGCTAATCGAGCCCGGTGTGATTTCTAAAAACTTTTCGCCAATAACCCCCGCCATATTTATAAAATACTTCGAATCGGCTCTCACCGTAGGCCAAGCTTTTTTATCGACATCTATTGTTACCTGAAGTTTAACTTCTTCTCCTGAGGGCATTTTAAACTCAGGAGTAAAGGTAACACTTTTAACTTTTCCTACTTTAACACCCATTACGCGAACAGGAGAGCCCACTTCGATTCCGCCAGCAAAATTGTACATTACATTTAAAGAATAATGATTACTAAATGGAGAGATGATACCTAAAAAAAAGGCAAACAAAATCACACCGACAAGTGTGGCTAAAAACAGGAGTCCTACTTTTGTTTCGGTTTTCATTTTAAATGTTCCTTGGGGTTAGTAGACTTTATAACAATTTAAGCCTAATCCAATCTTGGGTAACATAAAAAAGTTTAATAGAAGTTTTCAACAAATGCCATTTATGTGTTTACTGGCAAGCCCAAGGTCTTAATATAATGGAAGTTGAACTGTCGAAGGTTAGGGAGACATTAGGAATCACTACTGAAAAAAATTATTTTTAAAATGCAGCGATCAGACGTAAATTGGTTAGTCCATGATAGATGGCCCTCCTGCTTTTTGTAAGGTAGAAAGATACAATTTTTGGGAGCTGTATAGCTTTTAGTCAAATCACTCAGTTGTTGTTCTTACGGCCCCCTGCTTGCCAAACGTGGCACTTGAATTGCTCTTCTTATAATAAGAATTTTTTAAAGATTATACAGTTAGGATTATTTGGCTAATGCTGAGCTGATGCTTGGCATTTATTTTAAAATTTTTAATCAATGGGTTTTTAGATATGAACAGTCGGCTTTTAAAACATCTTTTTCTTTTACTTTTTCTTCTATCGTTTTCTCAGCATGAGTCTTTTGCTCAAACCAAATGTGACAGCTTATTTTTGACTGATACAGGTATATTAAGTTCACAGTGGGGAGCTAGCTTTTTACAGAATAAATATTCGACGCTGCATACTTCGGCGGCTGTAGAAAGAGCATCAAAAAAACAAAAAAGTATGACTGGTAAGTCTTCTATTAAGCCGGTTGATAAACTAAACAACTGGTTAATATCTCTTGAGAGAATTGCAAAAAAAGCTGAATCTAGTTCCTATGCATTATCTCATATAAAATCTATTATGCATAAAGAGTTTGTTATAAAAAGAGATGAGATTCCGCAAAGCTATTACGACCTTCAAGTGCTCATGGCAAGAGAGTTGGGCCATGGGGATATCACGCTAACTTCTGAATATAAAAAGAAATTGGCAGAAATCGCAATTAAGGATCAAAAACATTCTTTAGATCTGTGGACCGAGTTTTTAGTTTCAAAGGACACAGCTATTTATCCTATGTGGTTAAAATATTGGATGTATACAGGGATGGCAAAGCTATCAAAATATGATCCACAAATGGGAAAATTTAAAAATCGAGATAAAAATACTGTGGCCCCTTTTATCGAAATTAACCGCGAAGCCATTGGGTTAACAGCCGATTACGTTTTAAAATTTCTAAACAAAAAATCACTCGATGATAT
>DYOP01000113.1 GCA_020720425.1 Bdellovibrio sp. | reverse complement strand
AAAGAATCCTAAAAATCCTTGTATTGTATGGTACAACACATATATAATGTATTATCCTTTAAATAAGACCGTATTAACCTCTATCAAGAAAACTAGGGAGGCTCTTTGGTAACTTACAATAAACTGAATCAAATTTTGCAGATCCCCATTCAAAAATCTCGCGCCTGCAGATCTGCTAAGCTTTCTCCTATAACTATGTCAAATGGTGAGAGGTAAATAGACATCTATGAAAGATGTTATCATTGCCTTTGATAAATTTTTAAGCCAAAAGAAACTTTACTTTGAGGCCATCCTCATTGGTGGAGCAGTTTTAAATATTTTAGATATTAGCTCCCGAAAAACAAAGGACGTTGACTGCCTAGATCCAGAAGTGCCTCCTGAAATTAAAATGGCATCCGAAGAGTTTGCTGAAACAAGAGAGTATCTTGGCCTTAATCGGGATTGGCTAAATAATGGTCCTCAGACACTAAAGACTGATCTGCCAACAGGTTGGAGAAACCGAATTCAAAATCTTTACAAAGGAAAGGCCTTAATACTTCACACTCTTTGTCGTGAAGATTTTATAAAATCAAAACTTTATGCCTATTGTGATCGCACAACACCGGATTTTGAGGATCTTAAAGACTTAAAACCAACAAAAAAGGAACTTACTGATTCTATCGACTGGGTTAAACAAAGAGATGCCCACACCGGCTGGCCATCCCATGTGGAAAAGGCATTTAATGTTCTCATGAAGGCCCTAGGTTATGAGTAACCATACACTTAATCAAAAGCTTCATTGGATAGGGATTCAGATTTCATCTGTTAAAAATTTTAATAAGACCGAATGGATCGATATCGAAAAAACATTATATGAATCAACTTTGGCCGTTTCCCAAGATTCTCGTTTATTTTCTTTATTAGCAAGCTGGGTATCCGTTCATGGAGACTATGTTATAATAGAAAAACTTATGAAGATGCAGAAGAATAAAAATTCTCCTTGGCTGGTAGCACTAGCAATTTGTGCTTCCAATCTAGGGTTTCATCAGTGGAAGCGCCTTATAAAAAAACAAAATGGCGAAAGAGCTTTGGTGGATGTTTCCTTAGCAAAGAGTTCTATTTCTTTAAAGGGTGCAGAGCCAAAATTTATTAATTATGGATTTTTGATGCCCACAGGCTCTATCCGTATTAGATCAATGGATGTTTTATCAAAAGAACGATTATTAAAAATCAATCGGCAATATCTTAATCGTTTTATATACGGCGCTTGTTGGCGAGCTGATATCATTACTGCAATTGAAATGGGGATAGAAACTCCCTATAAAATCGCTAAATCTATTGGCTGCTCATACGAACCGGCACTAAGAATCTTTAAAGAATATAATTTAGCCAAAACAGCATAATGGCCTAGTGACGGATCAAGCCCAAATGAGCTGTCCATTTTTTTTGTTAAACAGCTTTTATGCACTTGGAGGGCTAAATAAACTTTGAGTATCGGATATGTTTTTTTTAATTGTTACCTTGTTTATATTTTTATCTAAAATCTTAATTGGTATTTTAAGCTTAGGTTTTAAATAGGAGTTGGGATCGAGCTTTCGTTTTTCAAGTTGCAGCTTAACTTTGTTTGCCACTAGCTCAGGATTTTTATTATATAAAATGGGATCAAAACCACATTCATGGCAAATTAACGACATTCTCCAGCGCAAATGAATAAAAATTTCAGATAGGGCCAAATAAAAACCTAAAACAATACTCATTCTAATATCTAAATCTTGATATACAATAAGACTCGTCAATATGGCCATAAATAAAGATATAACAATATTTATCAAGCCAGAATGTTTTTTGGTATATATTTTTCGTTTTGTGCTACAAAAAGCACAGTAAACATCTTGTCTCATCATATAATGCTCTCATGAATTAATTACTAAAATAAGAGGATATATAAAAACATCTAAAATCTGGACTAGATCTATATTTAAACCCTATGATAGCCTGTTCGTATGAAAGAAATTAAATTAAAAATAAACTGGTGGACGCCTCTTGCTATTTGTTTAGTTTATTTTCCAATCAAAGCTTTCTCTGTCAACACTCAAGAGCTGAGTTATGATGATTTAATTAATGAACTCAACTATAAACAATATCGACTTAATCAAATCAATTCGGGCTCTTCACTTTCGCAAAATTCAATGAGCTTAGGCATGGTTACCAGCTTTAATTCAATTGAAGGTAAAAAATCGTACCTGCAACCTCTTCAAGGTTTTGAAATTGGTTTTAATTCTGATATGTCTTCAAATCAATACGAGGGCAGAGGGCTTTTTAGATACTTCTTTCAAAATGGATCTGCTGATCAACAAGCAAGCCTAAGAGAGCTGGCATTTCAGATTATTTCGCATAGAGAGTTAAATAAATCTTGGGATACCTATTATGGTGGGGGGTTTTCGGTTAAACACTTATTACTTGATAGCCCAATAGAATCCTTAAATGAGTTATCAATTCAGCTTAATGCCGTATCCGGAGTTGAAACAAAAATAAGTTCGACCAGTCGACTCGGCTTTGAGCTTGGAGCCAGATTTCCTTTTGGCATAACAGGACATGATAGATTTGCTCTTGATGGTGCAATTAGATTAAAAACTGACTTAGAATAATACAGTTTTTGATTTTAGTTATTCATATTTCTTAACACTCATTTTTTGCTTAAGACTTTTGACGAAACTTAAAAAATCTAGCCTTTTTTTTTATTAAGACAATTTTAGTAACTCCGAAGGGTTTAGTGTGAAGAAAGATAATTTAATTATAAATGTAAAAAAATTTTTAAGCCATGAGAATACTCATCTCAACTCACTTGATGATGTGGCTGTTGAGGCTGTCGCCTATTACATGGCTGAGCTAATGGAATCAGCTTGTATCCCCTATCCCCATCAAGAGCTTGTACAAGAGCACCTGATGGAAGATGCTTGGGATATTATTAGAAAGGTTACCTATGGAGCCCTTTCTCTTCAGGATTATAGACTTTTCGAGCAAAAAGATATTAATCACCATCAAAACAAAAGAAAATTTAATTAACTTCTGACTCTAACAAGGCATTGATAAACTCATTTTGATTAAATGCTTTTAGATCTTTTGCCTTTTCGCCAACCCCCAACCATAAAATTGGCTTTTTAATTTTATCCATGGCCCCAATTGCCATACCGCCTTTAGCCGTGCCATCGAGTTTAGTTAAAATTAGACCGGTAATCCCAATAGCCTGATTAAACTGCTCGGCTTGAATAACGGCATTCTGGCCTCCACTGGCATCTAATACTAACCATATGTCATGGGGAGCCCCATCCATTGCCTTTTCCATAACCCGCTTTACTTTTTTTAGTTCTTCCATAAGATTTTGCGAAGTATGCAATCGTCCCGCAGTATCAACCAAAACCACATCTGAATTTAATTCCTTAGCTTTTTTAATTGCCTCATAAGCAACGGCTGCCGGATCTTTAATATTGCTTGGCGAAAAAAACTCGACCTTAGCTTGATTAGCCCAAGCCATTAACTGTTGCCCAGCGGCTGCTCTAAATGTATCTCCTGCAGCAACTAAAACTTGAAACCCTTTAGAGCAAAGGGCCTCTGAAAGCTTTCCTATGGTTGTTGTTTTGCCAGCTCCATTAACCCCTACAATAAGAACAACGTGAGGCTTTTTATTTTTTAGATTATTTGTAAATTCAAAAGGATCCTCTGAAAAATGAATAGGGCTTAAAATTTTAAGCATTTCGTTTTTAATAAGTTCACCAACCAATTTTTCGTTATTTAAATCTTGAAGAGATAATTTTTCGAGTTGCTCACTTAATCTTTGAACCACCTGTGGACCAATATCACTTAAATATAAAACTTCTTCAATTTGCTCAATGAGCTCCCCTTTTTTTTGGTTACCTACAGAAATATATTTTTTTATTTTATTCCAAAACCCATCTCGTGTTTGAGATAAAGCTTGATTTAAACTGACTTTTTTTGCGCCTAAATCAGCCAAATGCTTGGACGTCTCATTATTTTCTGAATTTACCGGGTTTAAATTAGCAGCTCCCAAATTCGCAGATTCTAAATTTGTAGATTTTAAATCCCCAAGCTCTTTATTCGAAAGTTCAGGGTTTGTAGTTTCTG
>DYOP01000112.1 GCA_020720425.1 Bdellovibrio sp. | reverse complement strand
ATATTATTATAAGTTTAAATAGTAAAATTAACCAAAACCCCGCCAAGTAAGTAAGCAAGTAAGCAGGCAAGTACCAAGTAACCAAATAAAAGTAGGTAATTAAACATTTAAAAAAACTAAGCCATATTGATAAAACTGCAAACAATCAGCACGTTACCTTTAACTCATCTAAAACCACTTAAGGATATATATGTTACCAAATAACACTTTAAATCAGAACCAATTAAATCAAGCCCAATTAAGTCAAAGCCAACTCAGCCAACTCGAATCTATTTTAGATAAAACTCAAATTTTAACCGATACAGAATCCATTAAATATTATGCTAAAGATTGGACTACGTATTTTGACATTCAATCATCTGCTGTACTGTTACCCTCTCACCAGGAGCAAGTTATAAACATTGTTAAATGGGCCAATCAACAACGTGTTAGACTCATTCCCTCAGGTGGACGAACAGGGCTAAGTGGCGGTGCCTGTGCGACCCAAAACGAAGTCATCGTATCGTTAGAAAAAATGAATAAAATATTAAACTTTAACCCCATTGATAGCACCGTTCTTGTACAAGGCGGAGTCATTATCGAACAACTTCAGCAGTTTGCGATTTCAAAAAATCTTTACTACCCTGTTGATTTTGCCGCTCGCGGCTCGGCCCACATAGGCGGTAGCATTGCCACTAATGCCGGCGGGATTCGGGTTTTAAAATACGGCATGACTCGCCGATGGGTACAGGGGTTAAGTGTTGTTACCGGCAAAAGTGATCTTATTACCCTTGGGCATGGATTAATAAAAAATGCAACAGGGCCTGATCTTATGCAACTTATGATAGGAAGTGAGGGGATTTTTGGCCTTATCACAGAAGCTCTTATTAAACTGGCCCCTCCCCCTCAGCCTCAAAAAACAATTTTACTTTCTTGCCCTAGTCTCGAAAATGTCATGAGTGTTTTTGAACTATTTTCTAAAACCTTAGATCTATCAGCCTTTGAAATGTTCCAAGACTTAGCCCTAAAAAAAGTCTGTCATATCAAACAACTCGCCTACCCTTTTTCAAGTCCTTCAGCTTATAGCGTTGTTACCGATATTACCTGCACTCAATCTAGCCAAGAAGAGGCTATTTTAGAACTTCTTGCCCAAGCGCTTGAACAAAACATTATTCAAGATGCCTTGATTGCCCAATCCCCTGAGCAATCAAAAACATTTTGGCGTTACCGCGAAGATATTTCAGAATCCTTATCAATTTACTCGCCTTATAAAAACGATGTCTCTGTTAAAATTTCAGATATCCCTGAATTTGTTAAAGAGCTTTCAGAAATTATGAAAACCTCTTACCCCCACTGGGAAGTGGTCTGGTTTGGTCATATCGGTGATGGTAACTTACACCTTAATATCTTAAGACCCGAAGGGCTTTCAAAAGACGAATTTGTAAAGCAATGTCAAAGTATTGATCCAACCTTATTTAAGCTGATTCAAAAATTTAAGGGAGCCATATCTGCCGAACATGGCGTAGGACTCACTAAAAAACCATTTTTAGGTTACTCCAAATCACCCCTCGAACTCGAATGGCTTAAAATAATGAAAAATCATTTTGATCCAAACAATATTATGAATAGCGGCAAGGTGATTGATATTAATAATTAAACCAATCAAAGCCTATCCTATCCTATCCTATGCTATCCTATCCTATCCTATGCTATGCTATGCTAAACTATGCTAAGCTATGCTATTTTATCGAATCCTAGCATATTCACTATAAAATTAATTCAAACCCCCCTCAGGCAGCTCTTGTTTGTGAAAACCCAACAGTGCTCTTCCTGATCTTTGGTCCCTGTTCCCTGCTCTAAGCGGTGATTTTTTAATAAATTGAGATATCAATCTGACTACTATAAAACCATTTTAGATTTAAAAATAGTCACTTAGAAACTATTTTATAAAATCAGCCTATATGCATGGTTAGCTTTGTAAATGACACAATTTTTATAGGCTCAATTGTATGGCTTTATTGCATGAACTAATTGCATGAACTTATTGTATGACCTCAATTTTATGAGAATTAGCTAGAGTTTTTCTTAAAACGAGTCAATTTTAAATCAATTTCTTCTTGAACCCTTATTAAATCAGGCAAATCAATACCCGCACTAAAAACCAATTCATGAACATTTAATTTAACAACTTCAAAAGGACAAAAAATGGGGGCCCAAATGGCCGAGTTTTTTTCTGGACTATTTGAATCATCATAATAAAACGCTAAAAGAGGTACGTTTAAAGCTCCACATAAATGAACATAAGACGTATCAGGAGTTATCATTAACTCTGCAGATTTGACAAATTTTGAGATTTCAAAATAGTTCAACTCCGGGATGATCCAATAAGGAGGGTTACCGGCTTGTTCTTTCCAACTTTTTAGCAAGGCTATATCATTACCACTCGCTAAAGTCATAAGTTCGTAATCTTTAAAACGATTTGATAAATATTTTATTAACCATAAAGCCCCCGTCTGGCTAAAACACCGCATTCGAGCCGCAGAAAAAAAATTAATACAAATATATTTTTTTCTAATTTTAACAGTATTGGCATCTTCTAAAACATGAGCTTTTTGAGCTAGCTCCTCTAAGGAGCTCTTATCATCTGTTTTAGGGGAACTCTTATCATCTGATTGCTGACCACCAAGTAAAAATGAGAGGTCATATTTATAATGATAAGAAATATTTAATCTCTCTAAAATTCTTATGTAACGTTTGGTAACATGCTCCGTATTTAAATCAACATTAATGATCTGATTAAAAATAGAACTTCCTTGGGCTCTCTTGCCAAACCCAAAAATCATATTAGCTTTACAAGCTTTTAAAAAGTAAAAATGAGATCCCCAAATAAGATGAGTCGTATCAATGGCAACACAAAAAGGGGCCTGCCTTTGAAGCTTCTTAATCATATAGCCCACTGTAAAAAGGCTAATTAGATTTTTTTTATAAACTAAGGTTACCAATTGTTTATCTTTTTTATAAAACCACTCAAGGCTTTGTGGAATAACGACAACAACTTGATTGTACTTTGATTTAAGCCCCTCAATCAACCCGGTAACAACTATCGAATCTCCCAATTTGCCATCAAGCCTTAAGACAAGGGCATTATGATTGCAACTAGCTAAGTAACTGCTACCATTATTATTAAGCTCACCTGTTAAGTCGGCGTTTATGTCTACATTTAAGTCTACATTTAAGTCTGCATTTAATTCGGCACTTATGTCAGCCTTCTGATTGACTTCCCTATCCCAAAGCCATTGGCCTAATTTTAAAAGAAAGAGTTTTGAATAATCAATTTGCCAGTGATTAAGCTTTCTAAACCCTTCTGAAACCAACTTTGCAAATGAGTTATAATTTTTCGCCATTATCCCCGTTATCACCATTGTTTAATTTGTTTAAGCCACTTTAAAAATGCTTTGCCTCTTTTAAAAAAGGAGCTTTTAAATCTTTATCCGATAGTAAAATTGGAACATCTAATTTGGGCCAACTGATATTAACCTCTGGATCATTCCAAATTAATGACCCTTCCGAAGTGGGGTCGTAGTAATCTGTGGCCTTATACAAAACTTTTGCCGTATCAGATAATACTAAAAACCCATGGGCAAACCCTTCTGGTAACCATAGCTGATTAAAATTTTCACGAGATAATACAGCTCCAACCCATTGTCCAAAACTTAAAGAACTTTTGCGTAAATCAATAGCCACATCAAAAATTTCTCCTTCAACACACCTTACAAGCTTACCCTGGGCTTTTGAACCGGTCTGATAGTGGAGACCACGCAATACACCTTTTATCGAAAAAGATTCGTTATCTTGAACAAATCTTTTATGCCCCTCTTTTAAATGCTTAAAAAAATGTTGTTCACTAAATGATTCAAAAAAATACCCACGGTCATCTTTAAAAACCTTAGGTGTTACTAATAAAACATCTTGAATTTTCAAACGTTCTATATTCATAAATAATTTCCTTTTGTTATTCCGTAGTGTATTGATTGTATTTTATGTCGTTGTATGAGTTGTATTTTTTGTAATGTATAGTATATTCTTAGTTTAGTTTAGTTTAGTTTAATCACGTCTCATTTGGTTTTATTTACCAATCCAATCTTCCATTATAAGTATTTAAT
>DYOP01000033.1:15993-24703 GCA_020720425.1 Bdellovibrio sp. | reverse complement strand
AAACTCAGGATGATTCGGGCTAATATAAAGCTTGATCACCTTTGTTTTTAGGATAAAGATTTTCTTTGTTTGGGCTGTTTTTGAATAGCTTTTTGAGTTGCTATTTGTGTTTCTATTTGTGTTTCTATTTGAATGGCTTGTTGAGTCGTTCTAGCAAAGGTTGCAAGGGTTTAAAAAAGGAGATTTTTTATGGTGGCAGATAAAAAAATTATTATTATTCAGCACGAAGATTCGACTCCTCCGGGTTATGTTTTGGATTGGTTAAAAAATAACAATAAAAATTATTTATTAATTCATATGAAAAATAATTTTAAAAATTTTCCGCACCTAAACGAAGTGGGGGGAGTTATTGTTTTAGGCGGAGAAATGAATGTTGATCAAGAGGCCAGCTACCCTTGGCTTGCTACCGAAAAACAGTGGTTGGCTCAAGTCATTAAGGCTGAGTCCGTTGGTATTTTAGGGATTTGCCTAGGAGGCCAGCTCCTTGCCGAAAGTTTGGGGGCTGTGGTAAAAAATCTAAACTTTTTTGAAGTGGGATGGACACGTATGTCATCCAACCATGAATTAAATGGCTTAACTAAAAATCAATATCTTAATAATGCTCCTGAATATTTTTTTTCGTGGCATGGTTATGGTTTTGAAATGCCAAAAGACGCACAGCCACTTTTTAAAAGTGAAAACTGGGGAAATCAAGGTTTTGTTTATAAACAAAAAATAGTTGGACTTCAGTTTCATCCCGAAGCTGATGATCAATTTGTTCAAGAGTGTTCGGATTTGGCTAAAAATAAACAATGGTTACCCACGGACTTTGTTCAGGATTCGGCGCTTATGATAAGTGACCCCAGTCAAATTGAAAAGAGTCATTTATGGTTAAAGGGAGTTTTGAGAGAGCTATTTTGACTGATCGAGTCGAAAACTTTTCTTGAATCCCAAGACAATTTGTTAACCAATGAAAATAATGAGGTTACAAATGAGTAGCAAAAAACTTGTTATTGTTGAGTCCCCTACAAAAGCAAAAACGATTCGTAAATTTTTAGATAAAAACTATATTGTCGAAAGTTGTATGGGTCATATTCGAGATTTGCCGCAGTCATCTAAAGATATTCCAGAAAAGCTTAAAAAGCAAAAATGGGCCCAGATTGGTGTCGATTATGAAAATCATTTTACCCCTCTTTATATTATACCTAAAGATAAGTTGAAGGTGGTTAAATCCCTAAAAGAAAAACTTAAAGACGCCTCAGAGCTTTATCTGGCTACGGATGAGGATCGTGAGGGAGAAAGTATTTCTTGGCATTTGCAAGAGGTTTTACAGCCTAAAGTGCCAATTAAACGAATGATATTTAATGAGATCACTCAATCGGCCATAAAAAAAAGTTTGCAAGATACTCGGTCTTTAGATTTGAATTTAGTTAAAGCTCAAGAGGCGCGTCGTATTTTAGATCGCCTTGTTGGTTATACGATTTCGCCCTTGCTTTGGAAAAAAGTAGCCTATGGTTTATCCGCAGGCCGCGTTCAATCGGTTGCTGTTCGGTTAATTGTTGAGCGTGAAGCCGAAAGAATGCAGTTTTCTAAATCTCAGTACTGGGGTTTAAAAGCTGAGCTTAAAAAAGAAGGATCAGCTTTTGAGGCTAAGTTAATCGAGTGGGAAGATCAAAAGGTGGCTAGCTCGGCTGATTTTGATTCGAAAACAGGAGAAATAAAAAAAACAAAAAATATTTTATTGCTTAATCAGGCCCAAGTTCAAAATATTTTAGAGCAAGTCAAAATAGCTCCTTGGACTGTTACCGAGGTCGAAAAAAGACCTGTTCAACGTAGACCTATGGCTCCTTTTATTACTTCTACATTACAACAAGAGGCCTCTCGAAAGTTAGGCTTAACGGCTCGTGAAGCTATGCAAGTGGCTCAAAAACTATATGAACAAGGTTTTATAACTTACATGAGAACAGACTCTACCTTTTTATCAGAAGAGGCTATAAAAGCTTCTCGCGCTAAAATTTTAGAAAAATATGGTAAAGAATATTTGCCAGACACCGCAAGAGTTTATGATTCAAAAAAAGTTAAGGGTGCCCAAGAGGCCCACGAGGCCATTAGGCCCGCAGGAGTTGAGTTTGTAGATCCTGAGTTTACCGGGTTAGAGGGCCATCAGTATCGCCTCTATGATTTAATCTGGAAACGCACAATGGCTAGTCAGATGGAAGACTCTAGGCAAACCCAGATGTCTGTAAAAATTAAAGCTGATAAAAGTTTATTTTCAGCCAATGGGATGAGTATTGATTTTCCGGGTTACCTAAGGGCCTATGTAGAGGGGCATGATGATCCCGAAGCTAAGCTTGAAGAACGCGAGGTTAGGTTACCGCAACTCAAAACGCAGGACTTATTGCAGGTAACAACACTTGCGCCTACGGAACACGAAACTAAACCTCCGGCAAGATTTACCGAAGCCTCCTTGGTTCAACTTCTTGAAAAAGAGGGGATCGGTCGTCCCTCAACTTATGCATCGATCATGGGGACTATTGTTGACCGTGGTTATGTGAGGCGTGAGGGTAATACTTTAATCCCTACTTTTACAGCTTTTGTTGTTACTCAATTGTTAAAAAAATATCTGACTCCTTTTGTTGATGTAGGGTTTACATCCGAAATGGAGAGTTCATTAGATTTGGTTGCTCAAGGAGAGCTTGATAGCCAAAGTTATTTATCTAAAATTTATTTAGACAAAAAGCAGGGGTTACTCAATTTAATTCAAGAACAAGATAAGCTGATTGAACCAAGCCAAGCACGTTCGGTTACGTTTTCGCACTTACCTGGTTTTGAGTTTAAAGTAGGTAAATATGGGGCCTATGTTGTTTTTAAAAAATCTACGAAAGCCAATGCAGATACTGATGCCAATGCCAATGCTGTACCAATAGAGACCGAGGTTTCGGTTACTATCCCTGATCAGGCCGCCCCAGCCGATGTGACCCAGAAACAAATTATGGAATGGGTTGAAAACAAAGAAAAAGGTGCTGATAGTCTTGGTGTTGATCCCGAATCAAAAAAGGCTGTGTATCTTTTAGGCGGACGTTATGGTTACTATGTTCAACTGGGTGAAATTTCAAATAATGATAAAGAAAAACCAAAACGGGTAGGTCTTGCCCCGCAAATGAAACCCACAGATGTGACCTTAGATGTGGCCCTAGAGCTTTTGGCTTTGCCAAAATTTTTAGGTGAGCATCCTGAAAATCAAAAAAAGATTTCGGTCAGTATTGGTCGGTTTGGTCCTTATGTTAATTGCGATGGTGAATTTAGATCTGTGCCTAAAGATAAAAACTTTTTAAGGTTAACTTTGCCTGAGGCTTTAGAGTTATTAGCTCAGCCCAAAGGGCAAGGCCGCGGGCGCCGAACTAAAACCGTTTTGCGAGAATTAGGGGAGCATCCTAAAGATAAAGCCCCTATTCAGATTTTTAATGGCCCTTATGGTCCTTATATGCAATGGAATAAATTAAATGCCTCTTTGCCTCAAGGTGTTACCCCTGAACAATTAACCCTTGAGCAGGCGGTTAAACTTTTACAAGACAAGGCCGATCTGGGCCCCTCAACGGTCAAGAAAAAAAAATCTAAGTAACTGTGGTAACCACATGATAGGTGTTTTACTTTTTTCTGTATTGGCTGGCTTTTTAGGAGCTATATTGGGTTTGGGAGGAGGGGTTATCGTTGTCCCCTTTTTGACCCTTGTTTATCATGTGGACATAAGGCAGGCCATAGCCGCAAGTTTGATAAGTGTGGTGGCGACTTCGAGTGCTGCGGCTGTTACTTTTCTAAAAGAAAATTTAACAAATGTTAGAATTGGTATTTTTTTACAAGTGGCTACTGTTATTGGTGCGCTCGTAGGAGTTTATATATCACCGTTAATAAATGCTCAAAAATTATTTATTGTGTTTGGCATTTTTTTGGCAATTTCAGCTCTGTTAATGCTTAGAAAAAGGCACTCTCAAGTTTTAAAAAACAGTCATCCTTTGGCTCTTAAATTGGGCCTTTCCACCGATCAATATCATGTCGATAGACCGGTCCATGGTTTTGTATGGATGTTTTTTGCTGGGGCTTTTTCGTCATTACTTGGTATTGGAAGTGGATCACTTAAAGTGTTGGCCATGGATAATTATATGAAGTTACCCATTAAAGTTTCAACTGCCACTTCAAATTTTATGATCGGAATGACAGCTTCTGTGGGCAGTTTAGCCTACTTATTACAAGGAAAAATAAATCCCTTATTGGTCGCACCTGTCGCGATCGGAATAACCATTGGTTCGTATTTTGGAGCTAAAGCCTTGCCCAAATTGCCAGATCAAACGATACGTTACTTATTTGTAGTCGTTATTTTTATTATAGCAGGTCAAATGATTTTAAAAGGCATGGCTTAAAAGGCATGGCTTAAAAGATATGGCTTAAAAGATATGGCTTAAAAGCCTGAGAAGTTGAAAAATGAGAAGGAATAATTTTTGAAATTTTTAAAAAACAAATTGGGTTTAAATTTTGATAGCTTAAATTTTGAAAATTTAAATTATGATAAGCTAAATTATGATTTTCTTAATTATATATTTCTCCGAAGTGGGCTTTTATTGTCTATGAGTGGGCTGTTGTCAGGATTGATTTTTAATAATACAGATCTTATTTTTTTTGGTCTATGGGTATTAGTGTTACTTCCGGCCTTTAGAGTCATTATTTTATTATTTAATTTTTTAAAGCAAAAAGAGTCTGTTATGGCGATTTGTTCAATTATTGTATTAGCTGTAATGGCCCTTAGTTTTTATTTAAATAGAGAGATTTAGATTAAACTTTGTTTAGATAGGGATATCTATAAAAACTAATAAAACAGACTCAGATTAATGAATAGTTAAATTAAGGATGCGCCAAAGAGGGTAAGCAGAGTTATTAGGAGTATCCTTATTTATTTTATAATAGACAGCGGGGCCCCTCTGTCAGTACCAACTCAACATGAAAGAATTTTATTAAGATCGGCAAGTTATTGCTGAAAATCAATTAAATTCGGCAGCAAGTTGCCGATTTGAGATTTTATTATTTCGGGGG
This sequence comes from Bdellovibrio sp., assembly GCA_020720425.1. Taxonomy (GTDB): domain Bacteria; phylum Bdellovibrionota; class Bdellovibrionia; order Bdellovibrionales; family Bdellovibrionaceae; genus DYOP01. The sequence goes on along the minus strand of DYOP01000033.1, from coordinate 19,639 downwards.
TATCCTGTATGCCGACTTGATTTGAAAAAGTCTGATTGGTCTTACGAGGTGATCAGATAAAAATTGGTTTATTGAATAAGTTAATGTGTCATATTAGCCTAGATGCGACAAAGGTCGAAAAATAACTTCTGTTACTCATCAATATTTGAGTTAATTTAGTTCTCACCGATACCAGTTGGTGTTATAAGATTTTATATAGGAAAAAAGTTAATTAAAAAAATATAAAGGTGAAAGCATGAAACTCAAGCATTCGTTTATGGCAGCCATTGTTTTGTCCGTTCTTAGTTTTGGAATTTTAAATTTTAGCACGCCTTTGCAGGCCCAGTTACTGGGGCCCAGTAAGCAAGGTTTAGATTGCCGCTATGTGTACCCCATTCAGCAGGCATTTTTAAGTCAGCATGTGAATTATTCTGAGTTTACTCCTGAAATTGAGATACGAACAGTTGAGCAGTACTTAAAACGTTTAGACCCGAGTAAAATGTATCTTTTAGAAGATGATGTTAAAACAATTAAAGACTTATTAGCCGGTGTTTTTTCGAAAGTTAAATCAAAAGATTGTTCACCTCTTATTAAAATTCAAAATCTGATTGTTGCCCGAGTTAAAGAACGAGCCGAGTATGCCAAATCATTGTTGGGTGACAAATTTAAGTTTGATCCAACAGTTGAAATTATGATTGATCGCGATAAGGTTGATTATCCAAAAACTAAGCTAGAGGCCGAGCAGTATGTGGCTAAGTATATTCAATTTCAGATTTCAAATTATATGTTAACCGATACCCCTCTGCCTGAAGCCAAAGACAATGTTAAAAAAACATGGGATCGAACCATCAAAAGGGTTTTTGAAACAAAAGAAGAAGAACTGATTGCTCAGTTACTTGATGCTTTTGCTAGGGCTCTTGATCCTCATTCTTCGTTTATGGCCAGGGATAACAACGAAGATTTTAAAATTCAAATGAGCCTTTCTTTGCAGGGGATTGGGGCTACTTTATCCTCTCAAGATGGATTTACTACGATTGAGTCATTAGTTTCAGGAGGTCCTGCTGCTAAATCGGGGTTACTAATTCCTCAAGATAAAATATTGGCCGTTGCTCAAAATGATAAAGGTGATTTTGAAAACGTAGTTGAAATGGATTTAAAAGATGTAGTTAAAAAAATAAGGGGACCTAAGGGGTCTAAAGTTAGATTAAAAGTTTTAAGAAAAGAGCCTGAAGGTAAAAAAACTTTTACGGTCACATTAACTCGAGATAAAATTAAGCTCGAAGATGATGCAGCTCAACTTTTAACCGATGTGCGAAAAGTTGGTAATAAAGAAGAAAAATTTGGTATCATTAATTTGCCTTCATTTTACTCAGACGGTAAAAGGGGAGGAAGATCTAGCTCAAATGATGTTAAAAAGGTGATCGAACAGGCAAAAGCTAAAGGAGTTAAAGGCTTGGTTTTAGATTTATCTATGAATGGGGGCGGAAGCCTTGATGACGCTGTTAAAATAGCAGGGCTATTTTTTAAAACAGGTAACGTTGTGACCCAGTCGACAAAAGAAGACCCCAAGGGTTTAAAGTCTGTTTTATCAGACGAAGATCAACAAGTAAATTGGGATGGCCCCCTTGTTGTACTTGTTAGCCGAGTTTCTGCTTCGGCAAGCGAAATTGTTTCGGGAACTTTACAAGATTATAAAAGAGCACTGGTATTAGGTTCAGACCATACTTTTGGTAAGGGGACTGTTCAAACGGTGATTGATATTCCGCCTTACTCGGGAGATTTGGGAGCAATTAAAGTAACAGTGGGTACTTTTTTTATTCCTGGAGGTTACTCAACCCAACACCGGGGAGTGTTGTCGGATATAAAAATTCCGGGTCGGTTTGATGGCGAAGAAATGGGCGAAAAAAATATGGACTACTCATTGCCGCCGGCCCAGTTACCCGCATTTTTATCGACTTCAGCTTATGTTAAAGATGGCCAAGGGGCTTGGTCAGTGATTCGACCTGAGTGGGTTAAAGAATTAGAAAAAAAATCAAAAGGCCGAGTCGAAAAAGATCCTGAATTTAAAAAGCTTTTTGCCGATTTAGAAAAGGCCAAAATGCTTGGTAAAACAATAAAAGTCAGTGAAGTTTTAAATGAAAAAGATAAAAAGCAAAAAGAAAAAGAAATTAAATCAAAAGGGAAATCTGAAAAAGATAAAGAGTTTTTAAAAAGGGCCGAATTACAAGAAGCGATTAATGTGTTAGCTGATCTCTACGAGCTAGAGGTTAGCTCGCCCAAGGCTATGGTTAATAAGTAAAAGTAAATCAATTATGAGTAAATCAGAAAATGTAAATCAGAAAATGTAAATCAGTAAGCGTAAATCAGCATGAAGGAAGTCTTGTATAAAAACTATTACAAAGCTCTGAGTGTTTATCGGTAAACACGATCTAGGGTTACCGAGTATTTGCCGGGAGAATAGTGAGTAAAACGGTCTTGTTTTAGTTTTTCAAACCTTTTTTGCGACCAGCTAGCAAATGGGAAAATAGAAATCCCCCCTCGAGGGGTGAACTCGCCCATAACTTCGATATAAAAAGGTTTTATCAGATTAACGATATCGTTGCAGATGGTTTGTATGCAATCTTCATGAAAATCCCCGTGGTTGCGAAAGCTAAACAGATAAAGCTTTACGCTTTTAGACTCGATCATTTTTTTATCGGCGATATAATTAATAAATATTTTTGCAAAATCAGGTTGGCCTGTTTTAGGGCAAAGAGAGGTAAACTCAGGGCAAATAAAAGTGGTCCATGCTTTTGAGCTAGGGTTTTTATTGTTAAAACTTTCTAAAAAATTTTTGTCATAAGAAAATTGATAAATTGTATCGGATTGGCCTAAGCCTAAGTGTTTAAGCTCAGCTTGAGAGCGTGATTTTTTCATAGAAGACCTTTTTGGTTAATGTGTTTAAGTAAATCATATCCCGAGTCTTGTGTGCGCAAGTAGTAATAGGCTTTTAAAGTTTCTTGTTGTTCAAAAGTTAGGTCTGAGTGGGAGATATTTTTTAATTTTTTTTGTTCTTTGACGATCCAGAGGAGTAAAGCTGCGGCAACAGATATGTTATAGCTTTGCACAAAGCCATTCATGGGTATGGCGAGGTGATGATCGGCGTGCTCTAAAATAATAGGGCTGACTCCCTCTTTTTCGTTACCAAAAACAAGAGCTGTAGGAAGGGTTAAGTCAATTTGATCGGGAGTTTTGGAAGTCTCACTGAGTGTTGTCGCAACAATTTGGTAGTTTTGAGATTTTAACCAAGTGATGGCCTCGGTAGAAGTTGCTATTTTTTTTATTTCTACCCACTTATCAGCGCCAGCTGTGGTTCTTTGGGACTCTTTAAATTTTTCTCCAGCTGGTGGAATTATTAAAGCTTGCCCATACCCCATGGCTTCGGCCGATCTTAAAACAGCGCTTATGTTACCATTATCATAGATATTTTCAAGAACGGGAAGGGTGTTAAAGCATCGATTTTTAACTACGTTATCAATTAGTTTTTTTCGATTGTCAGTCAGTAAGGGGCTAAGATGCTTAAGTACAACTTGGGCCTGTGCAAATTGCTTGTTACCGAGATCAATAAGTGGGTCTAATCTAAACATATTTTGTACTTTAACTCATAATTTAATTTAAAAACAAATAA
>DYOP01000033.1:13154-15893 GCA_020720425.1 Bdellovibrio sp. | reverse complement strand
TGAGCAATTAGCCAAATATAACCAAATAAATAACTGTTTACTCTAGTCCAAGAATTGAGGGTTTTTACTTAAATCTCGAGTTATGTTTTTATGATGGGCTTCGAGAGTTCCGCCTCCAATTTCTAGAAGTTTAGAGTCTCTCCATAGCCTTTCCACGTGGTACTCGCCCACATAACCATAGCCACCTAAAACTTGAATGGCATTGTCAGCTACTTTTTTTGCCATGGTTGTGGCGATTAATTTAACTCCATCGCTATCAACCCGCTGGCCTTGTTTATTTAAATCAAGCTTGCGAGCCGTATCGTAAACATAGGTTCGGCAAGCTGCATATTCGGCATAACTGTCGGCAATATATTTTTGAATTTGTCCAAACTCTTTAAGAGGTTTACCAAAGGCTTCGCGCTCAGAAGCATAGCGATTCATGATTTGGAGACTTCTTTTAGCAATTCCTAAGCTCATTGCGGCCAAAGTGAGGCGTTCAATTTCGAGATTTCTCATCATATGATTTAATGAATCTCCTAAATGCCCAATGAGATGAGTTTCAGGGACCACGCAATTATCAAAAACAATTTCAGCCGTGTTAGAGGCGCGCATACCTGACTTGTCTTTAATTTTTTGTCCGACTCGGTAACCGGGTCTTCCTTTTTCAACTAAAAAAGTAGAAATTTGCGGGCGTCCTTTGGTTTCTCCGGTAATGGCATAAACTAACATAACATCGGCAGGAGTTCCCTTTTCGTCTTGGGTGCCATTGGTGATCCACATTTTTTGGCCATTGAGTTGGTAACCTTCAGGGGTTAGGGTAGCATTGGTTTTCATTCCTAAAACATCGGTGCCCACTTGCGGCTCACTCATGGCCATAGCCCCAACCCATGATCCGTCACACATTTTAGGTAACCATTTTTGTTTTTGCTCGGTTGATGCATTAATAGAAAAATTATTTACCAGTAACATCGAGTGGGCTAAATAAGCCAAGCAAAAACCAGGATCAGACCATGAAAGCTCTTCGTGAACAATAACAGCAGAAAGAGCATCCATACCCGAACCTCCAAATTCAGGATCGGCGGTAATACCAAGTAATCCAAGCTCTCCTAATTTTTTAAATAAAGGTAAATTAAATTCTTCTTTGCGGTCATAGAGACTAGCCTGAGGTTCGACTTGCTCTTGAGTAAAAGAGCGAATCATTTGTCTCAGCATTAGGTGTTCAGACGTGGGATTATACAAATCAAAAGTTTTAAAATTTTCCATTCGAGTCTCCTTACTTATTTGTATTTATTAAATTGGATGTAGTCTATGGTTTAGCGGCCGATCAGGCAAGGGAATGACTATGGTTAATTAAACATTTTTCACAGGGCTTAGCGTTAGGCTGTAAATCTAACTTCTTGGGCCTGTGAAATGCACATGGAAAGTGGTATTCGAATCAAAACAGTCTTTTTTGATTATATCTTAATTTTTGAGTAGCAGCATTAAATCATAAATCACTTATTAAATGTTTAATTAAATTCAGATCAGAATTTTAATGTTTAGCAAAACAAATCTATTAATGAAGAATATAAAATAGAGTGTATCTCAGTTTTTCAAATACACTGGGTAAAGAGGAGAGCAGATTAATTAAGCTTTTATCTTTTGGGACCTCAAGCGCTAGGACATCTCCAAGCTGGCAGTGACGTTCATGTTGGGCAAGATTGTAAGCATAAGAGTGTTTAAAATTTGTACATAGTTTTGGTCATTAGTTACCTATTTTTTAGACACCTAACTGATTTTAAATAGGACTGTCAGGATTGTAGCTATTAAAAATAAATTATTTATTAGAAATAGATTTTAAAAATATAAATACACCTAAATTCAAATAGTTAAACAAGTGCTTAAAACTAAGGCACTTCTGGCTGGCCTAAATAACCCCGTAAATTCAACATGATAGTTGGGGATTCTAAGCTTTTGATTAATTAGGGTTAACCTTAACTTAAGGCATGGCCTTGGGAGGTTTGAAGTGAATCTATTATTAACAGAGCGGGCATTGAAGCTTAAAAAAATAAAAGCTATCGCAGTTGTTACCATAGCTGTAATAAGTATGGGTAACGAGTCTTGCGAAAAAGAGCAAGCTCAGGATCAAGCCCGTCAACTTCGTAGACGCGTGCAGATGGGTGCCATTAAAGCTCCTGCAATCACTCTCCCACAAGGGGGCCAGTTTGATTTTCAGTATGTTGCCAACGCTCAGTTATACCATGTGCTGACGCAAACTCAGGCGTTTTCAACGGCGACCATTGATCCGGCAAAAGTTTATGACCCTTCGGGCTTAAGCCAAGAAGAAGCCGAAGTTTTTAATCAGTGCGAAGACCCAGATGATATTCAAAATATTCAAGGAGTTTATCAAAAATCAACTTTATCTCAAAAAGCGGCCTGCATGATTGATTTACCCCAAGGGATCGTAGCAGGTAACATTATTGATTTTACATTAAAGAATAAAATGGGTTTATCGCTAGGTCTTAAAGGGATTCCTTTTTTAAGTGGAGCTTCGTTTGACTTTCAAAGTTATGAACTTTCAATGTCTATGAGGGTTTCGCATCCTTTGCAAAAAGGTGGAATGCAGGTGGGAGATCGAAAAACAATTGCAACCACATCGCAAGAAAAAGTATCAAATGATTTTGGATTTGGTTTAAATTTAAATTTTAATGGTTTTGAACTTGGGCCAAGTTACTATTATAAATCTCCTTTAAGAAAAGTGGTTGAAGACGGTTTAGT
>DYOP01000033.1:10288-13054 GCA_020720425.1 Bdellovibrio sp. | reverse complement strand
TTTGTATAACTTAATTAGGGTTGGACTACTTATAATTTTAACGCCCGCTGCCCAAGTGTGGGCTCAGCTTATGCCTAAGTTTTTGCAAAACCCCAGTGAAGTTAGCTCGGTTTGTGGTGCCGGTCATTATCGTTTTGGATTAAACGGTTACTTGCATGGGGCGCCATCTACTAAAAATGGTCAAACCGAATTAGGTAACCTCAATGCCCAAGGGTTGATTTTTTGCCAAGTGCCCAACGAGCCCACATTGATTGCATCAGAGTTAAGTATAAGCCCCGCTCAAAACTTATCGCAGGATTTAGAATTTCAATTAAAATTAAGGCAACTAAATATAACATTAGGCAAGAGTTACCAAGTTTATGCAGGTTTGTTTTGGGACCCTTGGATTTATCAAAGTCATAAATTTCAAGGTTATCATTTGACTGATGCTGATTTAAAATCGTTAGCCGCAAAGGCTAATTTTTTAGCAGAAAATGAACTAATGCTGGGTTTTAAATATAAAAGTGAAAGTTGGCAAATAGGGGTAAGCTTAAGTAACGGAGAGTTTTGGCCCCAAAAAGAGTTAGGACCAAATAAAGATGTTACCCTGAGTTTATCAAGTGGATTAAATAATCAATCTGGATTTTATAGTTTAATTTATGCCAAGCTAGGCCGTTTTGATTTAGTTAATCAAGAGTCCTCGCGAAAAAACAGAGCCGGCTTACTTGCAGGGTATTTAACCTCAGAGGCTTATAATTTTGGTGCCAGTTACTTAGCCCATCAGACCGGAGTCGATGGTGTTACCCAGCAATCTTTAAAAAACCCCTTTGCTGAGCAAGTCAATCTAACAGCCTTAGGGGGAACGCAGATTGAAGGCTATTTATCTGAGGTTTGGGTGTCTCAACTTTCAAAAGCTGAGGGGGGTTGGGGCTGGCTAGCCAAGTGGGGACAGGCTGTTGTTGACGAAAAAAGCTCGGCGCGTCAATATACGACTTACGATTTAGTATTACGAAATGTTAATAAATCTAAGGTTATGGTTGATTTATTTATGAGCCAAACCCTTTTACCAGAGGGCTATTCGGCTGATCAAAAAAGCCGAGGTTTTTTTGGTTTTCAAATTTCTTGGCAAAATTTTTAATTTAGCCCCTAGGCGCTGACAAATTCTTGATTTGTCTAATAGTTAAGGCCAACATATCTCCCTTTATAAGCCTTGGAGATGAATTATGGAACAAGCCGGTCATGTTGATTCAGAAGAAATTCGTGGTCCTATACTAAAAATGGGTGGCGAAGTTGAAAGTGCCCTCTCTTATTTAGGTAACCTATTAGAAAAATTTGATCAAAACAAGTTTGACCAAATTCATCAAATCGAACATCAAGTTAACTTGCTTCATGTTCAGATTGACGAACAATGTGTAGAATTTATTGCTAAATACAGTCCCAAAGCAACTGATCTAAGATATGTATTTTGTATTTCTAAAATGAATTCTGATTTAGAGCGAGTGGCTGATCAAATTATTAATATTTCTTACTTTGTTAAAGAGTGGCACGAAAAAGGCAGTCAGGGTTCAAAAGAAAAATTAAAAAAAATGCTGATTGTTACCAGCCAAATGCTGGGGCAAAGTCTAGATTCGTTTATTCGAAAAGATACCCAACAGGCCGGGCAAGTTTTGTCTATGGATGATCAAGTGGATGGTTTAAAAAAACAGTTTATTACAGACGCCATTATCGAAATGCAAAAACAGCCGTCATTGATTACTTCTTATATGGATCTTATAACGATTGCCCGAAACTTAGAACGCATTGGCGATCACGCTACTAATATTGCTGAAAATGTTATTTATGTACAAACAGGTGCAGATGTAAGACACAAAGGAGTAAAAGAATTATGACAGGTCATTTATTTAAGTGTTTGGTTGTCGAAGATGAGGCCGAAATTCGAGAGCTAATGGCGCTTATTTTGGTGCGCGAAGGCTATCAAGTGCAAACCCTAGCCACAGGTGATCAAGCTTTGACATGGCTTCAGGGTAACCACTGCGATCTGTTACTTGTTGACTGGATGTTGCCTGGGGACTTGTCGGGTGTAGATTTAATCAAGCAACTCCGTCAGTCGGGGTTTGAGATGCCAATTTTGATGGTAACAGCCAAAACTCAGCCAGAAGATGTGGTTTTAGGCTTAGATGCCGGAGCTGATGACTATGTTACTAAGCCTTTTGAGACAGCCGTTTTAAGGGCTCGAATTGCTGCCTTATTGCGAAGAACTAATCAGCCTAAACCCCCTGTCGAAGCTGAGGTTTTAAGTCTCGGAAAAATTCAGATCAATGTAGCTTCGCATGAATGTTTTGTTAATTCTGAAATGATCCATTTAACGCCATCTGAATTTAAAATTTTGCAAGAAATGCTTTCTAACGTTGGGCGAGTTTTGACTCGCGAGTTTTTAATGGGCCGAGTTCAAGGTGAGGGGATTGTGGTAACGGGTAGAACAATTGATACCCACGTTTTTGCGCTTCGAAAAAAATTAGGAGCCGAGGCTGACCATGTAGAAACGATTAGGGGAGTGGGTTACCGCATTAAACATTTGGCCTAGTTGGTGAATGTCAGCCATAGGTTGCAATTAAAATGGTTTAAATAGCTATAACTCTGTATCATAAAGAGAAAAAGAGCATTCAAAACAGTCCTCGTGTTACATTTTGTATGCTTTTCATTTTATGAGATAATTTAAAGATCTATTTTACAGTAATAGGACCCCGTTTATTTGCATTTTAATAGTAGCAGGGCATAGTGGTTGGG
>DYOP01000033.1:8630-10188 GCA_020720425.1 Bdellovibrio sp. | reverse complement strand
AGGGCATAGTGGCAGGGCATAGTAACAAGGGCATAGTGATTGGGTGTAGTGGCAGGGCTAAGTAAAGATGTTAAACAAAAAAAAGGTTTTAATTTGTGAGTTTGAGTTTGTTTCCGAAACATTTTTTTAAGCACTATTTGTTGGTTTATATTTTGCCAGTGGTTGTGATTAACTCGTTTCTATTAATTGTATTTTATTTTTTCTTTCAATCAAAAATTATAGCTTTATTAATCTTTATTCTGTTTTTAGGATTTTCCCTTGTTTTAACGACTTATTTGTTAAGTCGTCATTTGGGGCATTTGCTTCATCGCACGTATTTAATTGGTTCTAAGTTTAATCAAACCCTACCGGACTATCAGGAAGATTTTATTTATTCGGATTATGATTTATTTTATGAATTTGATAGGGCTTTACTTAAATTGGGAGAAAAGTTAAAGCGGGGAAAGCGGCGATTAGCTCATGAGCTAGAACAGGGGAAAACCTTAATGAGGTATTTACATGATCCTGTTGTCGCTATTGATATTCAAGGGAGTTGTTTGTTTTTTAATTCTGCATTTGCCACACAATTTTTAGATCAAAAATTTTTAAATATTTTTTCTGAAAAAGGGTTGTCAATTTCTGAGGTTTTTAGAGATCCTCAATTTAGTTCAAATCTTCGTAATGTTATTGCCGAAAAAAAAATGATTCAGTTTCAGCTAGCGTTACCCGTTAGAACAAATAAAATAAAAAATGAATTTTCAATTCATATTTCGCCTCTTTTTGAAGAAAAAGACCAAAAAACTGTTTATGGAGCTATGATTTTATTTCATGATATCACTCAGTATCGCCAAACGGAAAAGCTTAGATTAGAGTTTATCGAAAATGCATCGCATGAGCTTCGAACCCCTTTAACTAGTGTTAGGGGATATTTAGACCTTGCTATATCGGATCTAAAAAACAATCAGGTGTTACAAGCCCAAAAAATGCTCGAAGTTGCCCAATCTGGGGTTGAAAGACTTGTGTTACTTGTTAATGATCTATTAGATTTATCAGAAGTCGATCATCCTTCGGGTTTAAATATAAGTATTTTTAATCCTTTAGAATTAACTGAAAAAGTATTTCATGTCTTATCGCCCTTGGCTTCAGAAAAAAAAATGCAATTGGTTTTAACTTCCGAGGTGCCAATGGTGCGGCTTGATGAAGCTCGCTTTGAACAAGTACTTATTAATTTGGTAACAAATGCCATTAAATATAATCCTCAGTACACAATTGTTAAAGTAACGTGGAATTATAATAATCAAAATCAATTGAAACTTAAGGTAGAAGATAATGGTGTCGGGATTGATCCAAAACACTGGGATCGTTTGTTTGATCGTTTCTATCGTGTCGAAAAAAGTAGAGACCGTTCTCAGGGCGGCACAGGTCTTGGCTTAGCGATTGTTAAGCAAATTGTGGAGTCTCACAAGGGGAGTGTTCATATCGAATTTCCCTCACAAAATGAAACTTCAAAAAGTGGAACCTGTTTTGTAATAACGTTACCTGAGTCATAGTCTATAATGACTCAGGCTTAATTTTTTTC
>DYOP01000033.1:5655-8530 GCA_020720425.1 Bdellovibrio sp. | reverse complement strand
TATCTATCTATCTATCTATCAATCTATCAATCTCTTTAGTTATCTATTTCTTTAGTTATCTATTTTATTATTGGCTAATCGAAAGCTTTGAAAGTTTTGTTAAATCATAGCCCAAAAATAAATGGTTAGTATTATCAATATGATTTACTATTTTGGGTAATGTATTTAAATCTTGAGCTGTTGCAATTTTTTGTCCATTTTTTAGAACATCAATATTGCCATTTTCTTTTTGTTCAATTACGAGAGTTTCAATAATGTTGTTATTTTGACTTATTTGAATAACGGTTTTTTTAAGGTCGTTATTTTGACTGTGTTTAACTAAAAAATTCTTACCATCTTTTTCGAAAAGATAATCCCCTTGAGAAACTCGCCCCTCCCAAAAATCCATAGTATTAAAAATAACAGCATCAATAAGTATTGTTATTCCAAAAACAAATGATGTAAAAATGTATAAAATGATTCGAATTATAATATTTTGAGAGTTGACCCATCGGGCATAGTCTCGTGTTAATTTAAATCCACCTGAAGCGCAGCTAGAAAGGCTGGATGTCATTGTGAGAGCTGAGACAACTGAGAGAATCGTTAAAAAAATATTCTTTATTTTCATTATAAACTCCTTTTTATGTTTTAAACTGTTTTTTGTATTTTGTAAAAATACTAATACTATTTTCTGCTTTATTCTATCAAAACAAAAACTACAATTGCAACTACAGTTAGAGCTAGCCCTAGCCCTTGGCCGGGATTGGAGAGGTGCCCCCATCTATGTTAAAATAAATAAAATGAGGGCACGCAAAATGGTTTAGCTTTTTTGGATTTACTAACGAACTTCGGGCTGCCCAAAAAATAGAGGGAGGGATTTTCTTTTTTCTTTAGACCTCAGGCTCAAGGACTGGGCAGGCCTGCAGAGGCCAGGGATGGCCGTGTATAAAGTAAAAAGAAAATCCCTCCCTCTACTTTTTGCTAGTGATCTTTTAATGTACAGGCCCTCAATAATAGACCAAAGGGCAGCTAATTATTTTTTTAGGTTGTCGATAGAGGGTAAATGGTAACAGATAATCCCTTTATAAAAAGCCAAAATTCAAATGATATGTTAGCTAACTCACCTGATATCCGATTTGCTAATAGTAATAATACGAGTATAGCCAATAACGCTACTCATGCGAGTCGTGCTAATATTGGTGGTAAAGATAATGGTCATAATTGGGGAAATTGGAATAATCCAAAACCAATGGATAAGGTGTTAGCGTTATTGATTGATTACAGTTTACTTGTTCCAATCGTAAATTTAATTCTCTATCCCCTTAAGCAAAAGTTTGATCTTCAAGTCTTGTTTTTTTCTTCACTCAAAACTGAGTTTATTGTGTATTTGGCGGTGTATGTCGTAGCATTTATTTTAACCATAACGGGTGTTCACGCATTCATTCAATCGGTATTTGGTCAGAGTTTGGGGCAAAAGGTGTTAAAATTAAAAGTCATTGATGTTAACCATTATGGCTCTCTTAGTTTTTTGCAGGCGTGGTTAAGAAATTTATTTTTTATTTTAGAGTGGGGGCTGTTTGGCTACCCATTATATATAAGTTTGGTTCATCCAAAATTACGAAGCTGGCATGATTTAGCATCAGATAGTTGGATTGTTTCTGAAAATAATTTTAAGGGCTTAAACATCAAGGTTACTCATGATATCCAAGCGCATATCTCAAATGACAATTCAAGTAAAAATATAATAGACAATTCAAATCTTGATCATCCAATCAGGGAGATTGCCAACCCATACACAGCCTATGCTGGTTTTGTTAAAAAGACATCAGGCTGGTTAAATAAAGCCATTTTTAGTTACGTGCTGAGTTTTATTATTTTGTTTATGTATTTGATGTGGCAAAAAGCCGAAAATAAAGCGTTTTCATTTGCCAAAGATGTCGAGCCTAAATGTGAGCAAATGATTGAAGAAGGTGGATTAAACGCCATTGATCGGGTAACGGCTTCGTATTTACTTGGTCATGTTGATGATTTATGTCTTTATTCGGTAACTGATGAGTGGTTGTCAAAGGATAAGTCTTCGTTAGCTCAAATTTATTTTGCAAAATCCCTCATTTTAGAGCCTCAAGATGATAAGCTTTACCATGAGTATCAACAGCAGGCTTGCCAAAATGATGATAGGGTTTGCAGATGGTTTGATTTAAAAAAATTAAATAATCAAAATATGAGTTTTCGCCACCCCGCAGCTCATTTCGAAGATAAAATAAACTCGGAGAGCCTGTCCTTAAATAAATATTTAACTGAAATAGTTCTAGAACTTAGGTATGCGCAATATTATTTTCAATTTGATCAGGCCTTTAAGCTTAGTCAATTATTACCTGATTTGTTACCCTTTTCGTTATTAAAATTAGAGGGTTATATTTTTAATCAAATGAAGTTTAATAAAGCAGATACTAAAAATCAAACTGCAGCCACAGTTGATGATAGAATTAAAACTAATCATATGACATTATTTGAGCTTTATCGGTCGCAAACACCCGAGCAAGAAATGAGTGAATCTTTTGTGCAGTTGGCTTGCGATTTTGAATTAATAAATCAATGTGATCATCTTAAATCAGAAGGTTCATTTTGTGGTTACTTAATTACTAAAGCAGTTAAAGATATAAAAGCTCAAACCGAATCAGCCCGTAACAAGGATGATATAGATTTAAGTGAGAGTCTTAAGGAAGATGAATTTTTAAGATTGGTTCAGATCGGTCAGTGTTTGAAATCAAATAAAAATCACAGATTAGAAGAGCAACTAACAAACTACCAGCCCAGTCAGTCCGGCTCGGATCTTTTAAAATTTATTAGAAAAAAAATGTCACCAAACGAAAAGGATAAATTTATAAATCAAATG
>DYOP01000033.1:3040-5555 GCA_020720425.1 Bdellovibrio sp. | reverse complement strand
GCTAATCAATCAGCTAATCAATCAGCTACTTCATCGAATAATCAACCTGAATTGTCACAACCCAAAACAAAAGAGCCTCTCGTTAATAAGGATAAAGGGTTATGATCTTTCCGTGGTTAAGGGGATTTGTATGGCCTATTCATGCTCCTGTATCCTGGGTTTTATTGTGGTTAAACGTGTTTTGGTTTATTGCACTGGGGTTAAGTCATTCGGCTACTGATAGCGGGATTGATTATAGTGATATCAAATGGGTTGAGTCGCAAAAAGAAATGGTTAGCCAGTACATGGAAAATAAAAATATTAATTTTTCAAAATCGTATTATCCCTCTGAGGCCGTGGCTTATAAACTGTTACTAGAGCCAAATTTTGTTAATTTTTTAAATAAAAATAAATCATTATATAAAGGTGATCTTTTAACTTTTGAGTATCGAATTAATAAAATTCAGAAATATTTAAACAATATGCAAAGGCGACCGGCTTGGATTTTTGGTTACCAAAATGGGCTAAGTCATTCGTTTTTTGGATGGCTAACCTATCAGTTTATGCACGGAGGTTGGTTTCATCTTGTGAGTAACATGATACTTTTGATTATTTTTGCAGGTGCTATCGAATTTGACGAACAGAAAGATGAAAAATCAAAAAATCAGCTATTAAAATCGGTTTTTGTATTGTTGACTTATATTTTATCGGGGGCTGCGGGGGCCTATTTTTTTTCGTATTTGTCGCCCGATCAAGAGGGTGTGCCCTTGATCGGAGCCAGTGCCTCGGTGTCAGGATTAATTGGAGCTTATCTTGTTTTAAACAAAAACAACAAAATGCGATTTTTTTATTTTTTGGGTGTTAAAGATTGGGGTTATATTTATTTGCCCGTATTAACACTTTTTGTTTTTTATTTTGTGGTTGATATTGCTGCAAGGCTATCTCAAGACCCCTTGTTTTCGTCAGGTGTTGCAAATGTGGCCCATATTGGTGGATTTTTATTTGGAGCTATGTTAGCTTGGTTAAAACTAATTTATACGAGGTTTGATTATGAAAGCAAAAACAACTTGGGCCGGCCATAAAATGAAATTTCAATCCGAATCAAGAGGGCATATTTCGTGGATGGACTCTCAAGCTCCTTTTGGCGAAGACACAGCGGCTACTCCCAAAGAGTACGTTCTTCAGGGCTTGTGTGGTTGTACCGGGATGGATGTGGTTGCGTTACTTAGAAAGTATAAACAAGATTTTTCAGGTGTAAGTGTTGAGGCAACAACAGATTTAACTAAAGAAGCTCACCCTCATATTTTTACAGATATTCATTTAGTATACGAAATACAAGGTAACTCAGTAGATCATGAAAAAGCAAAAGAAGCCGTTTATTTATCAAAAACTAAATTTTGTGGTGTTTCAGCTATACTTTCAAAAAGCTCAAAAATTACCTACGAAATTAGGCTTAATGATGAAGTCATCGAAAGGCACGTAGACTAAAAAGTACCAAAAAGTACCTGCTTCCTATTGGTAACCATTATGCGTCAAAATTTACTTTTAACAGTTAGGCCTGCCTGATTAAAATTCTCTCAGAATACATTGCTATTTAAAGTGATTGACGCAGCCTAGTTACCATTGGGAAGCAGGTACCTTTTATCTTTTTAATGATAGAGTTTAATCATGTCACAAGTACTTTTTATTGAAGAAATAATTAAATGGCTATCGACGGGACATAAAAGCCAGTTTATAGAGGAACAATTTTGTAGAAGTCGATCTGAATTCAATGGAAGACTATTTAGTTATGAAAATACACTAAAAGTTAGATTTTCTGAAGACTGTTTGTATTTAATTACTTCCAGTTTTGGTGAAATTGGAAATAACTGTTTTGATCATAATCTCGGACATTGGAGTGATGAACCTGGTTGTTTATTTATTCGCAATGAATCGTATTGCCTCATTGTTGACCGAGGACAGGGAATTAAAAGTAGCTTATCTAAAGTGTACCATTTACAGCCACAAGATGAATCATATGTATCAGTTGCGTTTAGCAAAGTCATTACTGGTCGGGCACCAGAAAAAAGAGGAAATGGTCTAAAATTTTCTAAAAGAAGTTTAAGTAAGTGTAACTTAAATCTTTTTTGCTTATCAAATTCAGAGCAAATTTATTTCGGTGCAAATGAAAAAGAGAATCAAAACCCCTTCCTCAATAGCCAGCTCAGCTTTCAAGGAACTTTAACCTATATTTTTTGGTGATTTATGAAAATTGAAATTCGAAAATTTGGTACATATCTAGTTTCTAGACCCGAAGGTCGTGACGCCGCATTAATAATTAGAAATCAATATTTAGCTTCAAGAAGCGATGACTCTATTGAAATTGACTTTATTGATGTAAAAGTTATGACGCCCTCTTGGCTGGATGAGATTTATCAAGAGCTTTTAAAAACTTATAGAAAAGATCAAATAACTTTTCTAAACACAACTAACAGCTCCGTGCAGGCATCATTAGAAACGATACTTGAAATTGAAACAGAACCGTAGAAACAAAAAT
>DYOP01000033.1:0-2940 GCA_020720425.1 Bdellovibrio sp. | reverse complement strand
TGCTTTCCGAAAAAATAGGCAATATGCGGAAGGTTCAGAAAAGAATAACCTAATTTATACCTATCAGATTTGAGTTCTAATCAAGGTAAATGGGTAACAAATAAGAATTATTTAAAAATAAAATTTAGATAATAGTTATTATGGTAACGTCAGCGCATTATCCTTTAAAGGGGAGCAGGTCAGGGGCAAGGATTGCAAATCCAGCCAGTTAAAAGTTATCTTCTAGATCGTTAATAATATCAATCCATAAGGGCAATGCGGCAGAGCCTCCCGTTTGTTTTAATGATTTATTATTATCATCTCCAAGCCATACAAGGGCTAAATAATGGGGGCTATAACCAACAAACCATACATCTTTTGAGTCAGATGTGGTTCCAGTTTTGCCATAACCCCCACTCGGGCTTTTAAGTTTTTTTGAAATCAGTTGTGAGGTGCCCTCAAGGGCTGCGGTCATAAGCATTTGAGTGATTTGCTCATTATAAGGGGTTTCTAAAAGGGGCTGGGCATTTGAATTGAGGGGTTTAGGGAGCAGTTCAAACTCCTGAATAGGGGCCGAATATTTTAAAGGGTCTAAAAAAGAATAAAGTTTTATAACTTCAAAAGGGGTTAGCTCTATGGCACCTAAAAATGATGAGGGATGATTAAAGTTTAGGCTCAATTCAGGTAACATTTGATTAAAAAGCTGGGATAAGAGATCAGGCCCAACTTTAATGCCAAGTTTGACGGCTGGAATATTATAACTCTGAGCGAGTGCTTGGGTTAAGGTTACTTGGCCATGAAATTTTTTATCATAATTTAAAGGTTTCCAGTGGGGGCGGGTTGATTTAATAATAAGAGCTTGATCCTCAATTAAAGAGTCAGGTGTTAAATCGGGATCATTTTTTAAGGCGAGATAGTAAATAAAAGGTTTAATGAGGCTGCCAATTTGACGTTTAGCTAAAAGGGCACGGTTAAATGGTGATGATGTAAACTCTGAGCCTCCCACAAAAGCAGTTACCCACTGGGTAGCCCTTTCGACCACAATAACGGCTCCATTTAACTGGGTGAGTGAAGGGTTTTTATTTTTAAGTTTTTGAATATGATTTTTTAAATGTTCTTGGGCCACCTTTTGATGGGTCAGATCTAGAGATAAATCAATACGACCTGTATGTTTTTCTTGGTTTGAATTTTCAATAAAAGGAGACGGGGTTTTTATAAAATCAAGATAGTAACCAAATTCGTTAAGTCCAATTTTTGAGCTGGCTTGGGGTAACGATTTATTAAGAGCATTTTTAAGTTGAAAATCGGTGATGTAATTTTTATTGCGCATTTGAGTTAGCACAAGATCTCGTCGCGCTTTTGATTTTATGGGTTGCAAAAAGGGATTGTAATAACTTGGGGCCTTAAGCATTCCGGCTAAAAGAGCGCATTCTTCGAGTTCAAGAGATTCGGGAGATTTGTTAAAAAAGTATTCACTAGCCGAGTTGATACCTCTGAGCTGAAGGCCCTGAACGCTTCCGTAGTAAACAATATCTAGATATTTAGATAAAATTTGATCTTTATCTGTTACCTGCTCAAGGGCAATGGCCATTAAGATTTCTTTAAACTTTCTTGAAAAAGTTTTTTCTTGGGTTAAAAAAGCATTTTTAATATATTGTTGAGTCAGAGTTGACCCACCTTGAGCTAATCTGGCTTTTTGAAGATTTGTAAAAAGAGCGCGCAAGAGGCCGGCAGGGTCAAAACCTTGGTGCTCTAAAAATCTTTGGTCTTCGATGGCCATTAAGGCTTGAAGGCAGCTCGGAGGGATTTGCCCTAATGGCGTAGGTTGATGAGAAACTTCTTTTAAAAGGGGGTTCCAGTTAATTAAATGATCTGGGTCTAAAAATATAACTTCTTTGGGCGACAGACTTTTAAAATTATCAAGTTCACCAATAAAAACAGGTCGGTCTGAATCTTGAGAGGTTAAATCCCAGGCAATAACAAGAGTTGATTTTAAAGCCGCAATCATTGTGCATGACCAATTTGGGTTTAGTTGTGGTGAGTCAATATAAGAGCAAGTTTCGGGGCTGGGAGGCCACCAATAGTTTTTTTCAGAAAGTTCTTGGGGATGTAAAAGGGGAGAATACGAATGCTTATTTAAAAACGATTCGAGCATAAAGGGCGAATAGATTTGATTTTTAAAAATGCGTTTTGGTGCTGAGTATAGGGATTGGCCCCCATCCCCAAGGGAAATGGGTTTGCCTAATTCGGATTTAATTTGGATATAATTAAAATAAATCCAAAAAAATATAGCCAAGGGGAATAATATAAAAAACCATTTCGCGATTCGCATGCGGCTTGACAATAAAAAAGCAGCATCGAATAGTCAATCTAGGGGGCAACATGAAATTATCCCGTTTTCAGATGCAGGATCTTGTAACTCACATATTTTCGGAGTGGAAAAAGCAAGGTCTCGTTATTTTTAAAGAAGATGAATCTAAGGTCTATGATCGAGCTATGACAGCGCTTAAGGATCACCAAAACGATATACAGAACTTTGAAAATGAAGTTCGAAAAATGGTAGATGATCTTGAAAGAAAGACCCCTGGCGGATTTGATAGGCACAAAATGTATCTTTTAGTTAGGCAGAGATTAGCAAAAGAGAAAAAGGTGATTTTATGAATTTATCAGAAGATAAACAAAACTTTTTAGCCCATCAGATTTTTAATGCTCTATATGATGATGATTTGGTGGACTTTAAAGATGAAGATTTAGCTGTACGGGCTGCTAAAAAAGCCGTGCTTCAGTTTGTAAAAGAAGATGCCATTATAAGCGATGCGGCTAAAGCAAAGGTTTTATCACTTAAGCGAGGTGTGGTTGAATCAAGTCCTGAATGGGAAATTTTATTTTTAAAATATTATGAAGAAGAGAGGAATCGACGTGGGAAAAGTTAAAGCAAATAAAGCAGTTAAAGTAAATAAA
>DYOP01000111.1 GCA_020720425.1 Bdellovibrio sp. | reverse complement strand
CCCCGCAACCAATTTCGCACATCTAGGTGGACCTACCTATGCACCTGACGCCGGTAAACCTTCAAAGCTAATATATTCGAGTGGAATATCCTAAAGATTATCGAGATTTGATAAAGCGTTTTGGGACGCAAGATGCTTGCATTGATTATATTGCTTCGATTCGGTGGAAAGATGGTTTTGTTTGTTATGTCTGTAGCAGTACTGACTTTTGGAGATTAAAGCGCCTGAGTTGGACTTGTTCAAAATGTGAGACCGAATCAAGAGTTTTAGCTGGAACATTGTTTCAAGATACTAAACTACAGCTTAATTTGTAGTTCCAAATGATCTGGTGGTTCATGGGTCAAAAAAATGGTGCCAGCGCACTTTCACTTCAGCAAAATTTTGGAATTGGAAGCTATCGAACATCATGGAGCACTTTGAAAAAGTTGCGATTGTGTACTGTGCTTCCTACCAGATCTCAATTAACGGGTGACGTTGAAGTAGATCAGGCGTTTCTAGGAGGCGTAAACGGTAAGGAAATCATATTAATAGCCGTTGAAAAAAGAGGAGCTGGATCGGGTCGCATTCGACTTAAACATGCTAAATTTGAAACAGCAAAAGAAGTTCAAGGATTCATTTTGGATGTCGTTGAGCTTGGCTCAAATATTATTTCTGATCGACATAAAAGCTATCCAACAATTGTTAAAAAAGGCTACACCCGCGAAGCAATGAAAAAGCCATATTCTTGGGAAGATGTCGACGGTGATGACGACCGCTTATTGCCACGAGTAGGTCGTGTTGCTGCCCACCTAAAACGCCTATCAAAAAAATAAAATTTAAGCTGATGCTTTTTTTAGGCGCTGAAAACCCTCAACAATAAACATTCGCATAAGAATTTGATACGGAATGCCGCGAGACTGGGCCTCTTTTTTTAACTCCAAAACAAAACGTGGATCTAAGGCGACAGAGGTCGGGACCTTTTTAGGTTCGCCCACTTCGGCTCGTACTTTTTTAAGTCCTTTTTTGACTGCATTCCAATCAGCATCAAATGACTTTTCATAACCTTTTTCATTTTTAACGAATTTGCTCATAATTTTTCCTTTCAACTTTACTCATTGGTCGTGCCGATATGATACGAATACGCCCTTCGCGGACTGTGAAACAAAGTGAGATTTTTTTGCCTGAAAAATCTGTTCCCAATGCTCCAAAGCGGGGTTCGTTCGTAACGGGCGCAACTTGAATACCTAAGGGAACAAGCAAATCTCTATTAACAAAAGCCTGCTCAGCGTTTTCAGAGCTAATCTTATGCTTTTGCAGGCTCTTGGTAGAGTTCCCATGATCCCAATCAAAATCAAAGTTCTCTTGCTCCAGAATCCATTTTACTAACCATGCGACAAATTCAAACTGTGCCATTTTTTGTATAGTGTCCCACACTATTTAATATAAAACAAGGTTTTTCAAATGTAACCAATCTAATTGAGGCATCATCGTCACTCGCCACCGTAAATTGCCAAAATCAACTATTTCACAGAGAATAAAGTCACAGGCTCATTAAAAGCGATGTCCTAAAAAAATTAAATGAACAGGGTTCGTAACCCAATTGCCAGATCCTAAATGCTCCCAAAGAGCATTTGATGCAATGAGCCTTTCCTCGCATAATCGCCCTTGCTATCTTGTCTCAAATGTTAAAGTACTGCCCCCGCAACCAATTTTTCTGCAAACTGAGAAGAACCCTTGCACATTGGTGCATTGAGTAAGATTGCAATAGATTTAGATTCTTAGATTGGTTTTTCTTTAAAAAATGCAAAACTAAATTTATAATCATTAAAGGGACCACTTTATTGCCAAAATTATATGAATACTTAGGTATAGTTATTTTTTTTTATTCTAATGAGCATGAGCCAATTCATGTCCATGGAAGATTTGGTGAATTTGAAAGTAAAATTGAAATTGTTTTGCTTAATGGACAAGTTAAATCAATTTTATTACAAAAAGTATCTGGTAAAAAACCACTTCCAGCTACACAGGCTAAACATTTTAAAAATCTAGTGACCTTATTAGCAGATGAAATTACTCAAAGCTGGATTAATTACTTCGTCTATCACAAAAAAATTGTTACCAAAAAAATTGCGGGTAAATTATGAGCTTAAAAAAGAGTAAGCACAGTCAATTTATCCAAATCAAAGAAATTGTTCATTTAGATGGGTTAAAGCTCAGTATATATTTTTCTGATGGCTCAAATCAGATCATAGATTTTAAATCCTTTCTATCTGGTTCAGCCCATCCTCAAATTAGAAAGTATTTACAACCTAAAAATTTTAAAGAGTATAAATTGATTGATGGTGAACTGATGTGGGGAGACTTCGATTTAATTTTCCCAATTAGAGATTTATATGAAAATCAAATTGATCGTGGTTGATCATTATTTTATTAAAAGATCTAACGGCCCCTGTCAATACCGAGCCAAGATCTTAATTTTTATAATCCAAATGTTTTTACAAATTAAAATCAGTTCTCGTTTATTTGATTTTCAATCATTTTAAATAGAGAAGCCCTTTTTATCATATTTGAATTCATTTTTGAAAGAATCTTAGATATTTTTTCAAGCGCATCAGTTTGAACATTGACGGTATCACTTGTGGCAACACCAACGGTTGCGCCTTTTATTTTTCCATTTTTATCATAGCCATTACCGATTGTGTCAGCAAGTATGGTCACATGGTCGCAGGCGTTTGTTTCGATTTTTACGAGGCTGCCATCAGCCTTTTGAACCTCAATTTTTTTTGTTAATCCCTGGTTGCACGATGAGCTGGCTTCTGAAAAAAACTGATTCCATGGGACTTGGGGGGCAGAAGATGTAATTGAAATGTTATGTTGATTGGTAACATTTATGTTGGCATGCACTTCGCGAAGTGAAATTAGGGTTGAGCTTTGATTTTGACTATCTCCTGTGGGAGCATGAATGACTGCATTTTCAACGAGTTGGTAAATATTACTTAGATCGCCTAAATGAGTTAGCCATTGATTATAAAATTGTCTTAATTCAAAGGACTCATTTGATATAGAGTCTAGATAGTCAAAATGCTTTTGCTCAAAGCCGGGGCCGTTTTGGGCTACGGCCATGAGTCTAGCAAGAATTTCTTCGTCAGAAAGTAGATTTGAAGCATTAATTAATCGTTTGGAGTACTGACTCATTTCTGAGGCGATTGTGCCTCCAAGAGCCACTCTTTCTCGGCCAATGGGATCTAAAATTGTCCATAAATTATCGGCGACCCAGTCCCAAACAATAGCTCTTACTCCGCCTTGAGGATGATTGAAACTTTTTGCTTTTCGACTTGTGAAAAACCCAAAATCCTCTTTAAAGAAGAACCAATCAATTCCAAATCTATTAAAGTAGCCTTTGTCAAAGACTCGGATAGGGTCACCGGATTGCCATTTTTGTACAAGTTGAACCGTGTTAATTGTTTTATTATCATCATAGCCAAAACGCAAAAGTTTGTTTGTAAAACTCATCATTCGATTTTGAGTTTGAGAAATATCACAGATTTTGATTTCACGTATTTGAAATAAAACACTTGCCTCTTTTCCGTAAGATAACGAGTGATATACGCTTAAAAAACCGATGAGCTGGTCAATTTGCTTGGTTACTCTGTTTTCGAGTAACAGGTTTGATTTTGGATTTTTAGAGTTAAACTTTTTAAAACAACTTTGTTGCTTTGATAGAGCTGGTTCGCCATGGGTTAATAAATTGATTCTAAAAATTTCATCGAGTCTTACAGGGGTGTGATTTAATTTTAATCTATGCTTTAATGATTGAAACTCTTGATCAAAAAGGCTGCCGGGTTCGGAGGCGAGTTTAAGTTTTTCATAGGTTATCTCATTTAAACAAGTAACAAATTCTGATTCGGTTTTAAACTGATTGCATGTCGATGACGGTGATGATGAATATAATTTTGATGACTGAGATGACTGAGATGACTGAGATGATGGTTGTAGTCGTGATTGTGATAAATTCAGTGCGGTAGCCATATCAGGCACTGTATATAAAAATGCGATAATAATTTGAGTTAAATTTTTAAAAAATTGATTTGTTTTCATTTTTTAAAACACCTTTATATTTTTTGTGATGCGTTGGCAAACAAAACAGCCCTATAAGTCAGGAGGTTTTTGAATTACTTTATGTTAAGTGTACTTTTAAAATGAGTTCAACTATCGTGCCTATAAGGGGTTTACTTGGTCGATTTAAGAGCTTTTAGTTTTAAAAAGGACACAAATTGTCATGC
>DYOP01000032.1 GCA_020720425.1 Bdellovibrio sp. | reverse complement strand
TGTGGCCTCAAGCCCATGGATAGCCCTTTAAAAAGCCCTCAAAGCATGCAGAGGCCATAGATGGCCGTGCCTCAAGGGCAAAAAAGATACCTCATTCCAAAGGGGGGATCTGTACACAGCACTAGTGAGCATTAATCAACTGGGAAATGGCCTAAGGCCAATTATTTATGAGATTGATACTCTAAAAACATCTGATGGAGGTTGGTTTGGGTGTTATGTTTTTTGGATTCAATTGCAGCAAATAAATTATAAAAAGTAAAATAGACAAAAAGCAGTAACAAAAAATTCAATTTTGTTATCATCCGTTTATTTTGAAACATCCGCTTGTTTTGAAACATCCATTTACTACTGAGCATCCCATTATTTAAGCTAGGCACTTTATTATT
This sequence comes from Bdellovibrio sp., assembly GCA_020720425.1. Taxonomy (GTDB): domain Bacteria; phylum Bdellovibrionota; class Bdellovibrionia; order Bdellovibrionales; family Bdellovibrionaceae; genus DYOP01. The sequence goes on along the minus strand of DYOP01000032.1, from coordinate 24,668 downwards.
TAATTGGACCGAATCAAAAAACAAAATGACTGGATATAAAGATATCGGGAACATATAAAGAATATGCCAAAACTGTGTCGTCGTAGGAGAAATGGCAGTAAATACAAAAATCATAATCCATGATAAAACGACATATCCCATAAAAAAAGAATCATCCGATGAACAACATTTTTTTGAATGATTTATAACTTTTAAAAAACCAGAATTTTTAGTTTTTTTAAAAAACCAAATATTTGCCTTTATCGAAATAACAACCCCAACAAAGCTAAAACTAGCTTTTATCATCCACCAAAGAGGTGTCATAATTGTTTCAAAAAAAGGCCCCATCCAGTTAAATGATGTATACTTAAACGTATGGCTGGGAGGCACAAAGCCCGAAAAAACGATCCAGTACCAAAAGCCCTTTATGATAGGTAACACATGGGTTAATCCATAAAACAGTGTTGAATGACCCGAAGCTGCGCCCGCTTTAGGCATAATTTCAGGATGAAGAGTTAATTCATTAAAAAAGGGGATCAATGAGATTATCCCTAGGATAAAGCCCCAAAAAACTCCACTCCATGATATTTTAATTAGCCTAAGTGAAAACAAACCAAATGACACTCCCATAAGTAACACAATTGAAGGGTGAACTTGAACGCCAATTAAAATAGCCAAGACATGAAGCCCTGACCAAATAAAACGATTTAGGAAAACTGTTTTTTGAGAAAGCTTATACGAAGTAAAAAGATGAAGTACCGAAACTAAAAAAGTATATGAGGGGTTCCATAAAAAAATTTCAGCTGCTCGGTAGGGATTAAGCAAAAATAAAAGCCAAAACAAAAAAATCCCTTCTTTTAAAATTGTTTTTTTATAAACCTCATTAAGTAAAAAAAAGGCTGCCATATGCATAGCCCCTAAAAACAAAAGTGACATCCAGGGTGAGGGGTAAACCAGTAACGGAATGCTGACCATTGCGGTTAAAAAGCTTCCTGGCACGTTTCCGCTAGCCCCACTACTTGTAGCCGGGCCATAAGGTATCAAATGACCGGTTGATAAAAAATGGTTCATCCTTTGAAACAATTGAACAACGTCACCATCAAGCTGATGAGTGTATCCATAAATAACAGATAAAATCACAGTGGTAACAAAAATGATGAGTTTAAAGTGTTTATAAAAGGAATTTATTTTTGTTGTTTGAGTCATTCTTGGCGCATTTTACACATAAGCCCTATCTGTTATCAAACCTTTGCGCTCTCAGTCTACGTCAACTTTTTATTTTAATACTGGCTTGAACCTTTAATTATTAGGATCTAACATGAGTGTGATATTTTTTTTAACTGACCTCTATAAAATCAATGGTAAAAAATGCTTAAATTTAAGTTACTCGTTGTTGATGATGATGATCTAATCCCTGCAAATTTGCGCGTTATTTTGCCAAAAAATTGGCAAATAGTCGAGGTTTCAGACCCAACTCAAGTCCCTTATGACGATTTTTTTAATGCCGCTTTTTTTGATATGCATTTAAGTAATAACATAGAAAATGCTGAGGGCATTGAAGTTTTAAAAAATTATAAAGCAAAACATCCCAGCACCGAATGTGTGGCGATTTCAGGCCATTTAAGTTTAGAGCTTATGGAAAGCTGCCTACAAGCAGGAGCTAACCGATTTTTAGCCAAACCTCTTTCTAAGGGCGAAGTCTTAAACACAATTGAGAAAATTGAAAATTTGTGGACTATTCGTCAAGCGACTTTAAAAAACAATTGGCAAGACACCCCTATTTGGATTGGACAAAGCCCTCAAAGCGAATCAATTAGACGAAAAATTGCTGATTTTTCGAGCGAAAAAGGACCCTTTTTAATCGAAGGCGAAACAGGCAGCGGCAAAGAGGTGGTGGCTCACCTGCTTCACTCTTCAAAAGTAGCACTGCCTATGATTGCCGTTAATACGGCGGGGTTACCCGACACACTTTTTGAAAGTGAGTTTTTTGGTCATGTAAAAGGGGCTTTTACCGGGGCTGATCAAAACAAAATGGGCCTCATTGAAATGGCCCATGAGGGTGATTTATTTTTAGACGAAATTGAGGCTCTGAGTTTAACCAATCAAGCCAAACTTCTTAGATTTTTAGAAAATGGCGAATTTAGACCGGTCGGGGCTAAAGAAAATAAAAAAGCTTCTACTCGAATTATTGCGGCCTCTAATATCTCTCTTGAACAACTTGTCAAAGAAGGCAAGTTTCGAGAAGACCTTATGTATCGACTGAATACTTTTCATATTCAAATTCCCCCTTTGCGGCAAAGATCAGAAGATTTAGAAGAACTTATTCAGTTTTTTCTTCAAAAACAAAGTCCAAAAAGAAATAAAACTCTGTTACCTGAAACAATAAATACTATTAAAAACTATAGCTTTCCGGGTAACGTTAGAGAGTTAAAACGAATTATTGAACAGGCCAGTTTGACTTCGCCTTTACCATTTATTAGGCCTCAAGATGTAGAAATTTATTTTCAAAAAAAACAAGACGACACCAAAACAACTGACTCTGTACCATTTTTGATTGATCTTACAAAAGGGCTGGATGAGCTAAATAAAGATTTTGAAAAACATATTGTTCAAAGTGTTTTTTTTGAAAATGAACAAGATATCGAAAAAACTTGCGCTGTCTTAAAAATATCGAGAAGTACTTTATATAAAAAAATAAAAGATTATAAAATTGAGATTTCAACGTGAATCAGAGTAACTATTTTCCTCTTATCGATTCGGTCATATATCAGCAAACCATGTTTACAATTTTAGGGTTTTTATTTTTATCTGCCGCCTTATTTTATACAAAACGAAAAAAAAATTATTACTTTGTCTTTACCTGGGCCAGTCTTAAAAGCTGGATTATAATCGCACCCCTATTTTTTATTTTATTTGGACTCCCCCACCCCTGGCCCTTTTTTACACTGGCTGTGCTTTCGTTATTAGGCGCAAAAATATTTTTTCAAATTATGGGAATGTACCATCGAACCTGGTTTGTGGTTACTACCTATCTAGGTATATTTGCCTTGAGTTTTGCCCTATGGAAGGGGGATTTAGCATTATACAACGTGATACCCATGTTTGCTGGAGGTTTGGCTTTAATTGTCCCCTTTATTCGTAATAACTATAAAAAAATGATTCAATATATCTCGCTCTCAAACCTAACCCTTTTTTTACTTGGATGGGCCTTTTTACATTTGGGTTGGATTTTGCAGTTACCGTCGGGAATTTATCAATTTATGTATCTCGTTATTTTAACTGAATTTTGCGATAATACCAATTTAGCTTTAAGTTATCATATTGGTAAAATTAAAATTTTTAATCGAATTGACCGACGAAGAAGTTTAGAAAGCACTTTGATTTCGATTCTTCTTACTATTGCCTTAGCCTTTGGAATGAGGCACTTGTTACCCGACAAATCTGATATTTATTGGCTAACCTCCGCAATTATTGCCTCAATCGGAGGGCTTTTTGGTGATCTGGTTATGACCATTTTACGAAAAGATGCGGGCATACATCGAATGGGACAATTTATATTGGGACGAGGTGATTTTTTACACCGCATGGATCGAATGATCTTTGTAGCTCCGATCTATTTTTATGTTATGAAAATAATTAATTACTATTTTGGACAAGCCGGTGTTTAACCCATGAAAGATTGGGATTACGATAACGATCAATGGTCTAAGCTGCCGCCTTATTTAAAGCATCTGCCTTTATTTACTCGTCATTTTGATTTTCTTTCGTATGTCATTAGGCTTTTATGGTCTTTTATTTTAAAAATTATTTTTTTTAGGTTTTATATACGCCTTAAAGTAGTTGGTGATTTTAATAAAATCTATAAGGAGCACCCAAGACTTATTATTATTTCAAATCATAGTTCTCATTTAGATGCCGTATCAATTGCGGCCAGCATTCCGCTTAAATATTGGCGTGACCTTTTTATTGCCGCAGCTAAAGACTACTTTTTTAGCAATGGCGTTTTTACTTTTTTTTCGCAGCACTGCTTGGGAGCCATACCCATTGATCGAGGCTCAAAAAAGGGTGAAGCCGTTAAGCTCATTTTGCAGTTACTCAGTCAGCTCGAAAGAATTTGGTTAATAATTTTCCCAGAGGGTACGCGCAGCCAAGATGGCAAAATTCATGATTTCAAAAAAGGGGTTTCTATTTTTTCTCTTAAAACTCAGACTCCTGTTTTATTTTTATATATTCATGGTAACCGTAAACTTTGGCCCAAAGGCGCTTTATTTGCCAGACCTGGAAAGCTAACCATTTATGTGGGCCCTGTTCACCCCCCTGTAGAAAATGAATTACTGTTTGAAAGTTACCTACAATGGGTTTCAACACTGACACCTTACCAAAAGGAACATCTTAATGACAAATCAACCATCATCTAGCACTCATTCAAAGGGACAAGACGCTTTACCTATTAAAATTCAAATTGGGCCTTATAAATTATATTCGATTAAAACAGGTACTTTTAGCCTTGATGGAGGTGCCATGTTTGGGACGGTTCCTAAAACCCTTTGGAGCCAAAAAATTGAGCCCGACGAGCTTAACCGAATTCCGATGGAAGCAAGAGTTTTGCTTTTACGCTCAGATGATGGAAAAAAAAATATCTTAATCGACACAGGTAACGGTTCTGATTTTATTCAAAAACATGGCCAAAAGCTGGGATCAAAGTTTGCTTCTCTCTTTAATATTCAATCTGAGACTGAAAACCTAACCTCCTCTTTATCTGAGATTGGTTTAAGTGCAGATCAGATCACCCATGTCATATTAACTCACCTCCACTTTGATCACTCAGGCGGAGCCACCTCTTGGAACGGCGCTGAGTTAGTCCCCACTTTTAAAAACGCCCTTTATTACGTTCAAAAAGATAACCTTGATAATGCCCTAAATCCCAATATTCGCGAAAAAGCGAGCTACCTTAAGCCCAATTTTGAACCTCTTTTGAAGTTTAATAAACTTATAACTCTTGATCATCAAAACACCATTGAAGGACTTGATTTTATTTATCTTCTACCAAGCCATGGCCATACAAAAGGTCAACAAAATGTAATGATTGATGATGGTAACACTTCTGTGTTTTATGGGGCCGATCTTATTCCCACTCACGCCCATATAAGACTTGCATGGACTATGGGTTACGATATTGATCCTGTTACTTTAATCGACGAAAAACAGATCCTATTAAAAATGGTCAGTCAAAAAAAAGGATTTCTATTTTTTGAACACGACCCTTACTATGATATGGCAACAGTAACAGCCAACGATCAAGGTGATTACAGTCCAGATCAAGTCTACATAATTCAAAAATAAATGTTATTTTTAATAGTTACTTGCCATTATAAAAACCATATCTTTTGCAATTATCCTTAAGGTCTCATGCGTAGGAATAGTACCAGCATGCAGAGGCCATGGAAGGCCGTACCTTAAGAATAAAAGAATGGCTCACTTTTGATCTGTACAAGTTTTTTTCAACTCAAGTTATACTTACACCTAAAACGCGAGGGCAACCAGTAATCGACTGGACCTTCTCGCGACGAAAGGCCGTGTAAAGTTTAAATACAAAACCGGCAAAATTAAATGGTCGAAATATAGCTCCCGCTTTTAATTAGACTTCTTTTATATCGATCTACGCTTAAAATGGGATTTAAAAGAAACGAGCTTAAATGGTTTTTAACTTTTAAAAATCGGCGATTTCTTGCTCTAACTCGGGATGGTCAACAAAGGGATTTCGGTTACCCTGATTTTTAAAAATTTCATTATTTCTTTTAATTTCACTATCATCTACAGGGTCTTGCTCATGCCACTGACGCAAAAACTTTTCTTCGATGTGACCAATAGGCATCTGGTAACGAACTGAAAAATAAAACAAAGCCCGAGCTACGTTTCCTTTATGGTTTTGAGGGGGCTCAAAAAATGTCCCTCTTGCCCCATTAACTTCTCCTAATCTTGAGTCTCGGCATTTAAGGACCTGCTTATCTTTATCTACTTCTCCAAAGGGATAGCTCGATCTAAACGAATTCATTTGTGAGTCTGTCGGAAACAAGTGATGGAGGTCTGCTTTTTGAGTGTCTTTTGAAAATCTCGAAGTAAAATGACTTTGAGGCCAAGTGTGTTCGGCATTAACCACTTTGTTATCGGGAATAACATGGGGCGCTGGTTTTTGCGATGAAAAACTGTTTTCACCTAATGTCCAATTACAGTAAACCTCTTTAACTGAGTATTTACCTGAACTGTCTTGAACCAAGTATAAATCGCCCATTAAAATAGTTCGCGCTTGAGTGTATCCTACACTGACATGAGAGTAACACTGCCCCCCTCTTAGACACTTATCAGAAATCTGATCAAAACCTGGCTCGTTAGAAGAGCCTGAATCTTTAGTATGAACAGAAGTAAGAATTTCGAACAAAGTGTTTTTAAGCTGATCATCTTTTAAAAGATTAGATGACATTTGTTTATAAAACTCTGACCCGTAATATGAATTTACATTATTTAATGCTTTTGAATTAACTGAAAAGCTAATAAATAAAAATGCAAAAAAAGTTATAACCTGATTTCGTGCCCCTCTAAAATACAACATTTCCCCTCCGAAGTTGAACATTAAGGTGTTCAGTAGAAACCCTTCGCCTAGTCATCGAAGGTTATTCGTCGTGAAATAGTCCACCAAACAGATTTGACACTGTCACCTTGATTTTAATAAGCACAGAGAGTCTAAACTGATTCTTGACCTAAGTTTTTATTTTTTCGTTTCCATACTCGATATAATAATTCTGACATTATCAAAAAGGTAATAAGTTCTGCTAAAATTAAAATAAGCTTGGGCTTTTGATCTAAAACACTTTGAAATAGCATAGGTAAAATTATATTAAACACGAGCACAATAAAAATCACACCGCCATAGCTCAGTTTCCATAGCAACTTTGATTGCCTAAGCGCATCAACTTGGTCATTTAAGTATTTTGGATCTAAAAAAACAATAAAATTAACCCATACCAATTGAAAATATCTTATAACCCCAGGAATAATAAATAATAATCCCCAGGCAATCACAGAACCCATAGCACGCATCGACTCTTTAATTGCATATTTAATTTTTTTAAAAAATAAGTGGTCAAAACTTAAAATTGATCGAGACCAAAACCACAATCCTTGCTTCAAAATTGGGAAAACAAAAATCAAACTTAAATATAAAACACCCTGAAATAATTTAAGAACTGTGAACTTTTGCTTTTCATCTGAAATCCATAAAGTAAACTCTTTAAAAAATGATTCTTCCAAATAACTTGAAACAATAAAAATCAGAATAAACAAAGCCCACTTAAAATATTTCACATCATAACGTTACTCGGCTTACAAGCATATCTCAACAAGACTAAAGGCTACTTTATTCTAATTTTAAAAACTTGAATTATTGATCCCCTCGCTCTGTTCACTTACAGTTAATTATAAACCTTAAAAGGTTTTGAATACTTAAAACTAATAACAAGGGGACCTTTATGAGCTTATTGGCTATTTCAAAATCATTGTTATCAACGCTAACACCTTGCTTGAAAAAACAATACCGGAGATTTGGATTAGCTCTCATGGTAACTTTTAGTTTAGTAATATTTAGCATGGTCACTTATGGTCAAACAAATGTTCCCCAAGACTTAAATAACCCCTTACCAACAGCGCCTTTGCAAGCCGAGGGGCAAACTCAATTACAATTGCAATTGCAAACTCAATCACAGTCACAGTCACAAATTCAAAGTAAAAAACAAATTAAAAACACTTCTCAGTCTGTAAGTGAGACCACACCATTGCCTAATCAAGCCCCTCAAAAAGCTGATACAACAAGCCGCCTTGAGCTTAATCTTGAATATCCCGAACTTATGGTTATTCCGAGAGCCAGCGAAAGACTCGCTAACGAAATTAAGACCGAAGAGCAAGGTGGATTTTTTTATAATTGGCCACTGGCGATCAGTTCACTGGGTTTAATCACCACTTCTCAACTAGCCAGCTCGGGCGCTAAAGCAAGCCTAAATTTGATTGAAAAAGATGAGTTTTCACGTATCCAATCATGGTCAACTCTTATTGGTGGAGCGGGCCTTGGCCTAGCTCTTTACTCTCATAAGTTACTCAGTTACCAGTCAAATTTAGCCGCTCAAAAACAAGCTTCTAAAAGTAACAATCCAAGATCCCAAATTGCCCTTGAACGCCAAAGCGAAGAAATTTTAGAAATGCAGGCCTATCGTTACAACATCATAAGATGGACCTATTTATTAACTAATGTCACCATGGCGGCTATGCATACGCCATACTTAGATGACTCAAAAAAATTAGCCGTTTCTATTTCGGGGCTATTGACTACTTTGCCCCTATTTTTTAAACCTACGCCTGTTTACTCTTATCAAAAACATTTAGAGTACAAACATAAAATTTATAGACCGATTACTTCCCTTGGCTGGGCTCCTACGGCTCAAAATGGTCAATGGATGCCCCAGGCCCAATTAACTTGGGTATTCTGATGAAAAAGCTGATTTTTACATTCATCTCAACATTTTCTTTAACTAGCGTTGCCACTATTTGCACACCCGCAGTTGAGTTAATTAAATCTTCTGAATATTTAAAATCATCAAAAATAATGAGTTTAAACTCTTCACAGGTTATTGAGATCGCCTCTCAGATAGCAAAATCTTCATGCACGGAGGGAGACGAAAAATTAGAACATTTAATTTCTACGTTTTCTAAACTCGGGTTTGATACCACTTACTCCGTTCAAAAAACATTGTCACTTGTTACTTTCGATCTTGAAGAAATCAAAGGATATACCTCAGCATTAAAAACACTATTTTTAAAAAAATTTTTAGATCTTGATATAAATTCAACCATAGCCTTGACCGACCAGCTATTAAAAAATCAAGCATTTAAAAATAACAAATCAAATCCATTAAAAAGCGTTTCTGATTTAACCTCTGATTGCTTAGATAAAAATAAGTGGGGACTTTACCCTATGGCCTGCCGAGATATTTTAGATCAAATTATCCCTCATCTCAGCAAATTTCAAAAACCATTTTATCCTATTTTTAATACAATTTTAAATGACCTTAAAGATGAAAATATATTTGGATTAAACCTATCAGAAGCTCTAAAAATTTCGATCCAATTAGTATCTTCAGAGGTTCATTCTTCTGATGATCTTAAAAAAAGTTACATGTATTTAATTAAGGAGTGGAAGCTTTCCCCCTCAGAGGCCTTTAAAATTGCTCTTAATAATGTAATACAATCAAGTCTTAATGAAATTCATAAAGAAAACGAAAAGGCCAATGAAGCTAGCAAACCCTAATTTATTTAGTTTATCCAACCTGACATTATTGCGGCCTTTATTGCGGCCCTTATCGCGGCCTTTATTGCGGCCTTTATTGTCGCTTCCATTTCTATTTACATTTCTATTTACATTGCTCTTTGAATCCACAGTATACAGCAAATCTTTAAGCTCAGCTAAATTTAAAGTTGCTGTTACCCTTGATCCTGAATCAAAGGGAGCTGAAATATTTATTTCTAAAACCAAAACGGACAGCACACCAATTTTAAATAAAAATTTTACCACCTCCCCCTTTGTCGGAGAATTAAAACCCGGTCGCTATTATTTTAAACTACGAAGCTTGCCTGACGATCTCAATCAAAACCTTCAAGCCAGCCCCTGGTCTGAATGGCAAGAAATAGTCATTAAACCAAGAGATGTGTTACCCCTACCCAAATGGACTGAACAAAATGGATTTTTATCAGAAATTTATTTTGAAGTCCCACCACTACAGTCAGAGGTCGAAATTTATCATAAAAAATATTTTCAAAATGAGTATCAGTTGCAAAAAAAAGAGGTTTATCAAAATCCAAAAAAAATTTCTTTTAATCAAACTCAAATGAGTTTACCAGGTTACTATAAAGTAACCCTTAAATACAGTGATCCTGATTGGATCAGCCCCGCCCAACCGACCATTTTTGAAACAGAAATCAAACCGGAGTTTTAGAACAATAGAGTGCTGCGGTTATAGGGTTTTTTCTTAAATAGGGATTCACAAAAGGGATTTACGACTGGGATTTACGACTGGGGTTTAAAGCCCACCTTGAAATCACATTTTTAGACTTCTATCACATCAATATCAAGTAAGACTTAAATAAAACAATGTAACAGATTCGCTTGCTCCCTAGCAAGTAACCTATTATTTATGCAATATGAGTCTTATCATGCTCAGCTTCGGCTTTGTATCGGCTATAGGGCGTCTGAACCATAACAGATGTTTGAGTCTCTTGGTCAACATACCCGAGTAACCTAAAAACACTGATTGGTTCTGATTTTCCTTTGGCTGTCATTTGTCCTGAGCGTTCAAAAATAAACTGATCTTTAACTTTATCGACAACACCTTGGCTTACTAAAATATCATCTCCAAACAATTTGCATGAAGACTCAATTCGAGAAGCCGTATTAACGCTGTCACCAATAACGGTATACTCTAATCGGCTTTTAGAGCCAATCGTACCGGCAATGGCCTCTCCGTAGTTAAGACCTATACCAAATAAAAGAGGTGTTAATCCTTTTGAAATTCTATGCTCGTTTAAGGTTTGAAGGGCCAATCTCATATCAAGAAGTGATCGTACCGCCCTATAAGGATCTTGCTCATGAGCTTTAGGCGCTCCCCAAAAAGCCATAATCGCATCTCCAATAAATTTATTCACTTGGCCATTATTATTTTCAATACAATAAACCATCGAATCAAAATATTCATTTAAGTATTGAACAATGTTTTCAGCCGACTCTGACTCACTCATGCTTGTAAAGCCTCGAATATCCGAAAACAGAACAAGCACATTATGCTTTGCCCCCCCACGGGCATCAAGATCACTCGACATAAGGGCCTCAGCGATGTTTTGCCCTTGAGTTTTAAAAAGGGCTTTTAAACCCGAAGTCATTTTATCAAAGGCAAAGGCCAAATCCTCAACTTCATCGCGGCTCTTGATAAGATTTGCAGCTCGAACATTAAAATCACCATGACCAATTTTTTCGGTTAATGCTTTTAATTTTTCAATGGGAGAAGTGAGAGAAATAGAAAATATAAAAATAAAAAATAAGGAAATTGATATAATAATGCCGCCAATAAAATAATTACGATATAAAACAATTTGAGCGGGCTCTTTAACCAAACTTTGTGCGATCTGCCCTAAAACAATGGGACCATAAACGGTTTTTTGATAGTAACCATAAGAAGGCTCATTTGTTTCTGCGTTTTTAAAATCAGACACATGGTTTGATGAAAATACTGAATTCAAGGCCTCTTGAACTAAAATCGAGTCATAGGGCTTATTTGATAAAAAAACCTTTTCATTGGGGTGGGCTAAAATCTTACCTTGATTTGAGATTAAATAAAAATCCATAGCTGATATCTTTTGAAAAAGTTTTTGAAGCTTTTCTGATTTAACCGCAGCAACCAGCCCTACATATCCTGTTTTTGTTTTTAGAGCTTTAAAACTAATAATCAATACCGGAGCCCTTTGATCATTCTCATTTACTTTGACCAAATCAAACTGGGGAAGCTCAGTTAAAAAGGTATCTTTATTAATTGATATTTTTTGTGATAATATTTTTGAAAACTCTTTAGGCTGCTCAGATAAGTTTTTTTGATTATCTATTCGGCTAATAAATGTAAATTTATCATTTTCAAGTCGAATCACATCTAAAAAAAGTAAATCAGGATCAGCGTCTACGACCTGCGATAATATCTTATTGGCGCCTATTTGAGATTGATCCATGGCTACTAAACCCATTTGAAACATTTTTTTATAGTTATTTATGTATTGCCCAAGGACTAAATCGACTTCGTTTGTTTTAGATTGCCCCGAAGCTTGAAGAAGCTTGTGATACGTTTCAGAAATTTCTTTAGTGAAAAATTCAGATGCAAAAGTTGCTAAAATATAAGTCGAAAAAAGTAACACAAATGATACAACACTCACTATTTTAATATAGTAACCAACTTTAAATCGAAGCGTTTTTTTAAATAAGTCCATTTAGGGAGCCTCTGAACTTTGGTTTTGGTTAGCTGTTTCATTCACGTTCGACTCACTCAAGTTTGATTCTCTCAATCCTGCATCTAATTCAACTTCGACAGCCTCAACCTTAGGGGCTGAGAGAGACTTTTTTATAATAGGTTTAATCGTTTTTAGATTTGAATTTGAATTTGGATTTGTTTTTGAATTTGCACTTGAAGGAGATCTCTTTAAACTTTGAACTAAATCTTTATCTTGATTTTGAATGCCATTTTTAACCTCTTGGGGGGATGGCAATAAAAGCGCTTGAGCCTGAGTGAGATTGCTTTGATCTTCTTTACTGTTAGCTTTTTGCAAATTTGCCGAATCTGTAGCGTTCAAAGGGGCCTCTGTTGTTACCTGAGGCAAAGCATTAAAAGAGTCTGATTTGGATTGAGAATTTGTGTTTAACTCATTTAAAAGCTCAGATAGTTGATTACTATTTAACTCATTAACTTTTAATATTGAATTTGATGTTTGATTTGATGTTACTCCCTGGTTATTTGCCGCCATTTGGTCAACTACGGGAGCTGATAGATCATTTAATGTTAAGGATGCAGTAGGCTTTATCACTTGACTGTTACCTATCTGAGTTTGAGAACTAGCAATACTCGCAGCCGCCATGTTACTATTTATTTCATTATTTACAGCTGGGTTAGCTGTAGTGTTTTTTTTAATACGCACAACTCCCGAGACTGACCTAAGAACATTTTTGTTTTCATCCATCGCTTCAACTGTCCAATAGTTAACCGGATCTTGAAGATCTAAGACAAATTTAACTTTTTCATTGCTTTGAACACTTTTTTGATCTTTTAATTTTTGTGCTGAGTAACCCGATCCGGATTTAAGAACTAGGCTATCAACTTGATTTGATGTCACTTCTATTATTTTTTGAGGGTTTTTTAAATCCTCATCTACACTGAGCTCTTCAAAGGGCTTTAATCCTGCAACACTTAGCTTAGATTGAGATTTTTTTATTTCTAGATCCGCGGTGGCTTTAGTGTCAGCAGCCGTCAAATCGTTGTTCTTAGGCGCAACATGATCTGACAATTCGCCCCCCCCTAACTCTTGAATTTCAAATTGCTTACCCGTTTGCCCATCGCCCGACCTTGATAAAGCTACGGTTGCGCCAGTAACCCTTTTTACAACATCTTTCACCTTAATAACTAAAGCTTGCTTAGCAGGTTTTTTTGAATCTTTCTTTGTTGAATCTTGATTGTTCGTATCTTGTTTGTTTACACCTGTTAAATTTTTTTTATTTAATTTCGCATCTGCTACATTAGCTTGCTCATCAGGTTGACTAACCAGTGGCTGAACAAAAATTTCACCTTCATCCACAGAAATTAAAGACTCGTTTTGATCCGAAGAAAATGATATTAACGAATCCGGTTGAATAAAAATCTCGGCATCTTGATCATGCAAGTACACAACAGCTGAAGAGTCATGGCCAGTTCGGATTTGATCATATGGTCTAAGTGACTCTTGCCTTTGGGAGTTAAACCAAATAAATCGATCAAAGGGCTTTTTTTCGACCTGATTGGTAACACTTTGAATGCTCCCAATGACGGGCACATCACCTTGTTGTTTAACTTTAAGATATCCTTTATTCGCAAATAAAAAATAAGAAAAATATATGCCTAACAACGATATTGAAATACTGAGCAGCCATCTTTCCATAATGGCCCTATCGGAAGAATAAAAAATAAATTACTATTTTGCCGGCAAGCTAGACTAAAGCCGTTCTTGTTTGTTAAATCGAGTCTAACGGCTATAATAAACTTTTTTGATATCGTTGATATCTACTATGATATCTATTTGTATATGTCTGTTTGCAACTGAAAATTACTAGCACTTCCTAACTCTTACTGGCACCTACTACTGGCACCTACTACTGGCACTTACTCGAGCCGCAGTCGGCACAAACAAAACACCCTTCTTGCATTTTTAAGTTATGGCTTCCGCAATCAGAACACTTCATGGTTTTAATCTCGGTGATATAAGTTTTTAAAGTGCGAGCAATGGCTTTGGCAAATGAGTTTATGGTTCCCTCACTTTTACTTAGCTGAGAAACAATAAACTCTATATCTGCGCCATGACGAAGGGCTGTTGATATCATACGAGTTAAAGCCTCCTGCTCATCCGATTCAAAAAACTTACTAATATCAGAAAGTAGCCAACCATCATTTGTTTGTAAATTGTAGTGGCCTGATTTTTCTTTGATAAGCTTACCTTGAGTTAATTGCGAAGGAAGATGAAGGCTGCTTTGCTTCATGGCAAACACCTCGTAAGGATCGTTGTCTAAAAGACCAACAAGCACGACCCATTTGTTACCACCCGATGAAATTTGATGAATATCGCAATCAATCGTACTTGGGCGAGGAACACCCTTTGTACGAGGAACACCCGTTTGCAAATTTTGATCAGCTGAGCTTGTAACCGATAAAACCGAAGCCATTGTGCCATCTCGGTACGATGTGCATCCTTTAATTGTCCCTGTTTTGTAAACTTCATAGTACAATCTTTTAAAATCTTCATAAGGATAATCATTCGGAATATTAACCGTTTTTGACATGGCCGAATCAATTGTTTTAGATAAAACTTCCATTGTCTTAATATGGTCATCGATATTTAAACCATAAGCCGTGGCGGCCCAATCGGCCGTAGGCTCCCAAGAGTTATTTTTTTCGTGGTAACCCACGGCATAGTCCCTGACTCGTGACTCTTTTAGTAACCCTCTGGAGCGGTCAAACTTATATATTGAGTTTTGGAAATTGACCATAAGCATATTTTCATCACCCTCTTTAATCCATTTCCAATCCGTGGCAGAGCCTTGTACATCAAATGTTTTTTCTTCCCAATTCATATTTTTAGGAACTCCCATACCCTCGGGAGGATAAGACTGAATAACTGTTCGTATGTAATCGGTCATAAACAACGGCTCAAGCCCGCCCGAAACATTGTTAGCCAAAACCGAACTGTTACCCGTTGGCTGAATCGAAAGCAAATGTGAATTTCTAAGGCCATACTTTTTAATCAAAGCACGGGTATCGGGAGAAAGCCTTTTAACAAATTCTCCTTTTAAATACTTTTCCGAATCATAGGCTAAAAATACACCTTTTTCTTGAGCCAAATAAGCTGAGCTTTGGTAAGCCGTATTCATAATAAATTGACCCAACTTTTCAGTCAGGGCCAATGCCTTTTCCGAACCATAACGAACTTTTAGCATCATAAGTGCTGATCCGTAACCCAAAATCCCCAAACCAATTCGGCGCTTAGCTAATAAATTATCTGCCTGCTCTTGCAAAGGCACATTGGTGCGATCATTCACATTATCCATAAACCTGACAGCGATAGGAATATATTGACCTAGTTTTTCGTAATCCCAATCCTGATTTTTAGCGTCAACAAATTGGGTTAAATTAAGAGAACCTAAAAGACAACTGCCCCCAACAGGTAACACTTGTTCGCCACAAGGATTAGTCGCATTGATATGCTCAATATAATAAAGATTATTTAATCGATTAATAGTATCATAAAATAATATACCAGGCTCGTTACGATTATAGGTTGATTTCATAATCAAGTCCCATAATTCATTGGCATCATCGAAATGCTTATAAACACGAACAGGCAAATTTTTAGCCTTCCAAGAGTTAATGTTACCATCCCAATATTTATTGTACTCATTTTTAGCTGTATCGTGATCAGGGAACACCAAATCCCATGGCTGTTTGTTATGAACCGCATTCATAAATTCATCAGAAACTAAAACAGACATATTGAATTTAGTTAACCGGCCTGCGGTTTGTTTAGCTGTTATAAATTCTTCAATGTCAGGGTGAAAAACAGACATGGTAACCATTTGGGCCCCTTTTCTGATTTTCTTTTTACCCTTGTTGTCTAATTTTTTAATTCCACTGCCTGATGTAATAACGGCACTTTGGGTATCCCACATATCAAGCAATTTAACAGCCCCCGGAGAATCCCCACCGATGCCGTCGACATAGGCCCCTCTTGGTCTTAAAACATCGGCACAAAAACCATAACCGCCTTCAGATTTAAGAATCAAAGCCTGACGTCTTAACTCGTCCATAATGCTTTCCATGGAGTCCTGATTTTCACCTCGAAAACCACTTACAAAACAATTAATATAGGTTGTTCCCTGAAGCCCCGTTCCGGCATTTGAAGTAATCCGGCCCCCTGGCACAAATTTAAAATCTTCTAATAAATCTAAAAAATGATTGGCCCATGTGTTTTGCACTTCGGGCCTTTCGACCTTTGCCATATCTGTGGCAATGGCAAAATGTCGGTCATTAATATCTTTTTCGTTACCATAGCGATAAGTCGCCTCAAAAACTTCTTTAGAAAACTCATCTACAAATTGAGTGTTGCGCTTTACTAAATCTGCAGCAACAGCTTCTTTAGATTTTGTTACCGAAGAATGACTGGCCATTCGATTTTTATCAGATTTTATCATATCAACTTCCATGCTCACAGCTCCTTTATCAAAAAGCGATTCCCCAAACAGCAACAATCCAACTCACTTTGTTGATATTCATTATAGCTTTTGAGTTATCTATCGTATTTAAATTTATTTTATATATCTTCTTTTTGTATTTCAAAAAGACCCCTCACAAAAAAGTTAATTCAAGCAAAGCTTGCTTGATAACCAAAAATAGATGCGTCAAAGTAAATAAATTCCTTTTAATTGCCAAATGCATACCAAATGCATAAGTTTTTAGCAGTTATCTTTACGCCACCTTGCTTCATTTTTAAAAAAATGGTTTTTATTATTTGCAAGCTCAAAAAAAACAGTTATTGGGCCCTATGATTTTAGTTGATGCACACTGCCACCTAACTCACCTAAGCTCTACAGAGCTAGCCATTGTACTTAACCAGGCAGCCCCTGTTAAGCTTAAAACAAACGATGATCATAACCAATTTCAGTCAATAAAAATTATATATATTTTAGGCGGAACTGATCCACAAGATTGGATTTTGCAAACCGAACTTGCCAAACAATACCCCTTTCAAGTGATACCCTCTTTTGGTCTGCATCCTTGGTGGGTTACCCAAACCGAGCAGGAAAAGAGCCTTGAGCAAGCCCTCGATCAACTCGAAAATCAGTTTATTAATCAAACCTCTCTGATTGGAGAAATTGGTCTTGATTTTATCAAAGCCCAAACTCAAAAAGAAAAAGATAAACAAATTTATTATTTTAAACAGCAACTTAATCTGGCAGAAAAATATAATAAATCTGTGTGCCTTCATATTGTTAAAGCTCATAATGAGGCTTTAAATATATTTAAAAATAAAATAAATTTGGCTAATTCAAAGGGCTCCTCAGACCCAACGGAATCATCTGCCTTAAGCCGCTCGGCTCACGCAAAAAACAATTCAACTCTTATTAATAAATCAGCTGCGACGTTGAGAACGCCCCCCAATCGCCCAATCACTGGATTTATTCATGGGTTTAATAGCTCTATAGAAATTGCAAATCAATGGATAGGCTTAAATGTATTTCTTTCGTTTGGACCATCCATTTGCAAGGCTCAAAATAAAAAAATTATAAATCTTTTAAAAAAAATAGATACCTCATTTTTGTTAACTGAAACTGATATTTCAAAAACTTATGATTTATCTAATAATGTTTTATCTAATAATGATTTATCCGATAATATGTTATCTGATTCTGAAATATCTAAGCATAAAATTTCTAAACATTCTGATATATCTAAATTTAGCCATCACACTATTTATGATGTTACCCAGTGCCTAGCCCAACACACCAACCAATCTTTTACCGATACCGCCCAAACAAATTTAACAAATTTAGAAACTATTTTAAAACGGAGTCTGTCGTGAACCCCTCTTTTGATCGCATTTATCGTCTTATTGGCCCTGATGGACTTAAAGCCTTAGAGCAAAGCTCCCTACTTATTGTTGGCCTTGGAGGCGTAGGATCTTGGGCGGCCGAAAGCTTAGTTAGATCAGGCATAGGTCAACTCACCTTAGTTGATTATGATACCATATGCGTGACAAATATTAATAGGCAACTTCATGCCACTTCAAAAACCACGGGCCAAATTAAGTCACATAAAATGAAAGCGCGCCTATTAGAAATCAATCCTGATTTAAACATAAAACATTATGATACCCTATTTTCAGAAGCTAATGCTCTCGAAATACTTAACTCTCCTTACTCTTATGTTCTGGACTGCATCGATACACTTGAGCCAAAAGTAGAACTTATTTATCAAGCCAAATTAAATAATATAAAAATTATTAGCTCACTTGGGGCTGCGGCCAAACTTGACCCATTACAAATTAAAATTTCTGATTTGGCTAAAACTCACACCGATCCTATGGCCGTCGTTGTTAGAAAGCGACTGCGGGCCAGAGGAGGACCTTTTTTAAAAAAAACCTGGGAAATCCCAAGTGTATTTTCGCCAGAAAAAGCAATCATTCCATTTGAAGGAATGAATGATATAGTAACCCAAGCTAAACCTTTAAGTCATTTTGGTCTTAGAAAAACAATTAATGGATCAATTAGCCATGTTACCGGAGCTTTTGGTCTGCATATGGCGGGATGGGTTATTCAAGATCTTCTTAAGATTAATAATATTAATTTAAACCGAAAACAGTAATTTATCTAAGCTGGCCGTGCCTCAAGGATACAAAGAATAAATCACGTTTGATCTGTACAAACTTTTTCATTATTTTTCAACACGTTACTGGATTTGTTCAGCATTTTTTTATCAACTGGTGATTTTTGAGTCTGAGGTAATCAAATAGGTCGGATAAGCAAACTCGACTCCTTCTGCTTTAAATTTTTTAAAAATATCTAATAATATTTTTTGTTGTTGATCCATATAAATATTATAATCGGAGGTTGCAATCCAAGCGACCCATTCAAAATCTAATGAGTAAGCCCCGTAGTTAAAAAAATGACAGCGATCAAAGGCGGCTAATGGGTAACATTGAACAATGTTTTTTATCCAAACGGGGATGGCCTCAAGTTTTTCGATAGGAGTCGAATAAATAACACCCAATCGCTGTACAAGACGCCTTTTTTGCATACGATTATAGTTTTGGATAAAATTTTCAAGAAGCTGTTTATTAGAAACAATAATTTGCTCTCCCCCTAAACTTCTGATCCATGTTGATTTTAATCCAATTTTTTCGACCGACCCAAGAATTGAGTTAACCGAAATCGTATCTCCCACAGCAAATGGTTTATCTAAAATAATAGATACCGAAGCAAATAGATCACCTAAGATATTTTGCGCGGCTAAGGCTACGGCAAGCCCCCCGATACCAAGGCCGGTGATAAGGGCAGCCACATCAACCCCCATTTCACCTAAAATAATTAAACCCGTTAAAATAAAAAATAAAATTTCGACTGAAGTAAAAATTATGCCATAAGCGGCTAACTTAGCCATATCATTAATTTGAATTTGATTTAAATAGTGCTTTCTTAGGGCTCGAATGAGGCTATGCCCTAAATAGGTCCACTGGTAAGACAGGGCGGCAACAAAAATAAATTTTAAAAAACCCTTAGTATAATCAAAATCCAAGTAGGCAGAACCAAGCAAAATTATAAGTAACACAAAGATGACACTTTTTTTTATATGCCTTAAAAGATCAATAAACATATCATCCCAAGGGGAACTTGTATTTTTAGCAAGTTCACTTACATGTCTGTAAATAAGGTTAATCAATTTATCAATAATCCATGTCAAAATGCTACTGACCAACAAAAGGATGACCAATAAAAATATCTGATGATTACCCTGTATAATGATATTTAAAAAATCCATAATATCTTTATCTCCTTTAGACAACATTTACTTTTTAGCTCGTTTTGAAAATCAACCTCATATAAATTTTCTGTTAACCCGTCTAATTTATTTTATATAGATTCGATTTGTTTAGATTAGCCCCGTTCAAATCTGATTCAATCCCATTTATTAGATATCAATCACATTCACAGCAATCAAACCTATCTTAATTTAAAATAAAAACATCAAAGCTAAAATTTGAGGCGAAATAATCCTTAAAATCATAGCAAAGGGATAGACGGTCGCATAGGCGTAAGAGGCTGCTCGATTATCTGGATATAAACTATTTAAAAACGCAAGCCCCGGTGGGTTAGTCATGGCTCCCGAAAAAATCCCACATAAAGTCATAAAATTAACCTTCATAAAAAGCCAAGCAATTGATCCAGTAACAAGGAGTGGGATTAGAGTTACCAATACCCCCATTCCCATCCAGCTTAGACCGTTACCATTAATTAAGGTTTCCCAAAAAAATGCTCCTGATTTTAAACCCACGACAGATAAAAACAGAACAATCCCCAATTCACGAAAAGCATGGTTAGCACTTGTCGGCATAAACCAATGAATTTTTTTAAAAGATCCCAATCTTGAAAGTAACAGTGATACCAAAAGAGGACCTCCTGCCAGGCCCAATTTTAAAGGCACCGAAAATCCAGGAAGCTGAATTGGCAATGAGCCTAATAACACCCCTAGCGCCACTCCAATAAAAATTGGAAACACATGCACTTGCTCAAGCTTAACCTTAGAGTTACCCATTTTTTTACTAATTAAATCAAATGACTCACTCCCTCCTACTATATTTAAAATATCTCCAAACTGAAGTTTACATTGCTTACTGGGGATTAGCTCAATACCTGAGCGATAGATTCGCGAAATAACAACTTCATCAAATTCGGGTAACGCTAGCTCTTGAAGCTTTTTTCCGATAAAATGCTCGTTGGTTAGGACGATTTGACCAACCTTTAAACCCGCAACACCTTGAGTGGTCAGAGAAACATCGACCTTAGAACCAACAAAGGGTTGAAACTTTTTTAAATCTTCTTCGCTACCGACAAGGTGTAAAATATCATCTTGTTTTAAAATTAAATCATTTTTAGGAACAATTAACTGCCCCTCACGTTTTAGCCTAGAACACAGAATTTTTTGATCCATACGATTTAAAAAATCACTCACCCTTAAGCCGATTAAATTAGGATTTGTCAGCATAAGGTTAAGACTTGCTAACCCAGGTTGATTTTTTTTAAGGTGCTCATCAAAATTGAGGGCCTCTTGATCGGTATTAATTTTAAATATTGTTTTAAGTAACCATAAGGCGAGCAAAAGACCAAATACCCCAAAAGGGTAGGTCATCGCATAGGCTAGCGAGACTTGATTAATTTGATCTACACTTAGGCCCAATTCAGTTAACACTTGCTGACCGGCGGCCAAGGAAGGGGTATTGGTAACAGCTCCCGAAAAAATGCCTAACCCTGCTGGCAAATCAACTGAGAACCAATAAATAGGAACCATAGCTGTAACAAAAAAGCCTAAAAGTAAAAAAATTAAAGCAATCAGATTAAACTTTAAACCCTCACTTTTAAGTGACGAAAAAAAACCAGGCCCCACCTGTATGCCCACAGCATAGATAAATAAAATCAGTCCAAACTCCCTAATAAAATGCAAAATATGATTGTCCAATTTCAAGTCAAAATGCTGAGCAAAATGTCCCACAATAAGGCCGCCAAATAAGACTCCGCCAATCCCTAAAGAGACTCCCTTAACTCGAAAACTCCCTATAAATAAACCAATTAAAGCGACGGCACTTAACACAAGAATATGAACAGAAATGTCACCCATTGTATAAACCCCTTATAATTTAAAAAAAAATTACCAACTGCAACACGTAAAGATAATAAGACTAACCAATATTAACAACATCTATTACACTGCGTTTGAGTTTATAAATTATATGTTATAACTAATGAGTTTTTTGAAATTAAATTTATTTTAATTGAGTATGAGGTTATTTATGAGTTCGCAGCCATTACAAGATTCATCGAATACAGAAGATTCACAAACCAAAATTGAAAATGATTTTTTATTTTTTAAATCTCTACTAAAAAAAATATTAAATAAAATAAACGAGCCCTCGTTAGCTGTTTTTTTAGATAATGCTTTATCTGGGCCCCTTCCTTCAAAAGGGGTTGAGCTGTACAGCCTGGTTTTTCAGGTGTTAAATATGATCGAAGAAAATAGGGCGGCCCAAACCCGAAGAATTATAGAAAATAAAGACCTCTCTAGCCTTTCTGGACTCTGGGCACACTCATTTAAAAAAATGCAATCTTACGGCTTATCTGAAAATGATATTTTAAATGTTCTTTCCTTAGTTGTTATTGAGCCTGTGTTAACAGCCCACCCGACCGAGGCTAAACGAGCCACCGTTTTAGAGCAACACCGCGAATTTTATTTACAAGTTGTTAAACTTGAAAACTCAATGTGGACTCAGCACGAAAGAAACCAAATTTATAAAGAACTCGAAGTGACCCTCGAAAGACTTTGGAGAACCGGTGAAATTTACTTAAATAAACCCGACTTGATGAGTGAACTTAGAAATGTGGTTTATTATTTAAAAAATGTGTTTCCTTTAGCCATAGAAAGCCTTGATAGCCGTATCAAACAGGCGTGGAACGAATGTGGATTTAATAGCGAATTAATTGAACCCATTGAATCTATAAATCATTTTCCCCTTGTAAAATTTGGCAACTGGGTCGGCGGAGATCGCGATGGTCACCCCTTTGTTACCCACGAAATGACAGCTTTTACTTTGGATCATTTAAGACAGCAATGCCTTGAAATATACGACCAAAAACTTGAGTCTTTAACTAAAAAGCTGAGCCTATCTGATCTTTTACAAAAACCACCTGCTGAGTTACTAGATAAAATCAGCCTTCTCTCGCAAGGTTTGGGAGAAAAAGCTCAAGAATGTATTGCCCGAAACCCTGATGAGCCTTGGCGACAATACACAAATATAATTCACGCTAAAATAAATCTGACTCAAAAAAACTCCCCTCATCCCCTTAGGTATAATAACCCCGATGATTTTATTCAGGATCTGGTGTTTCTTGCCGAGTCTCTCAATGCGGTTGGAGCCAATAATCTATCAACAGCTGACATCTTTCCGTTAATTCGACTGGTTAAAAATTTTGGATTTCACCTGGCCCAGCTTGATATCAGGCAAAACTCAACCTATCACGAAAAAGCTTTAGAGCAAATTTTACAGGCCTCTGGATTTTCTGATTATCAGTATTCAAAATGGGACGAAGAAAAAAGGATTAACTTTTTGGTTGAAGAACTTAAAAAACCTAGACCCTTTTTAATTTCTCATGTGTTACCAGGCAATGAAGCTCAACAAATTATTAAGACTTATCAAGAAATTTATCAGTATTCCTTAACTCATGGCACTCTGGGTATTGGGGCTTTTATTGTGAGCATGACTCGAAGTGTATCAGACCTTCTTGTGGTTTATATTTTCTTACGAGAAGTAGGTCTTTTTGCTAAATTTAACCAAGACTACGCTTGCCCCTTTAATCCAACACCTTTATTTGAAACCCTCGAAGATCTCGAAAACTCAAGTCAAATTTTAAAACGCTTTTTTGAATTATCAATTACTAAAAATAGCCTAAGTTACCAAAGCTCAATTCATAGCCATTCATCAGAATTTCAACAAGTCATGCTCGGTTATAGTGACTCTAATAAAGATGCGGGCATTTTAGCCAGTCAGTGGTATGTTTACAAAACCCAAAAGTCTTTAACTGAAATTGCCAAAAACCATGATATCAAGTTACAGTTTTTTCATGGCCGAGGGGGGACTGTCAGCCGCGGCGGGGGTAACACTCATAGCTTTTTAGATGCCCTTCCTCATGGAAGTCTTAACGGAAAAATACGAATGACGGTTCAAGGCGAAAGCATATCTCAATTTTTTGCCAATAAAATTACAGCAACTTTTAACCTTGAACAAATGCTAGCAACAACTGCTAAAACAACGGCCCGCCATATTTACAGTAAAAAGGTAGCCCATCCAGCCGAGTCATTGATTAATCAACTCGCCCATGATTCTTATTCGGCTTATTCAAGTTTAGTTAAACAAGATGGCTTTATTACCTTTTTCTCAGAGGCCACTCCCATTGACGTCATTGAAAATAGCCGAATTGGATCTAGACCCTCTCGCCGAACAGGCAAACGCTCTTTAGGTGACTTAAGGGCCATCCCTTGGGTGTTTAGCTGGAATCAGTCCCGATTTTATTTGCCTAACTGGTTTGGGGTGGGCTCAGCTCTTGAAAGTTTAAAAACTCATAATCACTCAGGTTACCAGTTACTTAAATCTGAAATTTCACAGTGGCACTTTTTAAAACATCTTATTCAAAGTGTTGAATCTGGGTTACTCTATACAGATGTAGAAATATTTTCTGAGTACGCCTCTTTAGTCGAAGATCCAAAAATCAGAGACTTATTTTTAAACCAAATCATTAAAGAGCACAGCCTAACTTCTCAGCATATCAAGGATCTTTTGGATACAAAAAATCCAGAAAATCGATTAGCCCAAGAAAGTCTCAAGCTAAGGCAACCTTTATTAAAAGCTCTGCACCTTGAACAAGTAAATCTTTTAAAACTATGGAGGAACCAAGTTAAACTTGCTCAAAACCCTCAAGAATGCGAGCAAACCCTGATCCGTCTATTAGTAACAGTAAATGCGATTGCCGCTGGCCTTAAAGCCACCGGCTA
>DYOP01000031.1 GCA_020720425.1 Bdellovibrio sp. | reverse complement strand
CAGCGGTTGGCTCGGGTGCTTATACACTCGAAAAATTTGAACGAGGGCAAAGGATCGTTCTTAAACGTCGCCCCGACTGGTACGGCTTTAAAGCCCAACACAAGGGTCGTTTTAATTTTGAGACCATTAACCTTCGATTTGTCAAAGAAGATGCGGTTTCATTTGAAATGATCAAAAAATCTGAACTCGATTTTATGTCTCTGACTCCTGAATATTATGAGCAAAAAGCAAAAGGCGCCCCCTGGGGCACCTCGGCTTTTAAAGTTAAAACCGAAAATAAAGCCCCTAAAGGCTATGGCTTTATTGGATGGAACTTTAAACGCCCCTTATTTAAAGATAAAAATATCAGAGTTGCCCTAGCCCATCTCCTTAACCGCGAAGAAATGAATAAAAAATTTAGGTTTGGGATATCTGATTATGCCACAGGCCCTGTTTACAAACAGTCGCCCTACGCCTCACTCAATTCAAAAGCCTTACTTTATGATGTAAAAAAGGCAACTGAACTTCTTACAAAATCAGGATGGAGTGATTCTAATAAAGACGGAATTTTAGATAAAAAGGTAAACGGCACCATAACAGATTTTAAATTTGATTTAATGTACTCCAATAAAGATACCGAAAAATATTGGACCCTTTATAAAGAAGATCTTAAAAAAGTAGGTATTGAGCTTAATTTAAAATATCTCGAATGGAACTCTTTTTTAAAACTTCTTGATGAAGGTAACTTTGATGCCGTTACCCTGGGCTGGTCTGGATCCCTTGAGTGGGACCCCAAACAAATTTGGCACTCATCAAACGCTGTTCCCGGTGGCTCTAATTTTATCGCCTACAACAATGCCGAAGTAGACAAACTCATAGACCAAGCTCGCTTTGAACCCCAAAAAGATAAACGCTTAAAAATGCTTCATAAAGTCTACGAGCTGATTGCCGAAGATGCTCCTTATGCTTTTTTATTTAATGATAAGTATTCTCTTTATGCCAGATCTAACAAGGTTTCAACCCCAGGAGACTCTTTTGTTTATGACATTGGTTACGACTACTGGTGGTCGGCTAAACTACAAAAATGAGGTAATCTAAATTGTTTACTTTTTTGCTTCGCCGATTAATTTTACTGATACCCACTTTTTTTGGGATAACCCTTATCTCATTTGTTATTATTAATTTAGCCCCCGGATCGCCCATTGAGCAAAAAATTCAAGCTCTTCGATTTGGCTCTCAGGGCGGCTCAAGCGGAGGGGGCGGCGGAGCCTCCTCGTCCGGCGAAAGGGCCACAGTTAATTTAAATGAAGATGTTATTGAAGCCCTAAAAAAACAATATGGCTTTGATAAGCCCATACACGAGCGTTACCTGATTTGGCTTAAAAATTTAGCTCGTTTTGATTTTGGTGATAGCTTTACCTACGAAGAACCCGTGCTCGATGTTATCATCTCTAAGTTTCCCGTTTCATTACAATTTGGGGTCGCTTCGTTAATATTAAGTTACCTTATTTGCATCCCACTCGGTATTGCCAAAGGGGTCAAAGCGGGTGGAACTTTTGATACTTTCTCAGGGCTTTTTTTATATTTTCTTTATGCCGTTCCCCCTTTAGTTTTAGGAGTATTTTTAATCACCTTTTTTGCGGGGGGATCTTATTTTAGTTGGTTTCCAACGGGGCTTCTTCACTCGGACGATTACGATTCGCTTGTGGGTTTTGCAAAAATTCAAGATCGCATTCACCATTTTGTGTTACCTTTAACTACCTATGTCATTGGCGGCTTTGCTGAGTTAACCCTTTTAATGCGCAACTCACTTTTGGATGTTATTAAGCAAGACTATATTCGAACCGCCCGCGCCAAAGGACTTGCCGAAAAGGCTGTTTTATTTAAACACGCCCTCAGAAATGCCCTTATCCCCATTGCTGTTAATTTAGGTGGATTTTTACAGGTGTTTTTAGCCGGCTCTTTAATTGTTGAAACCCTCTTTCAGCTCGATGGGCTGGGGCTTTTAGGCTATAAATCTATTTTAGCCCGCGACTATAATGTGATTATGGGCTTAATATTTTTTAGCTCGGTAACGCTTATGGCGGGGCGGCTTTTAACTGATATTGCCTATGTGCTTATTGATCCGCGAATTGATTTTAAATAGGAAATACTTAAATGATTAGTTCTCGACTTAAAAATGATTTATCAAAAAAACGATGGAATAAATTTAAAAAAAATCGTTCGGCCCTTGCCTCTATTTTTGTTCTTATTGTCCTATTTTTTTTCAGCTTTACTGCCGAGCTCTGGTGCAATTCAAAACCGATTGTTATCAAACACCAAGGTCAACTGTATTACCCTTTTGTATTTGACTATCACCCCACTGTTTTTGGCGTTACTAGCGAAGTTGTTACCAATTACCGCGCTTTGCCTTTAGGCCCCTCAGACTGGGCTCTTTGGCCTATCGTTAAATGGGACCCCTTTGAAAGCAATAGTAACGTTGATTTTTATCCCTCTAAACCTTCTGAGGCTAACTGGATAGGCACCGACGACCGAGGCCGCGATGTCTTAGCTCGGCTTTTATATGGCTTTCGATATACCATGCTTTACGCGATTGGTGTATGGCTTATCAGTTATACGGTGGGCACTTTAATTGGCGCAGGATTAGGTTACTTTAGCGGAAAATGGGATCTTTTTGGCAGCCGAGCAGTTGAAATTATCGAAATGATGCCCAAAACTCTTTTGCTTATAACCATTATTTCGATTTTTTCACCCAACCTTTTTTGGCTTATTTTATTTACGGTTGTGTTTGATTGGACTGGGATTTTTCACCAAATGAGGGCTCAATTTTTACAGCTTCGAAAACGCGAATTTGTTGAAGCCGCCCGCGCCCTTGGCGTTGGTCACCTCAGAATTTTACTGACTCATATTTTGCCTAATGCACTGACCCCTTTGGTAACATTTTCTCCTTTTGCTATTGCTGCCAATATTTATGGCCTAACTGTTTTAGACTATCTTGGCCTCGGGCTTCCGGCGCCCACTCCCAGCTGGGGCGAGCTTATTTCGCAATCCCAAAAATATATTACAACAGCCGAGTGGCTTGTATGGGCCCCTGCGATTGCCATTGTTATCACAATGACTTCATTAATTAATATTGGAATTGCTATCCGAGATGCTTTTGATTCAAGAGGGTAACACTCGCCCCCCCTATTTAATTTTTCAGTGGCGACTTATTTATTAGGCCTATTTCATAATAAGTTTAGATATCAAATAAGATAAATAATAAATCGAGCTGTTCACATCTTCTTGCGCCAAATCTATTTCTTCACCTTTTCGCCAGTTACCAAAGGCCCTGATGTTTTTCCATGACAAGCTAAACACAACAGATCCTTCGGGTAACGAACCATGGGGGGTAATATAAGTTTTTAGTTTTGAATGTAAAAATGCTACACCCATAATTGAACTTCTCAGCGTCATTACACCTGAAGCAATATCATTGGCTGCCATAAGTAACAGCTGTTGTTTAATTTGTGCTAAGTCTTGAAACTTATCACTAAAATTTGAATCCTGAAAAATGGCAATAAGAGCTTCTCCTTTTTTGATAAGTTCTTTATCGGCCATACTGGGCATTTGACTCATCATTTCAGCAAGCTCTAAACAAGACTCGGTGATATTTACTTTTTTAAAATTATCTTGGGGTTGATCATGACTCATAATATGTATGCTGAACTATTAATTGATTTTTGCCGAGACTTGTTCGCAAAAGACTAGACCTTAATCGCGCGCAGGGTGCGAATGCACATGGACTTAGAGTTATCGTTATTTATTTCTCTAATAGGTATCCGTATCGAACAAACTTCTTTCCTAAGTGATAATCTAAAGCCTAAACATAAGCCTTGAGTCCAGAGTCTAGAGTTTCCCAAGCCTAACTGATTAAGACTTTTCAAATCGGCATTTATGTCTGAAAATTAAAAGTAACAATTATTATTGCGCAAAATAAAGAAACTATCTTTTATAATTTGAAAGAGGCTTTTTATGAAAACACTAATCACGATTGCTTTTAGCATAACCCTTAATTTATTTGCGTTTCTAACTCCTTTAAAAGTAAGCGCGGGCCTTATTTACCCTTATTACAAATTAGCTATGATGGATTTAGAGCAAGTAAACACTTTACTACAAAATAAAATTACAGAGTCTCGAAACACCTCGGGTGACAAGTGGGTCCCCCTTAAAGAGGCTTATCAAGCCGTATTTTCCAGGCCCAATGCGGATAACCTGATAGTTAAAATTATTTCTCCTCTTGACCAAGAGCTAAAGCTTTTTGCAAAAAAAAATGAAATTGTTGAAGAACTTATTTCTGAAGCGACACAAGCCATAAAACAGCACAAAAATTTTAAACCCGAAGCCCAAGTGAGTTACCACATTTTTTTAGATAATTGGATGAGCGAATCAAAGCCCTATGCAAATAACCCTGACATATTAAAACTTTTTAAAAAAATAAGTGAACAAGATTTGCCCCCTTCAAAAGAAGCCCTCATTGAGGCTCGAAATCGAATTGGTTACCCCCTTTCTGACCCCTCCAAAACAGCTCAAAAAATTTTATCTCAATTACCCCCTCCTCCTCCCCCAGTAAGTCAAATGACTCCCGCAAATAATAAAGCCAAGCTTATATCACCACAGGCTGCGCCTTTATCCCCTCCTACGCCTACTGTTACCCCAAATCTACCCTCCTCCTCGGCGCCCGCCTCCTCTGATCTATCTGAAATAGATACTAGCGAAAGCGAAACAGACATTGAAGATGGTGATGACTCAAAATAAATTATATTTTTTTCTTTTCTCACTGTTACTTTTAATTTGGCCAAGTCTGGGTGCTGGTCAAACTTCGACTTTATCAGAAATCAGACCTTTTTATCGTGGAGTTCGAAGCCTTGGCATGGGAGGCGCCCATGTCTCGGTTGTTAATGATGAAAGCGCTCTTTATCTAAACCCAGCCTCACTTTTAAAACTTCGCAATTCAATCGGAACCCTATTTGATCCTGAAATTTCACTCTCTGATAAGGCCTATAATCCTATTTATTCGACTCACACTTTTAGCTCATTTACTGACCCGTCGGCCTTGGGCGAAAGTTTATTTGCAAGCCCTAACGAAATTTATCACGCCAAATATCAAATCAGCCCCACCTTTGTTTTTGAACATTTCGGAATTGGACTTATTGCAAACCAATCTCTTGATGCCAGGTTTAATTCAGCAACAAATACGGTTGATATTTTTCACCGTGATGATCAGGGATTTTTCATCGGAAGCGCTCTTCGGTTTTTTAGTGGTAAAATTAAAATCGGCGGAGCTGCCAAACTAATTTCTCGAATTGAAATGAATAAAAATTTACCCTACCCAGGTGATATTAGTTTAGGCACTCACGCAAGCTCGGGGCTGGCCTTAGGTTATGATGGGGCCGTTATTTTTACCGCACCATGGGCTTATCTTCCCTCTTTTTCTATTGTAGGACGCGATTTAGGGGCTACCCTTTTTGATAAAACTTTTTACTCTCGATCATCAAGCTCAACCCACCCTCAAAGTGTCGATGGGGATGTTGATGTTGGCCTGTCGTTTTTTCCGGTTCATAGCAATAAAAAAAGATCTTCTGTTGCTATTGAGTATCACTCGTTACTAGCAGCACAAAATGCATCAGACAAAACTAAATATATGCATTTAGGATATGAATTTAATTATGGGGATTTATTATTTATCCGAGCGGGGATAAATCAACGTTACTGGACTGCGGGAGTCGAATTAGCCTCTGAGTACACACAAATTCAATTGGCCTCTTACGGAGAAGAGGTTGGCCCTGAAAGCACCCCGACCGAAAGTAGACGGTATGTTTTTAAGTGGACGTTTCGTTTTTAAACATAATTTTAAGGCTAAAATCCTTTAGGCGATCATTTTATACCTTATTTTGTAAAAATTGGGCTATAATCAAAAAAGGAGACTTGATGAACACACATAATCACAATTTAAAGAAATTATTTTTATCGATTTTCATTTTTATATTTTCTTTATTTTCTTGCTCAAACCCTCTCACTCAAGTTTCAAACGCGAGCACGGACGAAGCCCTCTACGAAGATGCTCAAAAAGCCTTAAATAGTTCGAATTGGGATTTATCAATATCAAAATTCGAAACCCTTTCGGCCTCTTTTTTGTCACAAAGAGAGGTTCGCTTTAAGTACGCCAAAGCCTTAGCTGGTAAATGCGGATTTAATTTTATAACCCTTTCCGAAATTTTAGCTGATGCTGATTTAAATAGTACCTCATTTTTTTCTTATTTACTTTCTATGTGGGGTAACAAATCAATTTCGCCCAGCCATTGCACTTTAAGCGAAACGCAAATGAAGCTGATTTGGGATGGCTACACCGCCAGCGGCGAAGAGCAATTATTTATGGCCCTTTTGTCATTTTCAAAAATGGGCATGTACCTCAGAACAAAAGCTGATAATGACGAAAATTTAAGCTTAGGCGACGGCACCGTTGATGCCGGCTTTAATGAATGCAGCAGCGCCGATACCAATGATACGCTCACTGATTCAGAAATAAAAGAAGTCACAACCGGCTTAGGTCTTTTTATTCAAAACATTGCGGGCGTATCTTCAATTATTTCTTCCTCGCTTGATTCAGAAGTCACCTCACTTAGCGCCGTTTGCGCTCTTCTTACTCCCAACCCATGCACAGCCATAAACCCCGAGGATATTACCCCCGAAGCTGTGGCTACCATGCGTGACCTACTTAGAATTGACACCATCGGAATAGACACTTGCATAAATATTGATCCCACCACCTGCTGTCCCTAATCGCCCCCTGATAGGCACGGCCATCCATGCCCCCCCTAGGCCATGCATGGGGCTGTCCTTGGGCTTGAGGCCTCAAGGATAAAAAGAATGCCTCCGCAAAAGGTGATCTCCCCCATGTTTTTTGACAGAACCAAGTATAGGGGAAAAATGGATAGATCCTTGCAAGTAAATAGGGCCATTTTATTCATAAAGGCAGATAACCATTTGGAAAAATTATTTTTCAGTATCGACTAGATAACACATTAAATTTCAGGTAGAAGTTTAATATGTTTGCCAGAATTTAATACTGTCATTATTCAAAAGGATTTTTATGAATCACTTAAAATTTTTAATGCGATTTAGATTCATTTTCTTTTTCCTTTTTTTATCAAGCCCTGCTTTGCAAGCCAAAGTGATTTCTGTTTTATTTATTGGTAACAGTTTTACTTTTTACCCTCAAAATCCAGAAAACCCAGCTCTGGTTGAATATACAAAACATATTTTGCAAAATCAGTCTCCCCAAGACGTTTTTAATTTTGATTATGTTACCATTGGTGGACATTCGTTCGAAAAGCACTCCCATACTGAGTCGACACTTAACAAAATAAAAAGCCCCTTTGATTTTATTATTCTTCAAGGGCACAGCACTGATGGTCTTGATTTGCCCACTTGGTTTTTAAATCAAGACCCCAATCGAGGCCTACAAAGCGCACAAAAGGCAATTCCTTTGCTTATCTCTTTAGTACAACCCCAAACCCATATTCTCTTATTTATTCCTTGGGCATGGGCCAGCTTTCATCCACTTGTTAAAAGTAACAGTCCTGAGCTTTTTTTTACCCCCCCTCATTCTCGGGCCGGGCAAAAATGGTGTGGTAACACAAAACTCGAGCACCAAAATTTGATAGATTCAAACTACCTTAATCACCTCATTCCTCTTTTTGAAAATAAAAAAATGACTCCCCTTTTTATTGGCAAAAATTGGTTTGATTTATTCAGCCGCTCTTCTTTTGTAGAGTCAGACATGTTTAACCCCGATGGCTTTCACCCCACTGCTCTAGGAACTTTTTTTAATGCCCTTTTTATTTCAAACATTATAAGTCAGGCTTCGGTTTGCCATAACTCCTATATCCCCGCAAATTTAGACAAAACAAAAGCAGCCCACTTACAAAAACTATTTTTTTGCCCCCCTCTTTAGCTACCCTTGTCACAAAGAAGTCTTTATCTAAATTAAAAAAATAGTTTATTTTAAAGTGACTTAATTTAAAGTGGCTTAGTTTAAAAGGTGACTTAATTTAAAGTACAATTTTAAAACTCAAACGAAGGATATGACATGGAAAAAGTTAACAATAAAAAATCATGGCTTGTTATTTTATCTCTTCTTTTTGTCTCGGCTCTTTTTTGGATTTTATTTTTAAAAAACTCGATGGATTCTCTTTGGAGCTTTCATTCTGTTAAAGTAAACCCCTCTTATATCCTGACCCATGATTTAAAAGGTATCATCATTGATAGCAAAAAATGGATTGAAGATGTGGATAAATATGTTCAAAAAGACTCAGTCAAAGCTTTAGTCATTCAAATCAACTCCCCTGGCGGAGTTGTGGGCCCTTCCCAAGAACTTTATGAGTTTTTAAAAAAAGTAAGGGACGAATATAAAAAACCAGTCGTTGCCTACTCGGGTGGGCTTATGGCCTCGGGTGCCTATTATACAGCCCTCGGCGCAGATAAAATTGTCGCTACCCCAGGGGCTATGATTGGATCTATTGGTGTTATTATGGAGTTTCTAAATTTAGAAGGGCTTTATGATTGGGCTAAAGTAAAACGCTTTTCAATTACTTCCGGTCAATTTAAAGATTCAGGTGCCGAATACCGCAGCATGAGAGACGATGAGAAAGCCCTTTTTCAATCCCTTATTGATGATGTTTACATTCAATTTAAAAATGCAATTAAAGAATCTCGAAACTTATCTGATCAAACCCTCCAAAGCTATGCCGATGGACGTGTTTTTACAGGACAGCAAGCTTTAGACCTTGGGTTTATTGACGAGATCGGGGTGGCCAGTGATGCCTTTGAATTAGCCGCAGATCTGGCTAACGTAAGTGATTTTGAAATTTATAAAATTCCAAAAGAAAAACCCAGCCTATTAGATTTACTTCCTTTGGGTGGTAGCGAAGAAGATTCTGAAGCCCATGGACTTTCAAAAGTAGCCTATCAGTTACTAAGAGCCGATCTTGTCGCACAACCTTTACTTATTTTGCCAGGTTACTGGGGCCTAGAAAGATCATATTAAAAAGATCATACCAAAAAGGAGCCAAATCAAGATGCCCCCCAAAAAAATAAATCAAAAAGCAGATGGCCTAAGCGGGCAATTAAGCATTTTGATTCGACCAAAACGAAAAAAGTATATCTTAAACAAAAAGGTTTCTCCTTCTTGTGTTTTTTGTATGGCCGCAAGTAAAAAACCGCAAGTGCAATCTCTATGCTTACTTCAAACCCCGATGAGTATGGTTATTCTTAATAAGTATCCATATAACTCGGGCCACTGCCTCGTGTTACCAAAAAAACATATTGGTAACATTTTTGAGTTAACTCCCGATGAGTACACCGACCTTATGTTACTCCTTAAACTTACAGCCCAAGCCATTACTGATGTTTATAAACCCACGGGCCTTAATATTGGCCTTAATCATGGTGAAGTCTCTGGCGCTGGCATTCCCGATCATCTTCACTGGCATATTATTCCACGCTGGAAGGGGGATCTTAATTTTTTCCCGCTCATCGCCCAATCCAAAGTAATTATCGAAGATCCAAAAGACAGTTATAAAAGACTACAATCCCGAATTTTACGACTTTACAATAAGGGAGACCTAACATCATGAACCCCGCACTACCTCCTTTCTCAAAGCCCATGCGCATTTTAGTGATTTTATTTTTTTCTGTTTGGTTTTTTGGACAGGTGCTACTTGAAAAGCTTTTAGGCATTAGCTTAACCCCCTTTTTAGCCCTAACTCCCAGTGATATTATTTTTGATGGATTTTTGTGGCAGTTTTTAACTTATATGTTTTTGCACTCACTTGATGTGACCCATATTCTTTTTAACTTATTAATGCTCTGGTTTTTAGGGGCCGACCTCGAAAAAACTTGGGGATCACGTTATTTTATCTATTACTTTTTTTTAAGCGGAATTGGCGCTTCGATTTTATACACCCTAAGCGTAACTCTATGGTTTAGACTAACAGGGGATGCCGAGCCTTTAGGCATTCCTGTTGTAGGCGCTTCTGGCGGAGTCTTTGGCCTTTTGGTTGCCTACGGGATCTTGTATAGCGAACGAGTTATTCATTTTATGATGATTTTTCCAATGAAAGCTAAGTACTTTGTTTTGATATTAGCTGGCGTAGAGCTCTTAACCATGCTCACCCACGGTATCAATGGCGGAGGCGTAGCCAACTTGGCCCACTTAGGCGGAGCTCTTTCTGGCTTTCTTATTTTATTAATCACAACCTATTTAAAAAAGAAAAAGCCCAATGGCTCTATAAAAAAACCGGCCTCATCAAAGCTTAAAATTGTTGTAAATAACGAAAAGCCCAACCATCCCCCTAAATATTGGAATTAAACAAAGGGGCAGGCATCAACTTACTTCAAAAGCTTTAACTAGCTTGACCCAAACCAGGGTTTACATTACTAGTAAATGATCAGAAAAATAGCGATGACAGATTTAAAGGAGTTTTACAATGATTTCACTAAGAAAAGCCATGACTGATAAAAAATTTGATACTCGCCTTATTGATTTTATGATCCAAACTGGCAAACTCAGCCAATCTGAAGTCGATACTTATCTTAAATCTCTTCCTGATTCTGAAGCCAACTCAATGGCTCTTGTTATTGACGAAACCCCTGAGCCCTCATCCGCTGCTCAATAGACAATCTAGATACTCTAAGACAATCTAGATGCTTTTTATAGTGTAGGTCAAAAGGGTCTCTCTAAAATCGAGGGAGAGCCCGAACACGTACGATTAACACTTATTAGGTTACCCTTATTTTTTTTCCCTATTTTATTCCCTAATCAAAAACAGTTTCTAGCATACAAAAATTGTCTATTGGCCTAAAATAGTTTTAGAAAGTGCATCAGGTGTTTTAGGACATTTTACTGTCATATTTTCGCACCCTTGATCTGTTACTAATATATTATCTTCAATCCTGATTCCGACCCCTGCCAACTCATGATTTTCTCCCACAATTCGTGGAGAAATATAAAGCCCTGGCTCAATTGTTAAAACCATTCCAGACTCAAGGGGTCTTGATTCCTTAGTGTTTATATCAATATACAACCCAAGATCATGAACATCGTATCCCAAATAATGACCAATTCCATGAGGATAAAATTTTCGATATTCTCCCGATGCGATAATGTCTTGCACTCGCCCCGAAAATAAGCCCAATTCAAACATAGCTTCAGTTAAGCGCAAGGTCGCCTCATCTTGTAGCGCTTTCCAAGTAACGCCCGGTTTAACCATAGCAATCATATGCTCTTGAATTTTAAGAACTTGCTCGTAAACCTTAAGCTGAGCCTCACTCCAATGCCCCCGAGCGGGATAAGTTCGAGTTATATCAGCCGTCATATAATTATATTCACCGCCAGCATCAATCAAAATAAGTTCGTTATCTTTAATATCTTGATCATTAAAAACATAGTGCAAAGTGCAAGCCCTTTGCCCAGAGGCTACGATAGTTCCGTAACCCTCGCGGTGCAAATCATACAAAGCCAATTGATTTAAAAAATACCCATGCATATGTCTTTCACTTTTTGCTGTTTTAACATATTTCATAAGCTCAACATGTACTAAAGAGGATTTTTCACATGCAATCTTATGATTTACAATTTCGTCTTCTGATTTAATCACTCGAAACTGACCTAAAAATGAATTTACATCAAAAATAGGCAAAAGCCCCTCGCCGGTTCGGCCCCTTTTTCTTTTTACTTCCGAAATTGAATCAAATAAAATTTGATCTAAAATTTTATTTTTATGTAACTCACAATAAACGCCGCCATCAACTTTAGACAAAATATCTGGTAACATATTTTTATATTCTGATAACGAATATACGGCTTCAATTTCAAACATACGCTGAGTTAACTCAGGCCCAAAACGAAACCCATCCCATGTCTCTTTATCTAAATCTTTATCTCTAACAAAAAGAATGCATTTATTTTTGTAAAGAGGGTTCATAACCAAAATAGTTTCTGGCTCTTCAAACCCAGTTAAATAATATAAATTTGAATCTTGTCTAAAGGGGTGATGAACAGACCCATTTCTAATGGCCTCAGGATGGCTGTACAAAATTAAAGCATTGCCGCCCATTTTTGATAAAACATTTTTACGTCTATCAAAAAATATTTTTACATTTTCTAAAGGAACTCTCATTTTTAACTCCTAATCACGCCCAGGCAAAGTATGATGCCACCAAACACTATCAATTCTCAAGTTGTGCTTAAAACAGCGTATTTACCCCTAACTCTGTTTTACCCTGGTGACCTTATCTGAAAGCAATTTCACCATTTTAAGCCTATCTCAATACGAAAGATGTCAAATAAAAGATACTGTTTAGGGCTTCAAATAAAAATACCCAAGATGGCTGACGAAAACAACCATCTTTTAGGCAAAACTTACAAAGTTTGAAATTAAAAATCAAAAGTTACTCAATTACTGGCAAGAAACAGAAACCTCTTCGGGGTTATAAATTCCCCCAACAAACATGCCCACAAGCACCTGTACGGGGCCTGTTCGCGTGCGAACCGTCTGCCATTTATTATCACAAATTTTTGATGGAACAACAGGGCTACTTATTTCTGCAAGTCTTAAAGCCACAATATGGTGAAACTCTGTTGACTCAAAATTTTGACTTGTCTGGGCTCCATTATTTAAATTCATGGTATGACAAGCCGATGATAAAACTAAAAAAGCAATTAAAAAAATATTTCTCATTACATAGCTCCTTTGGGGCACCAAACTTTTACAGTTCTAGGTGAATAAATAGTAAAAGTAACTACAGTCAACAGACTATCTACAAAGGTGTCCTGAGTTTGCACCTGAGTTGGCTCTTGCCCACCGCAAGGCTTAGTCACGTCAATATCTCCCTGCCCAACAAGTCCCGCTAAAAAAAAGGGCTCCGAGCTTTCCCATGTTGGCTGACCTGTCACTTTATGCTTACCCGTGGGTAACACAGTTACCGTAGAGCAGCTGGCTATAAATAAAGCCGATAAAATACCTATATAAAATTTCATTTTTACTCCTTTTATGGTTTTTAATAGTTTTTAGAAAAGCCCCATCTTAGCTAAGCTTTACCAAAATAGCCTTGTTAATTTAGTATATACCTGTCAACACTTTTAGCATCTGACATTTTTTTATTTGGCATTTTTTTGGTTACTTCTTTTTTTGTAACTTCTTTTTTTGCTGAGGGATTAGCTTTTGTTTTTTCTCCGGCCAGCACCTTTTCTTTGTCATCAACTTTTGTTGTTGTTGTTGTTTTTGTTGTTTTTCTTTCTGAAGCTTTTTCTTTTGACGATTCTCCCGCGCTATCTGTTTTTGAATTCTCAGACAGTTGACCTAAATACCATCTTAACTGGTGAAGAGCGTTTATATAATGAATAAAGGCATCATAAGGCGTTTCATAAGGATTAAAGTATTTATGAACATCGCCATCGTTATGATACTTAATACACATATAATAAAAATGATCTGAGGTTTGCAGCTTTCTCCAAGCATGAATTAATTCTTCATTATGAGTGGCTAAAACCTGTTTTTCCATTCCAAACACGTACTGTGCCGCCGAATCCTGAAGAGGGTTGCCCAACCAGGCCGAAACATCTCGCTCAAGATCGGCCCACGAAACCAATCCATGAATATCCAATTCACTAATAGGCGAATAAGCTTTTGCCACTTCGGTCGGAGTCATAAAACCCATATCTGAGTATTTTAAAATTTCACCTGGTAACGCATCTAAGAAATCAAATATCCCTGTATCTCTCCATTGGTGCTCTCCAAATGTTTCGTAATCCATAAATAAACCAACAAAGTGCTTACCTTGCACACTCAAGTGCAAATCCTTAGCAAACTTACCAGCTAACAAGGGCCAACCATCCCAGCCTCGATTAGAAAATCTAAAAGCAACATCATCTGATAATTTATAATTTTTTAGTAACAACGAAACATTGGGAGCTCCCAAAGGATGGTATACATAATTAGGACTTCTCCAATCTAAAACCCGATCAGCACCTTCTGCTACAATTGCTCGGTAACCCATAGATTCAACGATTTTAGCAATATGATTGTTATAAATAAGCTCTGTATTTCTAAATGTTGTTGGAGTTTGTCCAAAAAGTTGTTCAATTTTTTTCGAATGAAGCGCAACTTGCATTCTAAACTCTGATTCCGAAAACAAGCTCGCCAAAGAGTGATAATAAGTTTCTGCTAAAAACTCAACACAACCTGTTTTTGCTAATTTTTTGAATGATTCTAGCACATCAGGAGCATAAAGCTCAAATTGCTCTAATGCCGTGCCCGAAATTGAAAAAGCAATTTTAAATTTTCCCTGATGCCGCTCAATTAAATTAAGCAGAACTTGGTTTGTCGGGAGGTAGCAATTATTAGCTACTTTTTTTAAAATCTCCGCATTTGACTTATCGTCTTCGTATCTTCCATCTGGTCCAATCGAGAAAAAATTAAAATCTTTTCTTAGCCTAAAGGGCTGGTGGACCTGAAAATAAAAACTGATTCCTTTCATTGGTAACCTCCTTGTATGTTTCATAAACGCTTAACGCGGGTTGTTTCCATGTCATACTGGCCACTTCTTTTTTAACCTCACGGGCTAAATGCTGAGCAAATCCAGGCTCAGACAAAATTTTAATAATGGCATCTGCCATTTTTTTAGCATCCCAAAAATCCACTTTTAATGCATGCTTAATAACTTCTGCAACTCCCGACTGTTTAGACAAAACAATCGGAACTCCATATTGAGCGGCCTCAACAGGAGCCAGCCCAAAGGGCTCCGAAACTGAGCTTAAAACAAATACCGAAGACTGACTTAAAAGTTTTGACCTGTCTTGTTCGTTTATAAAACCTGTAAAATGAAACTTGTCTAACAATCCGAGTTGGGCCATTTTAAAGACCATGCGATCACGCATATCTCCCATCCCTGCCATCACAAAGTTCGTTTCTGGTAAAACTTTTGAAACCAAATAAGCGGCCTCTAAAAAATACTCAGGACCTTTTTGCATGGTTACTCGTCCCATAAAAACAACTAAGGGCTTTGAAACATCTTGTTTTTTAATTGAATGCGAATCTAAAGGCGCCACTCCATTATAAATAACTTTTATTTTGTCAGGAGAAATATTGTATTTTTGAATTATCATATTTTTTGTTCGCTGGCTGACCGCAAAAATAATATCGGCATGAGTTAATCCCATTTTTTCAATTTCATAAACTTGATTATGAATAGCATCTCCCGAGCGATCAAACTCAAGCGAATGAACATGGGCTATAAATTTAATTCCCCATCTCGCTTTAAGTGTTACCGCAGCTGGGAAGGTCATCCAATCGTGAGCATGAACTAAATCGTATTCATTTACTTTATCCATTTGCCCAATTGCGCTTGCATAGCGACTCACTTCATCAAGCAAATTACGACCATATCCCCCGTGCAATTCATCCAAATTAAATAAATCGGATTGACCCGACAATAATTGAGCCACCTCATTTGGTAACATCATTGTAAGACGTTTAAGATTTCTAATCCATTCCCAATGCTTGGCCTCTTGCTCCTTAAAGTCGCCAGGCAAAGCATAGGGCTCTAATAAACTGGGCATAGATTTGTAACTAACTTTTGGCTCTTGGGCTTGCTTTTTTGACGAACCCTTACTTTTAAGTTCAGAAGACTCGGCAAGAAAACTATCTATATCAACATTCGAAAAAGTTTTAACATCGGTAACGCTTAAATTTGAAAAAACTTCTTCAGCGCCATTTGAAGAGGGTTTTTTGGGCAACAAAAAAGTTAAATGATCAACATGACTAACTAGCTCTTCGGCAAGCCCTCGGCAGGCCGTACCCAAGCCACCTGTGATATGCGGAGCAAACTCCCAACCAAGCATCAGCACTTTCATTCTGACCCCTTTTGCAGAAAAATAAAAGTGTTACCCATTTTAGTAACATTTAATGATATTTTCTTCTGCATTTTTTGTAAAATTAAACAAGAAGTCTTGTTTAATCACTCAACTCTTGCTTGATCAAAATTTTCTAACTAGACTCAGAGAAAGGCAAAACAATAAGGAGCACCTATGCGCGATAAACGCATCTCGTTAATACCCCAGTGGGTTTCTCATTCCGTATTTTATCAGATCTTTCCCGATCGATTTGCCAAATCTAATCGCTCTTCTAAACCTTCGCATCTTGAACCTTGGAGCGAACTCCCCACAACTCACGGATTTAAGGGCGGAGATCTGTGGGGTATTATCGAAAAACTAGACTACCTCGAAGATCTAGGCATTAATGCCATTTATTTAAATCCAATTTTTGCTTCGCCCTCTAACCACCGCTATCATACTCACGACTTCTTTCAGGTCGACCCCATTTTGGGGGGCAACAAAGCCCTGGCAGACCTTCTCGATGCCGCCCACTCCCGTGGCATTCGAGTTATTTTAGATGGCGTTTTTAATCATACCGGCCGAAGTTTTTATCAGTTTGCCCATACCCTTGAAAACGGCAAGCACTCCCCTTTCATTGATTGGTTTTACTTTAATCAATCTTGGCTCGACACCGGAGCCCCCATCAATGCCTACGCTATTTGCGAACACCTGATGCATGATAAAAAAACAAGCCTAGACCGTCATGGTTATCAAGCCTGGTGGGATTTACCAGCCCTGCCCAAACTTAATACTAACAACTCACAAGTTCGTGAATTTATTTGGAGCGTAGCTGAATATTGGATTGAATTCGGAATTGACGGGTGGCGACTCGATGTCCCCTCAGAAATTGATGATGATTTATTTTGGAGAGAATTTCGAAACCGAGTTAGGGCGAAAAATCCCGAGGCCTACATTGTTGGCGAAATCTGGGAAGACGCCTCGCGCTGGCTCCAGGGAGATCAGTTTGATGGAGTCATGAACTATCTTTTTACTCGCGCCTGCATTGGTTTTTTTTCAGGACAAAATCTAAACCACGAAGAAATTCAAAAATCTTCACTAAAAGATGTTCGCCCTCTTTCGCCTATTGAATTTGCTGATCAAATTCAAA
Source organism: Bdellovibrio sp. (assembly GCA_020720425.1). Classification (GTDB taxonomy): domain Bacteria; phylum Bdellovibrionota; class Bdellovibrionia; order Bdellovibrionales; family Bdellovibrionaceae; genus DYOP01. Next base: position 8,284 of record DYOP01000031.1, on the reverse strand, counting down.
AAATATTTGGCATGTATCCCTTTGAATCTACAAAAGCTCAGCTTAACCTTTTAGGAAGCCACGACACCCCCCGAATTTTGAGTATGTTTTCAGGCGACAAAGAGTCTTTAAAAATGGCTTACCTATGCCTTATGACATCACCTGGTGCTCCTTCTATTTATTACGGTGATGAGGTTGGAATGGCCGGAGGTCAAGACCCTGACTGTCGCCGAAGCTTCGAATGGGACGAGCTCCGATGGGATCAAGAGTTAAGAGGGTTTCTTAAAGCTTGTATCAAAATCAGAAGACACGAAACTTGCCTATCTCGCGGCCTATTTAAAATAGCCCATGCTGATCACCAAGTTGTTGCCTATAACCGCTACCTTGAAGATCAAAAGCCCGAGCAGTGCAGTGATATTATGGTGGTTTTTAATACTTCATATGAATCTAAAAGTATTTCCCTAAGCTTTACCCATTCCCATCCTATTGATGACAGTTCAAATTTTGCTATTAATCCTTTTTCAGGCGAAGAAATCACCCTCATAGATAACAAAAGTTTTGATGTTACCCTCCCCCCTCGCACAGGTCAAATATGGGTTCCAAACAAACGTCAGATTAAAAATCACCTAAAAAGTTCACCCTAAAATTCAGAGCCTTGTGATCTGAATGCATTAAATGTTCGATACAAAAAATAGGCTTTTCAGCGCCGACTAAATAATCAAAACAAAAACAAGCAAAGAGGCGAATCACTCCTCTTTCTTTTTCGCTAAAAAAAATCAAAATGCTACTCAGAAACTTCTTCAGTCGAAGGAAAGCTCATACAGGCCTGATCATACTCATTCCACCAGCTTTTAAGTTTATCAATATCGCTAATCCTTGGCTCATCGCCATCTCCAGCCAATGATAAGTATTCTTTAAGTAGGGGCCTAAAATAAGGGTGGGCGCATTTTTCAATAATCTCTTCCGCTCGTTTTGAGGGAGCCCTAATTTCTGTGTTTAACACAACTCCATTTTCAGTAATGACACATTTAATATCATGCTCAGTATGATCAATATGGCGAACATAGGGCATAACACAGCTTACAACTTTTCCATTTCTTAGTTTTCTAATTGATGGCGTGTGAACAATGCTAATATAAGCGTTTCTTAAAAAATCCCCACTCCCCCCAAGGCCATTTACAATTTTTGAACCATCTAAATGAGTTGAGTTCGCATGACCATAAATATCAACTTCAATCGGGGTATTCATAGCAATAACAAACATTCGCGAAATAAGTTCTGGTGAGTTAGAAAGCCAAGTTGGCCTTAAAACAATTTTATCTCTAGCTTGATCAAAAAGTTTAAAAAACTTAAGCCATGCTTCTTTTGAAAAAGAAACAGCTGTTGCCGAAGCCACATCAAACTTATCAGGATTTTCAATATATTTAAGCATTCCATCCTGAAACACTTCCGTCCAAAATCTAATTCTCTGAAAAGGAGAATCATATAGCTCTCCCACAACCGCATTTGCAATGTTACCCACTCCCGACTGCAAGGGCGGAATTTTATCGCCCCAATTATACTTTTTTTGGCACTCTAATAAAAAGCCCACAACATTTTCTGCAATTTTTTTGTCAACCAAAGTTGTCTCTTTAAAACTAACTCCGTAATCAGGAATTTTAGATTCAACAACAGCAATAACTTTACTAACATCTAATACCATATGAAAGGCCCCAACCCGATCTCCCACGTTGGTTACCGGCACTGGCCATCCCACTCTTGGATAAACTCTTGGCATCGTCATATCATGAAATCCTGTATAATCAGGACCTGCAGTATTTACCTCTAAAATAATATGTTTGGCTTTAGATAAAGCTTCACCTGAAATACCTACTGATGATGTCAATATAACAGAACCATTTGGCAAAATTCGAGAGACCTCAATAACAGCAAAATCAATATCACCATAAAATCCATACATCAAATTTCTTGAAAAGTGTGACAGATGAATATCGTTAAACTCCATCGTCTTAGCTAAAATACGTTTTCTTGACTCAGGAGATGACATATACGGCGCTCTTTTAGCCACAAAAGGGGCTATGGCCGATTCGACCTCTTCTGACAAAGAGGCGCCGCTTAACAGAGTAATACGACTATGGGGGGCTTTTTCTGAAAAATACCTTCCTAGTTCCGGAATAAACGATTTAGGCTCCCCCGATTTTGTAAATCCACTAATAGCAAGAGTTGATCCATCGGTAATTAATTTAACAGCCTCTTCAACAGGCATTAGTTTGTTTCTTAAAATTTTGTTCTCAACTCTTTCGTCTATCAAACTCACCTAACGACTCCTTATTTTAATTTTATTTATCCGCATCCACCTTTTGCAACGGATTTACTTTGTAATTTAACTTTTTTCACGTAGTCAGCATGCTCTTGCTTATGTTCACCGTGGAGGGGATCAATAGGATACGATGAAAACTGGCTTGAGCCAACGGTTTTATAAAATGTGTATTTCATTTTATCTTCGCTCAAATCAGCGAGCGAGTTTAAGCTAGCAAAATTTTTATCTAATGCAAACACATCAAGCCAGTGATTAATTCCACCATCTAAAACATAAGCATTTAATACATCTATACCCTTTAATAATTTCCAAGCCTCAGTAGCATCTTTATCACTGGCACTAATTAAAATAAAAACACGGTTAGCCGGAGCTGATTGCATTTTTTTTATTAATTTTGATTTAGCACTTTGAAAATCACTTAAACTTACATTTTGTGAGTTTTCAATATGAAATAAATTAAAATCCTTTTCTTTACGTAAATCTAACATTCTTAATGATACCGAGGGATCTATCATTAAGTCCCTAACCTCTTTGGGATGCACATGAAAATCTCTTGTCTTTTCTACGGCACCAAATTTTGGCTCAACCCAGGCCCAACGATCATCAGGCTTTGGCTGTCCCTTAAAAAGAGTAACGGCTACTAATAAAGCCAAAAAACCAGTCAATCCAAACACCAATCGTGTTGTGCCTTTTGACTCAAGGGATTTAACATATCCCATTTTTTTCTCGCCCCATTCAGCCCTTTCAAATGCAATCAGTCCGATCAAAAACACCACTAAAACAATAATGCCTGCATCGATCTGAAAAAGATCAAACAACGAGTATTTACCATAAGACCCCGAATTAAAAAAATCATTAAATGCGGGCACCGTTTCTCCAAAAATAAAGACTCCAAAAAGCACACCTAAAACAAAAACTAAAGCATCGATTTTCAGGGTGGCCGCACCAACAAGGGATGTCCCTGGGCAAAAACCTCCCATAATAAATCCAATACCCATAACAAATCCACCCACAGCTTGTGGCCATAAAAATGTTGGATTCATATAAACTTTAGAAAAATCCAACAACCCAATTGAAGAAAAAAAGAAGACCAATACCATCGTTACTATAATGGCACTCATCATAACTTTTAAAACTCGCATATCTGTAAAATAAAACTGAGCAGCTAATTTTCGAGAATCACCAAAACCTGCTTTTTCAAGAATAAAACCAAAACCAAAGCCGATCAGTAAATACATCCACCATGAATTCGAAAAAATTTCATTTAAATAAAGCGGCGTCATACGCTTCCTCCCTTGTTTTTGGGTAACCATAAATTTCTAAAAAAATAAGCTAAAAAATATCCCCCTGCAAAAAGCGATAACATAAACACCCAACTTCCTACCGAAAGTAAGGCGCCTCCGCTTAACGCCTGTCCTGACGTGCAACCTCTGGCTAGCCTTGCCCCCCAGCCCATGACTCCTCCTCCAATAAACGCAAAAATTAATCGCGCATTATTGGTAATCTGGGGCCCTTTAAAAATTTCTAATTTTAAACGCTTTGACATAATGCCAGACAGTGCTCCGCCTAAGATAGTTCCCAGTAACATATAAATACTGCTATCTAGCCAAGGATTTTTATCCCCGCCTGCCACTTGTGCAAAATAAAAATTCTTATCCACATGAAGTGGGGCGATCAAATCTAAAAGCCCAATCTGAACACGGCTAACCGCACCTGATGCCCCCAGCCCCCCGCCCGTCAAAAAAAAGGCTAAAAATAAAACCACACCTAATAAAATTCCGGCCAAATATGGATTGGCGTGTTCTCCCCTATCTAACTTATTCATGACTTTCTCCTTTACCAGAACTTTGTTTAACAGCTAAAGGCACATGCTCTTCGCCCGTTATCATGCTTTTAATATGTGCTAACGGAGTATCTCCCGTTGTTGTTAAATAGACGTGAATAATTAAAAATAAAAAGAACATCCATGATCCTGCGGTATGAACAGGCCCCAAATAAGTATACCCATCTAAGACTCTAGAAATCTCAGGAACCTTATCTACTCCCCACATCAAAAGACCTGTTACCATTTGCAAGGGTAACAAAATATTTAACAACCCCAAATAGGTCAACTGCTGTAATGGATTAAATTTAGAATCCATTGTTTTTTCTTCATGATGAGTCGGGCCTCTAAAGATTTCGTATCCATAGTACATCATTTGAGATTTCAAATTAGCAATAAGGTTTTGCTTTTGAGGTATAAACTGTTTCACCTTTGAATTGGTAACATAGTAAAAAACAGAAAAAATCGAGTTAATAATAAATACGGCGGCCGCAACATTATGAAATAGTGTGGCATTTTGCATTCCAAAAAACCCAATAGCCCCAGGATAATGAATTTCAAAACCCGTAAGCAATAAAACCGACGTTGAGCCAGCTAAAGCCCAGTGCCAAACCCTTTCATAGCGACCATAAAGCTTAATCTTTTTAGTTGTTACATTTTCATGGCGATCTCCACCCAATAAAGATCTCTTATAAGACGAATACCAGCGCAATCCCCCATGAATCCCCACTGTCAGCAAAAGACCAAAAAAGCCAAGCCAGCCAAGTCCATCAATGATTTCATTTCGGGTTGTGCCTAGCACATAGTTTTTAATTTTGGGTAACCCTGGATCATTCGGATTAGAAGAGGCTAAAAAGGCCGTTCCAAAGGTTTCTTCTTGCTTTGTAAATCGAGACTGATCACCATGGCACTCCTGACATGAGCTTATTGCATTCTTCGCAGGTAAAACACCATGAGCCACCGGAATAAACGATTTTGTTTTTACAATCTCCGCCTCAGGGTAACCCTCTTGAGATAAAACATTTTTAATAAAACTCAGCTTTTCGTCCGAATCAATACTCATTTCTAAACCAGAAAGCTGCTGATCATTATTTTTGTCAAAATACTTTAGCAAACCTTCTTTGTTCTTAGCTTTTTCCCAAAAGATTTTAACAAACATTTCTGGAGCTAAATACTTTTCAGGCCCAACTGATCCCAAATCCTTATTGGGCTCAATTAGCCATTGCGTAGTTTCAACTATATTATATGGAGATAAGATCCCATTTTTTGAAAGCAAAATAGGATGTACCGATGTTAAAAAATCAGTATTCAATTTTTGCGAGGCTTCTTGTAAGCTGTCGCTTGGCAATACTGTTTCTGTGTTCCAAAAACTTAAAATAGAACTTCCATTTTGAGTTACCACAGCTTGGTTCACATGTTTTAAAAGTGGCCCCGATATTTGAGGAATATGACAGCTCTGACAGCTCACCGTTTCTAGATGCTTTGTCGGATAAGGAAACTTTTTATGAGATTCTAAGGGCTGATGGCAGCTTCTGCAGTCAGAAGTCATAAAATGATGATTCGGTTTTTCTAAATATTCAGAAAGACCCAACTGCTCTCTAATATCAAACTTAAGATGACTTAACTTTGACGAGTCCATATGATTTTGAGAAGGGTTATTCGATGTTGTATGGCAAGAGGTGCAATTCATTTGCCTTTGAGCATGAACATCAAAACTCTGCATCTCACCATGCTTATTCTGCACGTTAATAAAAGATCCTGATATTTTTTCAGCCGAATAAATAGCCCCTTGAGTAAATGTTAAATTTGAAGCCCATTGATTTGAGGCTTTAGAATGAGTCACAATCGAGCTTAATGTTAATCCCTCCCCCTCTTCTAACATACTATTTGAATGACTGGAGTGACAGGCCATACAGTTATCTAAAGTAGGTTTAGATAAATTTTCAACCCACTCATGGGTAACCCATCCCTGATTATCATAAGGAATTTTTTTCCCATTCAAAAAAAATGGCATATGACAGTCAACACAATCAACCCCGCCTGCCACAAGACTTGAGTGTGAGTTTGTTTTTTGAATATACTCCGTATCATGACAAGCCTTGCAGCTTTGCTCGATTGATGGATTTGCTTTATTGGGTAGTCCATTTTTATCTAACAAAGGAAAGGCCGGATGAAGAGAGTTTTTTGAAAATGCAAATAAACTAATAAGTAGTAATTTTATCATTTGATGCCTCCTTAAAGCGTCGGGGTCTTAGAGTTAAGGTTTTTCCATCTTCCGCCCTGATACCTAAGCGGATCCCCTTCGTAACCTAAAGCCTTCCAGTCCATTCTTTTTTGACTTTGCCCATGGCAGTCATTACAGCTCAGTGCCTTATCCTTAGTTGTTACCATGTGCGAAAGGGGCCAGTACATTCTAGTTTCTGCAAAATCATATTTTCCACTGTATTTTAGGCCCGTATGAGATTCTGATAAGCGCAAAGCCTGATCCCAATTAAAATCAGTCCAAAAACCACCTTTTCCTGCGGTCAGGGGTAACATCAGATACATATTTACAGCATCATAAATCTGTTTTCCATCGTGAAGCTTAAAAGGCCATATTTTTGCATTCTTATCTTTTATATCTCCATTAGGCTTATTTAAATCTGTCATATTTTTAGGATCAATTTTGTCACCTTTCAAATATCGAGTTACCGTTTTATTAAACCAGTAATATTTGGGTAACACATTGGCCTCATAAACAAATTCGCCCTTAATTTTAAGATAGGTATGAGGATCATTTTTTCTATTTGCATCCCCCGCTTTAGACCAATCCCAGTCCATCTTTGTGGGCTGCTTTCTTGCATAAGAAGGAATATGGCAAGTTTGACAAGCCACCGAGTCTAAGTGGGCATTCAGCCTTTGATCCTGATGAAAATGATCTTTATGGCATTCTGTACAGTCAAACCCGCCTTTAGAATCAATACTTACTGAATAAGCTTTACCTCGAATCTCATGCTCTGTTGTTTTGTGGCAATCAACGCATAAAAAGCCATGCTTACCCATGTGAATATCTAGCGACTCCGTTGGATTTAGCAAGGATGTATCAATATCCCCGTGCTTAACACCCAAGCCTCCTCCACCATAAGAGTGGCAGTTACTACAGTTTTCTCTTTTTGGGTAACCCACACTCTTTGCGGCCACCATAAGATCCGTTTTCTCGGTAGGCAATCCCGATTTCCCCTTAACGTATTGCCCGCTCCAGTCATGACAAACAAGACAATCTACGTTTTCTTCATTTTTAAAATCAAACTTTTTATCAGACCAACCGTAACCCACATGGCACTTTGTGCAGGCGGGCCAATTACCCTCAATTCCCATACAAAAATTATTTACTAAATTGGTTTTACCTAAGCCATGAACTTTGTCAGCCCAATTCCAATGGGCCGTTTGATGAACTTCTTTGGCTGCATCTTTATGACATTCCAAACATTTTTTTGTTACCTCTTGAGGACTCGAAATCTTATCCTTAAAAAATGCAGAATGGTCAACATGGGTTCTGTCTTTTTTTACTTCCAACCAAGGAGATGGCCTTTTAGGCGCCCTATTGACGATTGACCACGTTGAAAACATTAATACTCCAATTAATGATAATGATAAAAACAATGGCCACGACTTTAAAAAACTTTTCATTAACTACCCCTCTCCCCTATTACAATTAAAATTCAAAACCATTTTGCTTACTCAAGGTTTTGATTACTAGATTTTGCAGCACTTACAAAAAATATTTTTGCTCACTCAAAGTTATAATTACTAGATGTTGCAACACTTACAAGAAAACTTTTTCATGAGATAAAATATTGATTTGCTTCTTAAGCCTACGAGTCTTTTTGTCCCCAAATCAGCACCATTTAACTCTAGACCTATCATTTCTGCCTGCGAACATCTTGTTTTATCCTAGACATTGCCCACAAGTTTGAGCCCCCTTGACCAGTTGCCAGTTTTTGGTAACATTGGGGGGCCCCTGCAAGCCTTGCCATATTTTCCCGATGCCGATCTCATTGTCTCCTTTTCGAGCCAAACAAACCCAAATTGAGCAAAAAGGGTAAGCGATCCAACGAGGCTCGTTGGGGCTTTCAATTACCCACAAAATTCAACCCAATACGAACTCCTAAATTGATTTCACC
>DYOP01000001.1:110905-129370 GCA_020720425.1 Bdellovibrio sp. | reverse complement strand
CTTAGTCTTGGTTCCAAATTGATACTTGGGTTCTCAACTTGAAACCATATTTTATGTGCTCACACCCATTTTTGATTTTTATTTTTTTAGGGGCCCATTTTCCCCAGTCCCATACGCCATGGCCTATCTTATTGTTTTCATATTATTTTTCACATTATTAGCAGTATTAGCTTACTCATAAATAGCCTTTCCATCAGCTTTTTAAATAGTGTCTCAATTTGGCACAGTGATTGCTTTATTGTGTGCTTATGAAAGCAATTCATATTAATTGGAGACTTGTTGCCCTTACTTACATACTTCTTATTTTAGCCTTTTCTTTTTCGGCAAAAGCAACTCCCTACACGACTAGCCCCTCCCAAAATTTAGATCAAAAAAATATTACTTTTATATCGGGTCAGATTTATTTAGGACAAGAAGGATCTGTTTTTTTGCTCCCCCTAGATGGCGGCCCTTCTGTCGAATTACTCAGTCATGAAATTGATTTAGCCTCTTTTGATTTACAAATCGTTGAGGTCGCAGGCTTTTCTCCCTCTTATCAAGCGGGTCCCGTTAAGCAGCCCGTTTTGCTAAGCCAAATTTCGGTGGCCAGCTTTGTTGTTACCGAAATCTTAATTTTAGAATAAATTCAGCTTTAGCTGAGTCGTTCAAACCCCAAAGTCCACCCCCTCCGGACTTTGGGGTTTTCTTTTTTAATGTGTTCTCTTAATTCGAGCACCAAGAGAGGCAAGTTTAATTTCTAAATTTTCATATCCTCGATCTAAATGATAAATTCGGCCTACTGACGTTTCGCCTTTAGCGGCAAGTCCCGCCAAAACCAGGCTAGCGCTGGCCCTTAAATCAGTCGCCATAACTGGCGCAGCCGATAGCCCATTGGGGCGGCCCCGAACAATGGCCACTCGGGCTTTGGGGGTAATATCGGCCCCCATTCGAACAAGCTCTTGCACGTGCATAAAACGATTTTCAAAAACCGTTTCTGTAATAATGCTTGTCCCCTGAGCGACACACATTAACGCCATCCACTGCGCCTGCAAATCTGTAGCAAACTGAGGGAAAGGGGCCGTTGTAATATCTGCGGCCTCTATTATGGGCGAGGCTTTAAGTGTTACTCTGTTTTTTTCAATAGTAACCTGGGCTCCCGTATCTTTTAATTTAAAAAGTAACGACTCAATTAAATAAGGATCAACTTTAGTAACACTCACTTCTCCGCCCGTAATAGCGCCGGCAATAAGCAATGTGCCTGCCTCAATACGATCAGCCATAACTTCAAAAGCTTGCCCCGAGGGGGATAGCTTTTCAACGCCCTCGATTGTTATGACTCCTGTTCCATGCCCTGTTATTTTTGCGCCCATTTGAATCAAATAATTAGCTAAATCCAAAATTTCGGGTTCTTTGGCGCAATTTTCTAAAACGGTTGTTCCTTCAGCTAAGGTGGCAGCCATAAGCAAATTTTCGGTTCCGCCAACGGTCACATTATCAAATAAAAAACGAGTTCCTTTTAATTTTTTAGCCTGCGCATGCACATAACCATTTTCAATTTTTACCTCAGCCCCCATGGCTTTAAGTCCCTCCAAATGAAGGTCTATGGGCCTTGTTCCAATAGCACAACCTCCGGGTAACGATACATAGGCTTGGCCATATTTAGCCAAAAGTGGGCCCAATGACAAAATACTCGCTCTCATTTTTCGAACTAAATCATAATGGGCTACTGTTTCGGCAGGCTTTTTAACACTCACTCTAAAAGTGTTACCCTCAAACTGGGTTTGACAGTTTAAGCTTTCTAAAAGCTCAGCTGTTGAATCAACATCCTTTAACCTTGGAACATTTGTAAAAACATGCTCCCCTTCGGCTAACAAACTCGCAAATAAAAGTTTTAAAACCGAATTTTTAGCGCCACTCACTTCGACTTCTCCATAAAGAGCCTGTCCACCTTCAATTGCCATTTTATCCATAGATAATCTCCAATCACTTATTATTTTTTAAAACCAACCGTATGCCGCTGGTAACCCGAAAGATCTTTTATTGAGTAAACATCAACAAATCCCTGATTACAAAATAAATCCTGAACCTGCTGAGCCTGATCAAAACCATGCTCTAAGGCTAAACACCCGCTTTGATTTAAAAAATGGGGGGCTTTATTTATCCATGCAGCTAAATGATCAAGCCCCTTTTCTCCCGAAAACAAGGCCTCTTTGGGTTCGTATTCAGCAACCCATGTCTCAACATCTTTTGAGCCAACAGGAATATAGGGCGGGTTTCCCACAATAATATCCACAGACGGGTGCTCTTGAGAGGGGGCCAAACTAAAAATATCTTTATTTATAAAAAAGCAACGATCAGATACCCCTATTTTAGTGGCGTTAGCTGTGGCTATTTGAAGGGCCGCAGGAGAGATATCCACAAGATGGGCCTTTAGAGTTTTAAACTCAGTCAAAAGGCTCAGTCCAATAGCTCCCGAGCCCGTCCCCCAATCAGCAATTATAGCATTTTCCCAATTCATTTTTTCAATGATTTTGCAAATCTCTTCAACCAAGAGTTCTGTTTCGGGCCTTGGGATAAGCACATCAGGTGTTACCGAAAAATCATTTTTATAAAAACCTTTTGTTCCTAAAATATAAGCCATCGGCTCGCCCTTTGCCCTGCGAGCTAAATTTGTTCTAAGTAAATTTAAGTCCTCTTCACCTATAATCTGATTATATTTTAAATAGATATCAATTCGATTACATTTTAAACTGTGGGCAATCAAATATTCAGCCTCAAGTCTTGGATTATCAACAGAAGCTCGGCCCTTAAGGTGAGCTTTTGTTTTTTCAAAAATCTCTTCGATGGTGTATTTTGCCGCCATTATTATTTTACAGCTTCAGACGAATTTTTTTTAGAGTTTGATAAATTATTTTTTATCACAAGCTCTGCGTAGATAGGCAAGTGATCGCTTATCCCTGTTTTTTTTTCGGCATCAAAACGATTCGGGCGACCCGTTGGCCTTAATTGATCTAACGCCCACATGGGGGTTGTGATGCTTTTCGAATCTACACTCACTGCTGAGTCCTGATTAAGTAGGGTGTTTGAAAACAATATGATATCTAAAAAAGCCCAGTCTTTTCTGTAATTATGAGTTCCTTTACAGTCTTTACAGCCAATGATGTGACTCAAATTTCCGTAACTACCAAAGTTACCAGATATTAATTGGTATTCACTTTCTTCTTCTTCAGTAATATTCCAATCGCCTGCAACCAACCAAAAACTATCCTTAGGAAGCTGGTCTAAAGCTTTTTTTAAAGTGTTGATGGCATCTTTTCTAAACTCAACATCGTTTCCCTGCGAGGGAAAGTGCAAACCAAATACATATAAAACTGCTTGATTGGGTAACTCTAAGGGTACTTGTAAAATCCCTCGGGTGCCCCTGGGATCTTTTTCTTTTGCGGCCTCCCAAACAATATTGTGCAAAATAGGCTGACCCGCTAAAGGAAGCCGGCTGAGCAGCCCAATATCAATCCCTCTTTCGTCTTGCCCTTCAATTAAAACTTCGGTTGTATAACCTGCAAATAATAGGGCTTGTTTATTTAAGATATGCAAAACATTTAAGTTTTCAACTTCTTCTAAAATTACAATATCAGGACCTTTTTGATAAACCTGTTTAAAAACCTCAGAAACATTATGTATTTTCTTTTCTAAAGTGGCTTCACTCCAGTTTAATTCGATACATTCTTTTGCTCTAAACCCCTTTTGTTTTGCACAATATTGGCTTACTTCCTGACTGTCCTCTTTTAGAGCTTTAGGTAGGTAAGTAAAATCTTTTTTTCCTTGATCATGAAGGGTATCAAAAAGATTTTCTACGTTATAAGCCATTACACTGACCCTTTTTTCAGACTCCGAAGAAACTTGGGGGGCTAAAAATGGATTTTTAATTTCCTTAGTTGAGCAAGAAAAGACAGATAAAAAATAGGCCCCCAAACCGATTATGACCACCAAACTTATTTTTTGTTTCATATTTAACTTTCTCCTTGTTTTGAACATATATCCCCCTTCAGTCGACCTCTGTCACCTGTAATTTTTACCTCTATCGAGTGTTAAACAATCACAGATTCGTTTATTGTTTTAATTCTATTAGCATTAGATAAGAAGGTTGACTCTTACAGGTAAAACAAACAATAAATCTTCAACCTAAGATCCCAGGAGGTGGCTTATGTCCCAATTTCGAATCAGTTTTATTTTTTTAACTATTTTTTATTTTTCTATTTTTTCAAAAGCTCAAGAGGCGACTTCCATCATTTCCTCTTCTACTGATGTTTTAAATCCTTTAGGAAACTGGGGCCTAAGTTATTTTAACTTTTCTAATGCCAATTTGGGCATTGCCAATACAGGCTCGGCCAGCTGGAATATTTATCAATATTTAGCCTGGAACTATAAATTTGATCAAACCCAAAGACTCAGCCTTAGGGCTGCATTTAATACCAGCACCCCAGGCCCCTATGACTCCCGAGGTAACGTTAACTCGCTATCTACCAAATCAGGTGATGCCCATATTGTTTATAGTAATTATAGCTTGGGCGAGTATCCTGGCGAGTGGGATTTAACGGGCGCTTTTTATGCTTATCTCCCCACAAGTGAATCTTCATTAAATAAAAAATGGGTGACTCGGCTGAAAGGTCGATTTGAGTTATCAAAAAAAATGACTAAAAAGTGGCTTTTAACTTTATCGACCGAGCCTGAATATTACTTAAATACTCAAAAATCTTATCGAAAGGTAACCCAAAATACCGCAGCAGATGGTCGTATTTATTCTAAAGTTTATGCAAATGAAAACCAAAAAGCTGAACTTAATTCGGGAGTTCAGGCCTCTTATAATTTAAATAAAACATTTATTCCGCAGGTTAAGTTAAGCTACAACCAGATGTGGAACGAAGACTCAGACCAGGTTAATTGGAACGGCTATTCGGACAGTATAAATTTAGAGCTTTCCTCTTGGGTTGAAGTTTCTAGAACTTTACGCTTTATCGTTGGTTACTCAAATCAAATTGGATTGACCAATCGATCATTTCCAAAAGAGGTTCGCTACTTTCACCCCGATGAAAGCCAAATCCAAGTTCTAACTTTTTGGAATTTATATTAGACCTGTTTCATCTCGAGTTATGCTTAAAATGATGAAATTGTCTGATACAACGCTGGTTAAGCCGTTATAAGCGTGCCCATGTGTGACCTCATAAAAATAACGTCAAATAAAAATCGAATAAAATACAGTAAAGCGACCGCCCACACACCTTCTCTTTTTCATCTAAGGGCCTGAGCCAGATTAACCAGTATGGGGCCTAAAATAAGTATCATAACCGACGGAAAGACAAATAAAACCAAAGGCAAAAGAGCTTTGATCGGAAGTGTAAGTAAAAATTTATCAATTTCTATCTGACTTTGTTCGTAAGTTTCTTTTTCAAGTTGAATTAAAAAATTCATGATGGGCTCACCAGCAAGTCCGCGCTCTAAAATCATAATCAGATGTCGGTGGGTCGTGTTGGAAATTTTTTCGATCATCTTTTGAGTAGGCACTCCTGCTTCGTAAGAGGCCAACCACAAGATAACCAGCTCACGAAATTTGTTTTCACTTGTTGACCTTAAAAAGTTACGAACCCCTTCGCGGATAGACTGCCCGAGTTCAACGGAATATTTAACTGTTAAAATTAATTCAATTGCATGAGGTAAGTTGTTTTTCATCTTAGTCTCTCTTTTTTATTAGGTATTAAACTTAATTTACTTCTGGTTGCGCTTAAAACTTCCAACGAAATGAGCGAACAATCATCCGAGTTGACACGATACCCAATAAAAGTAATCCGAGCGACAATCCAAAAGGCCAGGTAAATAAAAAATTAAAATGTGACCAGCTGGTATAAATAATTGCCAACAAATAAAGGACCAAGATCACTCCGATTTGAGCATTAATTTGGCTCATGACTTGATTAATTTTTTTTGTAAATTGGATTTCTGATTGAATTTGCGATCTAAGAGCGCTCACCCTGTCGATGGTTTTTATGTTGGCTGATAAAATTTTTAAAAGCTCTTCGAGCAACCATTTTGCTCTTGAAGTGAGGTAGTCAGTTTTTATATTTGACCTTAAATCTCCTAGCTGGGAGGACAGCTCGATGTAGTCATGAAGATCACAAAATGGGGCCTGCAATGATGTCAGCAAAACCGCATCCCTTAAGGATTTGCCGGATTTCATATACATAATAATTTCGTTCAAAAATTGAATCAAAAATTTTTCAAAACTCTTTTTTCTTTTGATTTGTAAATACCATATTATAAAAAAATGGAAGATCAACATCCCTACCAAAATTGATGCAGTCATCGATAGGTTGAGGCCGAAAAAAATATAAAATGTTCCAAAAAGGATCAATAAAATTTGCTTGGCCTGATTTAAACGTAAAGGTTTAATCAATCTGTTTTTTTTAAATGTTTTTAATACTTGATGTCCGATAAACAGAATAAATATGGCCGCCGTTACCGATAAAACATAGTTCTGCATAAGTTAATCTCCCTAAAAAGTAACTCATGCAAAAAATATGAAAAAAAAATTAATGTTTTTTTTATTGACGTCGATAGTCAAGTTGGGAACACTAAAACTACAGCGTTAGCCATCAACCATAAGGAGGACACATGGCAAAGAAAGCAACTAAGAAAGTAGCAAAGAAGGCCGTTAAGAAAGTAGCAAAAAAAGCTACAGTTAAAAAAGTAGTTAAAAAAGCTACTAAAAAAGTAGCAAAGAAAGCTACTAAAAAAGCCGCGAAGTAATTCGCACCTGTATTTCCATAATTGGAAGTGCATCAAAGCCCCAAGACCTTTGTCCTTGGGGTTTTTTTTTGTTATAGGTAGTTTATGCATAAAAAAATATTACTTTCTGAAGACTGGCTTATTTACCTACAAAGTTTATTTGAAACTCAAACCATGTCAGAGCTTAGAACTTTTTTAATTAATGAAAACAAATCCGGACAAGATCTTTATCCTCATCATACAAAAGTTTTTGAGGCTTTTAATCAGGCTCCATGGGAAAAAACAAGAGTCGTTATTATTGGCCAAGATCCCTATCATGGCCCCGATCAGGCCCACGGATTATGTTTTAGCGTTCCCCCAGAAATATCGATTCCCCCATCTCTTGTTAATATTTATAAAGAACTTCATAATGATCTTAACATCAAGCCACCACTCAATGGCGATCTCAGTTGCTGGGCCCAACAGGGGGTTTTACTTTTAAATTCGGTTTTAACCGTTAGAAAGCACCAACCCGCTTCGCACCAAGGTAAGGGCTGGGAATACTTTACAGATCAGGTGATACATATAATTAATGAGAAAAAAAATAATGTGGTTTTTATCTTATGGGGATCCTACGCGCAAAAAAAAGGTAAGATTATTGATCAAAATAAACATTTAGTGATTCAAAATGTTCATCCCTCACCCTTATCTGCGTATCGCGGTTTTTTTGGCTCAAAACCATTTTCAAAAACCAACCAGTATCTTATAAAGACAAACCAAAAACCTATTCATTGGAGCTGTCAATCGTGAGCTATTTAAACTCTTCTTTGGTCATTATAGATGAGCCGTATCCACGGGTTAACTTTAATGAACCCTATTTACTTATCTTTGATCAAGCCCTTTACTTACATCACAAAGACTGGATTGATCTTTGGCCATATAAGATGGGGGTAACCGCGGGTGAGGAATTAAAAAATATTCAAAATCTTTCTGCGATTTTAGAGGCTATTCAAAATAATAAACCTCCCTCACTTTTTTCTTTTGTTGCCTTTGGGGGCGGGTCTGTTACTGATGCCGTTGGCTTTATCGCCAGCATTTGGAAGCGGGGGGCTGCCCCCTTAATACATATCCCCTCAACATGGCTTTCAGCAATTGACTCAGCCCATGGCGGAAAAACCGCATTTAATAGTTTTGGAATTAAAAATCAGCTCGGAACTTTTTTTTGGGCTAAAGAAATATGGATATCTAAAAAAATCTTAAACTCTAACCCTCCCCCCTTTGCTCAGTGGGCTTATTTTGAGGCTCTTAAAATTGGAATCATTGATTCGGAATATTTATTTAATCTCATCAATGCTCCCCTTTTAGATAGCACAGCAAATAATGCATTAGATAGTACCGTTTCGTTTTCTGATAATGAGCCCCTTCGCCTAGGGATTTTACAAAATCAAGCCGACGATGAAGTTAAAAAAAATCATATTCGCTACGAAAATAGAATTTGGGATCATTTGAAAACCCTAATCAATGCCAAGTTAAAAATTGTGAATCAAGATCCCTTTGAAAACTCAGGCCGGCGCCGAGTTTTAAACTTAGGACATACCCTTGGCCATATTATTGAGGCCCAATTGGGTTTAAATCATGGTTTAGCAATAGCCTACGGAATAACTTTTAGTTATCTTTGGTCTAATAAAAAAGGCTATCTTGATCGCTCATTTTTAATCAATCACATACCAGGCCCAGATGAGTTGAAGTTCGTGCTAAAAAAACTAGGGCCTCTTAATCGCCACTTAGCTGAAGACAAAAAAAAGTTAGGTCAGCAGGCTTTAGATTTTATTTTTATTAAAAAAGCGGGCGAAGTCTTTAATGCTTCGGTTACTTTTGAAGAATTTATCGAATTTGCTGAAGCTGTAAAAATCGAATCAAATAGCAAGGGACTTTATTAATGTTTTCTTTTAATGGCACTATAGACTCATCAAAAAGCCTAATGAACAGAGCCCTTATTGTTAAAAGCTTTTTTCCGGAAGTCATTATTGAGGGCCAATCAAAAGCCGATGATGTAAGGTATCTTGAGACGGCTATTGAACACTTTTTAAGTAATCGTAACGAGTTTTATGTTGGGGAGGCCGGAACAGGGCTTCGTTTTTTAAGTTACCGAGTTTCTAAAACTCCGGGTGAGTATATAATCAAAGCTCATGCGCGACTTTTAACTAGGCCCATTGATGATTTGATTTTATCTTTGAGCCAATTAGGGGTTAATTCTTATTTATCTGAAAATGGATTTCATATTATAAGCCCTAACGGTTGGGTCAGGCCTAAAAAACCAATTTATGTTAATGGGCAAAAGAGCAGTCAGTTTTTGTCGGGGCTTGCCCTTTCTTGTTGGCAAAACTCATTTGATTTAGAAATCGCCAAAAGTGGATTGGCATCACAAAGCTACTGGCAGATGACCGTTTTGTTTTTAAATAAGCTTGGCCTTAAAATTCAAGAAACAGCTGATTCTTATTTAATTAAATCCAACCAAACATTGGCGGTTGATCGCATCTTTGTAGAGCCCGATATGTCTTCGGTTGCCGCTTTATTTATGGCCGCCGCCATTGATGGTAACATTAAAATCCAATTACCTGAATCATCTCTGCAACCAGATTTTAATATTATTGAAATTTTAAAATCTATGCGGGCCTCTATTCATACAGAAGGGGGGTTTGTAACTGTTTCGCCTTCTTTGTCGCTGAATGTAATCAGCCTTAACTGCTCAAATACACCCGACCTTGTCCCTTGCCTGAGCGTATTGTGTTTATTTGCAAAGGGACAAAGCCGACTCACGGGACTTGCAAACTTAAAGCATAAAGAGAGTCACCGACTTAAAAATACAGTCAATCTTATAAAATTAGCGGGAGGCGAAGTGGAGTTCTCTGATGATGAGCTTATCATTAAAGGCCGGGGCCGAACTTTTGTTCCCACGTTTTTTGAATGGGACCCCGACCAAGATCATCGCATGGCCATGGCGGCAGCTCTTTTAAAACTTGTTAATCCCGAGATTGTGATTCTTAATTCAAAAGTTGTTACTAAAAGCTTTCCTGATTTTTTTAAAATTCTAAGTTAGGAGTTTTCGTGTTAAGTGATATTACTTTTTTAATTGGCCACCGAGGGGTTGGAAAAAGCTCTCTTTTAAAACGAATGGCCAGCTATCAGAATCATTTACTTTGCATCGATTTAGATGACTATATTTGCCAAAAAGAAAAAAGACAGGTTTCTGAAATTTTTATTCAAAACGGCGAGCCGGGGTTTAGAGCTCTTGAAAAAAAATATTTATCTGAAATCTTAGAATCATATAACACGCATAAAAAAACTGATTTTAATAAAAGCCAGCTCGTTGTAGCCCTCGGGGCGGGGTTTGAGCTTAATTCGTTTTTATTTCCGAAGGCTTGCTTTTTTTTGTGGGTCAGGCGCTTAACTGATCCTGTAGATCGAATATTTTTTGATCGACCTGATTTGTTTTTGCCACATGAACCCCTTGAAAAGTTACCTAAAAATCGCTACCCGATAAGAGAAAAACTATATTCAGATTTTGCCACAACTGTGCTGGAACTTTTAGAAGGGCCTTTGGCTAACTCGGGTTTTGAAAAAAGGTTTTTTGAGGGTGAAGGCCTTAATCTTAAGCAAGCCATTGTTACCATTTTACCTTGGCATTTAAAATATCATAGCCGACTTTTATTTTTAATTTCTCAAGGCATTGAGTTGTTTGAAATAAGATCTGACTTATTAAATCATGATGAAATTAGCCTAGCCCTATTGTTAATTCCAAAACCCAGGGTTTTAATTTCTCTTCGAAGTCCTACTTCTGAATTATTAGATAGTTTTGATAATTTTAAAGATCATTTAATTGATCTTGAAATAAAAGATGAGCCTTTTTGGAAAGAGCGGGGAGGGGAAGCTGTTTTTATTAGCTCTTCGCACACAAATGAGCTCCCAAAAAGTAACTTAAAAAATGAATATATTAAATGGTCTCCTCTTATTGGTTCTTATTCGGCTTTAAAAACTTGTCTTGATTGGCAAAAGTCAAACCCGACAAAACACATACTTATGCCCCGAGGCGAACCGAAAAGTGATGCATTTGAAAGTGGCACCTTAGATAGTAGCACCTTAGATAGTAGCACTTTAGAATGCGGTGCTTTAGGAGGTAACGTTTTAGACGGTAACGACATTAGCCCTAGAGCTTTAAAAGCTGGTAACACTTATAAGTGGTTACGTCTTTATTTAAAGGGCAAACAAGCTTATCATTTTCTTAAATGGGGACCTGAATCAAGCCATTTAGATCAACCAACAATCTACGAATGGCACATGTGCTACGAAGACGGTTATTCGGCTCTCATCGGAGAACATATTGATCATTCTTGGTCGCCCTCGACTCATGCCTATTTTAATAATCTGACTCAGACCTGCTATACAACAATAAATTTATCTCCCCCGGGCCTAGAGACAAAATTAAATTATTTATTTGAGCTGGGCTTTGCCCGCTTTTCAGTGACCTCTCCTTTAAAATCAAATGTCTATGATTTTATAACTCAAATAGACACTGCAAAAGCGGGGGCGAGCACGGATGCGGGGGCGAGCGCAGCTTTGCCCTATACAGTAAACACATCAGATCTTGTTAACCGGTTAAAAGTCGTTAACACCCTAGCTTTTATTGATAAAGCTCTATGGGCTCATAATACGGACTTTTTTGGAGTGTTATTTCAACTCTATATTTTTTTTAGCAAGCCCCACTTGTTTAATTTAAATCACATATCTGAGCTTTTATCTACAGCTGAGATGTTTTATTTAGATAGCCAGCTTCAATCAAGCACATCACTCAAAGCATTAGATTTATCTAATAAGTTAATTATTGTCGGGGGCGGAGGCATGTTACCCGTTTTAAAATCTCACTTACCTGGGGCTAATTACTATTCGGCCCGTAAATCTGATTTTTTAAAACTGGGCCTTCTCCCATTTGAAGGTCTTTTATGGGCTGCTGGCTCAATTGTAAATGAAAGTTTAGACGCTTTAACTATTAAGTTTATTATGGATCTGAGCTATACTGAAAATAGCCCTGCCAAAGCCTTTGCCAAAAAAAGGGGGCTACCTTATTATTCAGGAGCGCCTTTGTTTTTTGGACAAGCTTATGAACAGCATATCTTTTGGAAGGGACTTAGGAGATGAAAAATACTTTTGGTCAGCTACTTCAAATTCATACTTTTGGCGAAAGTCACGGCCCTGCTTTAGGCGTGGTCATTGATGGAATGCCTGCTGGAGTACCTTTTCGCGGTGATATTTTAATTACTGATCTGGCTCGCCGCAGACCGGGTCAATGGGGACAAACGACAAATACAGCCACATCTTTACGACAAGAGCCTGATCAACCCGAAATTTTAAGCGGGATTTATCATGGGTTAACGCTTGGAACGCCCATTGCCGTAATTGTTCGAAATACTGATGCGCGCTCTGAAGACTATGAAAATTTACCTTTGCGCCAAGGCCATGCCGATGATCTATGGCTTCAAAAATTTGGGCATGCCGATTTAAGAGGGGGCGGTAGGGCCTCAGGACGCGAAACCCTATCTCGCGTCATCGCAGGCTCTTTTGCTAAAATGTTACTCAGCCAAAAAGCTCCCCAAATGATGATTAAAGCCTTTGCTGCAAAGGTACATACTTATGAACTCACGGCAGAAGAACAACACCATGCCATGGATAAAACAATTGATCACTATGTAGCTCGGTTTCCGTCAGAAACTTGCCAAAATGATGTTACCAAACTTCTTAAACTGGCCCAAATAAATGGCGAGTCTTACTCGGGAAAAGCCCGGGTTGTCATAAAAAACCCGCCCCGATATTTAGGACAACCCGTATTTCATAAATTAAAAAATGATTTAGCCAGCGCCGCTTTAAGTATTGGAGCCAGCTCGGGCATTTCGTTTTCAGACTCTACTGAGCCATCAGCAGGAACTTTATTTCATACCCCTGAACAACATTATCATGGCATTCGCGGGGGAATAAGCTCGGGTGATGATATTATTTTTGATATTGATTTTAAACCGACCTCTTCGATTTTAGATGTGGCCAAAAAAGGGCGGCATGACCCCTTTATTGTTACCCGCGCAATACCTGTAATCGAAGCCATGACAACGCTTGTAATGGCCGATCATATTTTGTGGGCCCAATTAGATAGCTTATAAAAATTTAAAAAAGTGAAATGGCAAGGAGAGCACACCTATGAAGCACATAATTGATTTTTTTTTAGCCCTCGATATGAGGCTCTTTGATATTATTAATCAAAAGCTAACTCACCCTCTAGCTGATTTTATTTTTGTATTGGTAACGGACTTACATAAATCACCTTTTTTTATTATTGCATTTTTACTTTTTTGGGGCTCATTTTTGCCTAAGGGCCGAAGAAAAACATTTTTTTTAATTTTTATTTCTTTATTTGTTTTAGCCCTCAGTGATTTTTCAGGAAGTTTAATTAAAGATTTTTTTATGAGAACACGGCCCGATCCTTTAATGATACCAGTTACTTTGAGGGCCCCTCATTTTAATGGGTGGTCTATGCCCTCTAATCATGCATTAAATATGTTTACGCTGGCCCAATTTATTTTTGCTTTTCGAAAATCGGCAGGCCTATTTCTTTTTATTTTTTCGTTTCTTGTGGCCTACTCGAGGGTTTATTGCGGGGTTCACTATCCAAGCGATGTCATTGTAGGGGCTGCCGTTGGCGTGATAATTGGATATTTGGCCTCTCAGTTAATACCTAAAAAGTGGGTCGCCTAATGAAATCGGTTTTTTTAACAGGAGGCACTGGTTTTTTAGGCAAAGCCCTTATACCAAGACTTTTAGAAGAAGGTTTTCATGTGACCGCTTTAACCCGAAAGCCTTTGGTATTTGATGAGCACCTTTACCCCGCATCTTTTAAATATGTAAACTGGGTTACAGGAGATGTATTAACTAGCTCAGATGATTTTTTTTTAACTCACTTAAAAAATAAAACTCATGTGTTTCATTTGGCTGGCCTTATAGGCTATAGGCCCGAGCTAAGACAGCAAATGTTTGATATTAACGTCAAAGGAACCGAAAGATTGCTTGGGCTTTCGATAAGTTCTGACATTAATTACTTTGTTTATTTAAGTTCGGTAACAGCCATTGGCTCAAGCTTTAGCCCTAATCAGATTTTAAATGAGCAAAGCCCTTATAATCTTGAACCTTATCACTTTGGCTATTTTGACTCAAAACATTTGGCTGAAAAGCGCCTTATTGAAATTTCTACGCCCCATCCTATAAAAACTTTAATTGTTAATCCTTCAACTATTTATGGCGCAGGGGATTCTGAAAAAGGATCGCGAAAAGTTCAAGTCAAAGTGGCTCAAGGGAAGTTTTTATTTTCTCCATCGGGCGGAGTTAATGTTGTTTACCTTCAAGATGTTATTGATACTTTAATTGCAATTTTACAGCGCGGACAAAAAAATCGACGTTATATTTTAGGGTCCGAAAATTTATTATTATCAGATGTGTTTTCAAAAATCGCATTAGCTGCCGGTCAAAAGCCCCCACCTTTTGTGTTACCTAAGTGGTTACTGTTAAGCCTTGGGCTGGCGGGTGAAAGCTTTAACAAAATGGGAGATCAACTTGGCCTAAGCAAACTCGGCCTGACTCACAGTTTTAGCTATGAAAACGCTAAAATCGCTACCATGTACCACTGGTTTGATAACTCAAGGGCTCAAAAAGAACTTGGAATTAATTTTAAACCAGCTTCTGTAGCCATTGAAGAAAGTGTTACCTGGTTACTCAAAAATTCAGTCAAAAAGTCTACTAAAAATTAGGCTTAGGTAATAATCAAGCACTTGCCCCAGCTGAAAACAGAGTGGGAGGCTTAGGTGTAACACTGGTAACGACCCATCCAACTTGAAAACACTTTAACGATCTGGATCAGCGGTCTTTTATTTTCAATCTCTTTTTTTCCCCAACGCCTTGCCAATGGATAACTTTACGCTTGCAGAAGCCATGGGCTGGCCATGCCTCAAAGATAAAAGGATAATTGACCTTTAAAACTGTACAAAGCCTTTTTCAGCATCGATTAAATAAGCCAAAACAGCTTTTTGTTTAATACTTAGGTCTAGTAATTACGGGCTTAGGTCTAGTTTTGTTAAACTCAATCTTTAGTCCGGCCAGACCTCGACGAAGAGGTGGGTGTAGATAACATAAACTAAAGGCCAGTAACGGTCTTAAAAAAGGAGAACACAATGGGAATGAGAGTAACAACAAACGTAGCGTCGATTAACGCACAAAGAACATTAACCAATTCACAAAGGGAAATTCAAAAAAGCATGGCCCAACTATCGTCGGGGTCTCGTATTACTAAAGCCGCGGATGATGCTGCGGGCTTAGGAATTTCTGAAAATTTAAAATCACAAATTAGAAGTTATGCTCAGGCCTCTCGAAATGCTAATGATGCCATTTCAATGGTTCAAGTGGCAGAGGGTGGGCTTGGAGAAATTTCTAATATCTTAACTCGAATGCGCGAACTTGGAATTCAGGCTGCATCTGATACTTTAGGCGACAAAGAAAGATCTTATCTTGATCTTGAAGTTCAGGAGCTAAAATCAGAAATGGAAAGAATTTCAAAAACCACTCGCTTTGGAACAACTTCGCTATTAGATGGAACAGGTGATCGGTTTGATATTCAAGTGGGGATTCATAACGAAGATTCGCAAGACAGGATATCGTTTGATTCTTCATCTTTAAATTCTTCAATGGATGAGTTAGGGATTGCAGGTGTCGATTATAAAGATAAAACTGGCGCGCAATCAGCCCTTCAGTCGGTTGATGAAGCCCAATCAAAAATTGCAGGGTTTAGAGCTTATTTAGGCGCCCTACAAAATAGATTTCAATCAACAATTGATAATTTAGGAACTCAGCACGAAAATTTATCGGCTGCCAATTCACGAATTCGTGATGCCGATATTGCCGCAAGCACAGCCGATTCAGCTCGAAATAACATTTTACTTCAAGCTTCGACATCGGTCTTATCTCAGGCCAATCAACAACCCTCTCTGGCTCTTCGAATGATAGGGTAGTTTATAACTTGTTAATATTTTACAAAGTATAAACTTAAGTAATTTTTTTAAAAAGACTCAGGCATATTTAAGTTGTTTGAGTCTTTTTTTATATAAATGGGGCCCTACGGCCCCGTTTGTTTTTGATCAACTGATCCAGTAAGTAAGTAAGTAAGTAATAAATCTATACAATAGATACTATAAATAAGGACCCTAGGCCGCTCGCGGCTTGATGTTTTATCAACCCCAATTACCGAATAAGTCGAGCTGTTTGGGCTGCTTTTCTATAATAGGAAATCTAAAATCACCTTTTCCGGTTAGCGTTACCAATTGCTGCATTAACTGCTCGTATGGCTGATTTGGTCTTTTAATCTTATCAAGTAATTTTATAAAAAGCTGGCCACAATAATTTGAATCTTCTTGAGCTCTATGAAAATCGGAGGTTGTAATATTAAAATGTGAAACCAAAGTACCTAAATTATATTTCGGCAACCCTGTTACTACCTTTTTTGAAATGGCCAAAGTATCAAGTACCTGACCGTTGGGCGCAGGGGTCTGATACTTTTGATATTCAACAAGCAAAAACCCAAAATCAAACGGGGCATTATGAGCTACTAAGGGGAGATCTCCACAAAAAAGAGAGAATGGCTCTAAAATGTCTTCAATTAAAGGCATCCCTTGAACCATCTCTTGCGTGATTTTGTTAACCTGAGTGGCCTCGATGGGAATATCTCTTTTAGGGTCAATCAGAGTGGCAAATACAGAGTCAACTTGACCATCAATAAATTTAACCGCACCTATTTCAATAATTTTATCAACACCGGCAACGGTACCAGTTGTTTCGATATCAAAAGCTATAAAATCCATGCTTATGGAAATAGCGATTTCATTAGAATTTGTAACTAAAAAATATGTGGGCGCATGGCGACATAAGTATTTATGCTGATTTTTTATCGTTTTGCGACTGGCTAGAGAGAAGTAAAATTTTACTCCCAATTTCTTGAATGGGGAGCACGAAATCAACCCCTCCCAGTTCTTTTGCCACTCGAGGCATACCATAAACCACGCTGGTTTGTTCGTCTTGAGCTATGGTTTGAACGCCCAAGTCGTGAAGGGCTTTCATTTCTCTGGCTCCGTCGGCTCCCATGCCAGTGAGTATTGTAGCGACCATACGATAATCTCTGATTAAACTTATTGCTGTGTTAAACATAAAATCAACCGATGGGCGATGCCTATTAACCGCCGGAGCATCTGAAATTTTTATTATAAGTTGATTGTTTTTTTTCTCAATACCTAATTGTTTGTTACCAGGAGCAATCAAAACTTGATTAGGCACGACCAGATCACCATCTGCGGCTTCTTTAACTAAAAATGAGCAGAGGCTGTTAAGCCTATCTGCAAGCGCTTTTGAAAACACAGGCGGAATATGTTGAACAACGACCATTGGGGGAATGTTGGCGGGCAAGGACTCAAGAACAACTCTTAATGCCTCTGTACCGCCCGTTGATGAACCTATTAACACAAGAGCATTTTTATTAGCGGGATTTAATTGCATAGCTTTTTTAATAATCGCAGGAGCCCTTACAACTTTTGCAATCGCAGCTGTTTCTAAGCGCTCTACAATTTGAGGAGCAATATGCGCAAGCTCATCCATGGTAGGTTTTTGAATATAATCAACCGCCCCGTTGGCAAGAGCCTCAAGGACATCAGAGCCCTCTTCAATACTAAGAGAACTAATCATAACTGTTGGAATTTTGTATTTTGGAAATATTTTTTTAAGTAAAGTAACACCGTCCATATGAGGCATATGAATATCTAATGTTATGAGCTGTGGCTTGTAAGTTTGAATAAGTTTTTCAACTTCAAGCGGGTCTTCGCATTCAGCAACCACTTCTAATTGCCTAGAAGAAGATATAATTTTTTTTAAGATGGCCCGAATGGTTTGCGAATCATCGACAATTAAAACCTTTTTTTTATCGCTTACAGATTTAACTGGCAATGATCCCAAAAAGGTATTTGGCTTTTTTAATTCATTACTAGCTACCGAAAGAGATGACGCTTTGACAGCTCCCCCTATTGGTTTAAGGGTATTTGCAGATTTTACTTGAGCTGAGATTTTGTTTAACGAGTTACTCGCAAACTTGTTTGCCGTTGAGGCAATAGGGGGCCTATTTATAATGCTACCAGCTGCCTTGATTAAAGGTTTATTAGCAATACCAGAGGTTACTTGGCTTGAGACTATATTAGCCGCCTTATTAGCAGAATTAATTACGGCAGCAGATGTAGGACTACTTTTGATACTGCTAGTAGCATTACTTTTAGCTTTTAAGCCTAAACTCGGTAACACACTCGGTCTGTTAGAAATAACAGTTGAGGACTTAGCCTTTGGGGTAACCATTGCCCCCCTCATTTGCGATGTGGCCAATAAAGGCTTTTTTGGCAAAGTGGTTGGAAGAGAACTTTTAGCAACTCCGTGAGTAGAACTCGTTGCCGTCGCCGCTACTGGCTTTTTTTGCAAGGCGCTTAAACCTACTGCCGACTTGACTGACAAGGTGGCCCGATTTAAGGGCGTTGGTGATGGTTTAACCTGACCTCCCGCTAAAGAAGATTTAACTGGTGTCTGAAGCTTAAGTGCTGGCCTGGCTGC
>DYOP01000001.1:32215-110805 GCA_020720425.1 Bdellovibrio sp. | reverse complement strand
CTCCCGCTAAAGAAGATTTAACTGGTGTCTGAAGCTTAAGTGCTGGCCTGGCTGCTGCTGGTTTAGCTTTAGCCGCTAGGTCAACACAATTAGCAAAGCCTGTTTTAATTTTGGCTCGAATTTCGTTACCCGTTTGTTCAATATTTTCAACCGTTGGTTTTTCTACGTAATCAAAGGCTCCAAGGCTTAAAGCTTGTTTACCAGGCCCTGAATCATCATCTCTATCAATAGCTGAAACAACAAGGATCGGTATTTTTCTTTCTTTATATTCTTTTAAAAAGCTAACCCCATCCATTTCTGGCATATGTAAATCTAAAGTAACAGCATCAACATCAGGATGGGACCTTAAAAACTCAAGGGCCTCTTTTCCGTTATATACATCTCCAATAATTTCAAATCCTTGGTCTTTAACAAAGATTTTTCTCATTAAGGCATGAATCGTTTTTGAATCATCCACTACCAGTACTTTATAAATTTTATTTTTTGCTAAAAACTGGGCGGCTGCCGCTCTTTTTTCGATGAGGGCTTCTTCTTGCTTGTCGGCCGAATTAGTAACAGCATTTTTATGGCCATAAATCGAAGGGCCCCATACACGAACAGGTAACTTTAGATTTGATATACTTTCTGATACCCCAACAAAAAAGAATCCATTATGAGTCAGATGAGACACAAGCACATTTGAGATGGATGTGATTTGATGAGGTTCAAAATAAATAAATACGTTTCGACAAAAAATAACATCAAAAGTTTTTTTGTCTACAAATTGTGTCAAATCCATAAGGTTGGCTACAGCAAAATGAGTATGCTTTTTAATTTCATGACTTATTTTAAGGTTACCCTCTGCCGAATGATCGTTAGACCAAACCCCCTCGGTGTAAAGATTAGGGGCTGATTTAAGTTCTTCTTTTGGATAAGATCCCTTTTTGGCAATTTCGACCGACTCAGGATCGACATCTGTTCCCCATATTTCAAAATCCATATTGGGAGCTTTTTTTGAAAGGTGAAATTTAAAAAACATAGCCAAACTATAAACTTCTTGTCCGCGAGAACAAGCCGCAGACCAAATTCTGAGTTTTTTTTCATTATTTTTTTTGGCCTGTTCAAGTAAAATATCTATACCCGTATCTCTTAGAAATTCGAAGTGACCAAACTCTCTAAAAAAATAAGTATGATGTGTCGTTAAAAGTGATAGTAACGCCTGACTTTCGCTTTCTTCGTGGGCCTCTAAATATTTTAAATATAACTCTATTTTGTCAATTCCCAAACGGATCATGCGCGAACGCAATCGGTTTTCAACCATAGAGTATTGCTTTTCACCAAGCACTATACCTGCTTTTTTACTAACAAGATCTGATACTTTTTTTATGGCTTGGGTTAAAAGCTGATCCATTTATGTTACCTTATTAAGCGGCTTGAGCTTGTTTTTGTTGAATAAAGGTTTTTTCATCAACAGAAAGAGCCTTTGAAACGTCTAAAAGTAAAATTAATTTTTCGTCTCTTTGAATAACTCCCAAAACCGACTGAGATGTTTTTGTGTTTTCCATATGTGGCCGAGGTAGGATTTGCTCACGCGATAAAGCAATAACCGAATTAACATTATCTACCACACAGCCTAAGCTAAGTCCGCCAAATTCTAAAATGATAACGGCCTGCTCTTCGCTTGGCTGGGGCTTTATTCCCATTTTATTTCTTAAATCTAATACAGTAATTACGTTACCCCTTAGATTCATCATCCCCATAAAGTGTGCTGGCATCTGTGGAATGGGCGTTAAATCAGGCACCCCTATCACCTCTTTGACTGATAAAAGAGGAAGTGCAAATTCTTCTTTTCCTAGATTAAAACAAAGATATCGATTTATTTCACTCATACGGCCTCCACAATTAAGGGTTTAGTTTTTGATAATTTTCGTTTAACAAGTTCAGCTGGCTCAATAATAAATGAGGGTTTGCCATCGCCTAAGATGGTTGTGCCTGACACCCCTTTAATGTTACTTAACTCAGGAGTTAATTGCTTAATGACGACTTGCTGCTGACCCAAAATATCATCCACAAGTAAGGCTAAGGGCCGTCTCCCTGAACGAACAACTAAGGCAATCATTTTTGAAACATCTGTTTTTGAAGGAATACCAAAAAAATCACCTAACCGATAAATCGGAATGGGCTCTTCTCTTAATAATAAAATATCTCCCAAATCGGTTGAGTAACTGAGCATATTGGGGGTCGGCTTAAGCGTTTCAAATACATGCCCTAAGGGGATCACAAATCTTTGATCAGAAAATGTTAATACCATAGATTCGATAATAGCTAAGGTCAGAGGAAGTGATATTTTAAACGTTGTACCTTGATTAAGGTGAGACTCAATAAATATTTCTCCACCTAAATCAGTAATATTAGTTCTAACCACATCCATTCCCACTCCGCGACCCGAAATATCAGTCACTTGATCTTTTGTTGAAAAACCAGGTGCAAATATAAGCTGGTAACACTCCGAATCAGAAAGCCGAGCGTCAGCACGTATTACTTTTTTCTCGATCGCCTTGGCTTTTAGTTTTTCCGGATCAAGGCCTCCGCCATCATCATTAATTTCGATCATAAGCCTGCCGGCCTGGTGGTAGGCGCTCAGCCCAACTCGACCCTTAGAGGGCTTTCCCTTTTGTAATCTTAACTCAGTTGATTCAACACCGTGATCGACTGCGTTTCGAACTAAATGAACAAGGGGGTCATTAATTCTTTCTAAAACTGTTTTATCAAGTTCGGTTTCTTCGCCCGTTAGAATAATGGCAACATCTTTATTAAGCGCTTGAGCCGTGTCTCTCACAATTCGCTGCATTTTTTGAAAGGTCGGTTTTATGGGCACCATTCTTAATCCCATAGCAAGATCTTGAATTTCTTTGCTTACCTTCCCCATTTGAGAAATTGATTTTTTAATTAACGGGGAGTCAATCATATCTAATTGTTCTTTTAAAACACTTTGCAAGATAACCATTTCGCCAACAAAATTAATTAAATTTTCTACTTTGCTTAGACTAACCCTTAATGTTTGCTCGACTACGTTACTTGCGCTTGCGCCTGCACCCGCACTTGCACCTGTGCCTGTGCCTGCACTTGAACTTGCATTTGACGCTTTTTCAATGGGAGCCCGTTTTTCAGTAAACTCAACTTCGACCACGTTTTTAGTGTTTTCATGAATTTTCTCAGGTGCTGAATTTTGAATGGGCTTTGCTGGATCTTCGTTATGGGCTGTATTTAAATTATTTTCTAGATTTCCTAGCTGTGCTTTTAGTTCATTAATTAAATCGTGATTGGCAAAATCAATTTCCGATACATCAACTGAAGCATTTTCGATTACACTTTCTGTTACCAATAAATTTGTCTCTACTTTTTCGAGGTCGGAAGTTTTGTTTTCTGATAGTTCACTTAAAGAGTAAGCTTCGATACTTTCTGAGTCCTGCAACCCACTTTCTACTTCGCTCGAATTTTCTGATTCAGCTTGATTATCAAAATCGACCATCTCTCTCATAAGAGCTTCAGAATCAATAACTGCGTCTAAATCCTGACGGTAGGCTTCGACCATTTCGCGCAAGTGATCGTTGGCCCTGAGTAACAGATTGATAACTTTTGGTGTAGCTGATAGCTCTCCATTTTTTACCTTTAATATAAAACTTTCAAATTCATGAGTAAATTCGCCCATATTTTCAAAGCCAACGGCTCTTGATGAACCTTTTAGGTTGTGGGCTAATCTAAAAATTTTATTTAAAGTGTCTTGATTACTCGGATCAGTCTCTAGATCTAAAAAACACTGCTCAACATCCGTAATGCCTTGGGCAGCTTCGTCCAAAAACCCTACTTTAAGTTCTGTCTCAAATGAATCCATGAGCCCCTCTTAGTTTAATTGCTAAATCTATAATATGTTGTTCGTCATTTAATTTACTTACTCAAGGGCTGATACGATCTTTATTAAAAGTTACGACCTTAGACTAATAATTTAACCCCAATTTATGGCTTGAGTGTCTCAGACTGTAACATACTAGCCTCTGACTAAAGGCTAAAAGGAGTTTGTTATGACAATCGGATTTTTGAATACTAATCTTTTTAACGAATTAAAATCTCAACTTTTTGAAATTAAACAAACTCTTTTAGATCAATCTATGGCGCTTAAATGGGAAATCAAAAATCATGATCGCCTGCACAGTGATGAGTTTGATTTAAGCCATGAGCAAACTTTAGAAAATCAAATGTTTATTGATCAACAAAGAATTCGATCCACCCTTTTTGAGGTTGAATTGGCATTAGAACGAATGGCCAATGGCTCTTATGGAATTTGTGAAGAACTGGGTGAGCCCATACAAATTGAAAGGCTTAAGCTAATACCTTATACGCGCTTTAGCATTGAAGGGGCTGAACTAAAAGAAATAGAAAATAAACACATGCATCGCCGCAGCAACAGCGCTTGATGAGCTGAGTCGTTCAGCATTTCAACAAAACAAAGTGACAATCACCCATAACTTTGTTTCAACGTGTCCTACAGAGGGGGCAGAATGAGGGGCGATGATCTTAAACAGATTGTTAGTATCTTATCCGATGAAAAAACAAAGTTACTCATGAAGGCTCAGGAGTTTCGTACTCATAATTTAAAAACTCATGAGACCGGTGCAGATGAGGTCGAAAGAAATGTCTTTGATCAAAGTATGAGTTTAGCTATTGAACTTCAAGAGCGTGACCGACTGGCTCTTATTCGAATTGAAAAGGCTCTAGAAAAAATTGATACCGGCACTTACGGTCATTGCGAATGTTGCCAATGCGAAATTGATTTTCGAAGACTTATGATTCAACCATTTACTCGAATGTGCATTGATTGCATGATGGACCAAGAATCCTTTAACGATAAAGGACCTCTTCTCTAAAAGAGGTCTAATAACTAATTAGATCACTGGCTGGTATCATTTTCATATTTTCATCAAATCTAAATAGGGTAACAGGGGCATTAATTTCTCGGTATTGGTCAAATTTTATGTTTTGTCCAAAAATTCCATTTGCTCTTGCCTTTTGGCTTAAATGTTCCGCCAGCTCGGGACGAGTGGCAACGCCTTGTTCTAGGCTTGCCTTAATAAGACTTACGGCCTCATAAACAGATAGCTCAAGTTGCTCAGGGGTTTTGTTGTAGTTTTTTTTATAGTCTTCAATAAACGGGTGAGAAACTGCTATTTGAGTGCCAATATGATTATAAGCGCTATCAGAAAATATTAAATAGTTAGACCAAAAATGCCCCGCAAGTCGTGCTGACTCTGATGTTACCCAAAGTTTTGTGCCATATAATGGCAGTCGCCTAATCCCATAATAAGCCAGTGAAGCTGATATTTTCGCCATGGCCTTAGGCGTGTCAGGAATAAAAATAGCATCAAAATCATATACAGGCGAAAGTAAATCGAGAGCCGTTTTTTCTAGTATTTTTTTCTTTTTTTCAGGTTCATTTTCTATCATCTCTTTTTGAATTTTTTTAAACTCTTCGGACCTATCCCACTCTTCACTTTTTGAGCTTAACTGGGCTGCAATCCCCTGAAAATCAGATTCATTGGGGTGATAGGTCTGCACAGCAACAATTTTGATTTCTTGAGCCTTTGCATAATTCCAAAGTAAATTGGCCGCCTCAACCCCATAACCATCATTGGGATAAATAATAGCCATTTTTTTTATCCCATTGATTCGGGCATTTTCTATAATTCCCCTTATTTGAACATCTAAAGTTAGACCATATTGAAACAGATAAGAACTATCTTTGGTAACGTCTGATTTTTGTGCAAAATACAAAAATGGCACTTGATAGTGCTGACTTAACTTTGCAATTAAGCTATGAGATTTACTTTTTAAACCTCCAATAATTGCAATTACATTTTCTGTTTTAACCCAGTTTTCAAAATGTTTTTCAATTTCAATCGGACTGTCGATTTCATCATAAACAATAAACTGAAAAGGGTTATTTTTTTGATCATAAACACCAAAGCTTAAATTGAGTGCGTTTAAAAATCTCTCTGATTGCTTATCCCCTTTGGGCAAAAGAACTCCAATTTTTTGAGCCGAAGCCTTTCGGACAAATTGATACTGTTCGTAGTAATACTTTCCTTTTTGATTTAAATAGGGGTTTGATGATTCTTTTAACTCGAGAGCTATAAGCGACGCTTGTTCATAGTTTTTTTGATCCCAAAAAGTTTGTAGTTCTTTTGCTTGATAATACTCAAAGACCTCGGGTGCTTTTTCTTTTAACTCGGCCTCTTTAGAGGCTTTAATCTCTTTTGGTAACATTTGAGAGTCAAAAATTTGATTTAAATTTTTTGATTTTTCTTCTTCGGCAACAGGGCTAAGATATATATTTTTTACTTCTTCTATCCAATACAAAGGCTCAATCGGCAGCTGACTAGCTTGCTGTTGCTCTCTTGACGGCTCAACTGCTGTCGGCTCAATTGCTGTCGGTTCACCCACGCCCAATGAACCACCTATTGACTTGCCTGTTAATGAGTTTGTCGCCAAAGCCTGCGGCCTTACAATAACAGCGGCCTGAGGGGGTTTTTGTTTAATATATATATTTTCTGATTTTATAGGACCCGTTACGGTAACCCTATTTTTATATCGATTAGTTTTAATTTCATGGGCACAGCTTTGTGTTATTAAAATACAAAAAAGAATTAAATATTTCATTTTAAAATTCTATTATGCTTTTCTAGAACTGAGCAAATCATGAACTTTTGATTTAAAATCCTTGACCTTAGGCGAGTCTGGCATATTTTTAGAAAGCTCATTAATTAGCTTTTGCGTCGAGGCATCAAGACCTGATGGAACATCTACCGCTATTTTAATCAACATATCTCCTGCCGATGAAGCATTGGACCTCACAAAGCCCTTACCCTTTAAACGTAAAATTGCGCCTGAACCACTCCCTGCGGGAACTTTTACCAACGCTTTTGATGTGAGTGTAGGGATTTCAATTTCTGCCCCCAAAAGGGCCTGAGTAAAGGTAATTGGTAAATCTAAAATCAAATCGTCTTCGTCCCTTTTAAAAATGGGATGGTCTAACAGCTGAATAACGACAAATAAGTCTCCTGCCGAGCTACCTATGCCCAAATCATCCCCTTCTCCGGCCAACCTCAATTTTTGTTCATTTTTAATTCCGGCAGGAATTTTAACTGACAACTTCGCCTCTTGAGGGCGCCCATTGCGATCCCTCATAAAATGAATTGGTTTTTCTACACCGGTAGCCGCTTCTTCTAGGGTTACTTTTAAAGTATATCTTAAGTCCGAGCCGCGACGAGGGGCCCTTGGGCCGCCAGGGCCGGATTGCGTAAATATATCCCCAAACAAATCACCAAAAATATCTTGATATCCCCCCGCATCAGCAGAAGGGCCACCCCTTTTAAACCCGCCAAAGCCGCCGCCTCCAAAGCCACCCGTGCCAAAGCCCGTAGGACCTTCTGAGGCAAATCCAAACTGATCGTATTGAGTCCTCTTGTTTTTATCACTTAAAACATCATAGGCTTCAGTCGCCTCTTTAAAAAGGTCTTCAGCCTTTTTGTCTCCTGGGTTTTTATCAGGATGAAACTTCATTGCCAGTTTTCGGTAGGCTTTTTTTATTTCTTCATCTGTTGCTGAGCGGCTTACGCCTAAAACAGAGTAGTAATCTTTTTTTGCCATTTCTCATCCTCCCGTGACAAAAACCACAAGCTCAGGGTTATTATTTTTTACTTTGTCCTGCGGCTGCGGCAACTACAACTTGCGCGGGTCTTATTAATTTATCATGAAATCGATAGGGGCTACGCAAAACTCTTAAAATATGCCCTGGTGCCACCACATCTGTTGGCTCCATACCCAAAGCCTCGTGCTGAACAGGATCAAAGGGTTTATTAATACATTCTTCTGAAGTGATATTGTGTTTTGATAAAAGGTTTTTTATTTCCTTGGCTATCATTTGCACGCCCTGAACATAGCTATCTAAGTTGTCACCTTGGGGCGTTACCAAAAGGGCCCTTTCAAGATTATCAACCACATCTAAAAAGTCGGTTACAAATCTTTCAGCTCCGTATTTTACTAAATCGCTTCGTTCTTTAATTGCATTTTTACGATAGTTGTCAAACTCAGCTCTTAAATATAAATAATCATTTTTCCACTTTAAAACTTCAGCCCCTATTTCAGCCTCTTTATCAGCTTCTGATTTGGCTTTGCTTTTGGTTTGATTAATATCCTCAGCGCCATGCAGAGCCTCATTAGAACTTGCTGAGTCTTGTTGATTATTTGACACGGGTGACCTCCATTTAAAAATGAATACGACATATTAAGATATAGGGTAACCTATAACATGAGAGCAAACTAAATAAAGTCAAGACGTATTAATAAGTTCATTAGATAACCGACATAGGCGTGGAGATTTTTAGGCGAGCCGCAGATAATTGATATTTAAAAGTGAGGCTTATCCCCTGTGATAAGTCGCAACTTTTAAATATCAATTATCTAAAGGTGCAGCCAAAAAGATCAAGTCTATGTCGGTTATCTAATGAACTTATTAATAAAGGTAAAGTTTAAAAAAACTTGGTTACTTAGCATTTGCCCCTTTTTTGATAAAAATAACCTATCTGGGGTTAAAACAACCCAACCACTTTGTGAAATTGACTCAGCTATTTGCCAAACCTGCCCGGCTCTTTGGGGGCCAAATTTATCGACAAGCTGATCAAAAGCGATACCCTGTTTCATTCTTAAAAATGTATGACAATAGTCTGTTAATGACTGGGCCTGATTTAAAATTTCAAAGTTTTCAACTCGGCGGTCATTGATAAGCGAATCTTTAGGCTGCCACGAAGACACCCAATCATAATAACTTTGAAAGGTTTTAGGGTTTGAAAATCGAACCCCAAAATTATTTTCTCTCGACAGGTAAGAGTGGCTGCTTAAGCCCACACCCCAATAGTCTTGATCTGTCCAATAAATCAAATTATGTTTAGATTCTTTTTGCGGTTTTGAAAAATTAGATATTTCATACTGCGAGTAACCCTTATCTAAAAGCTCATCATATATAATACCAAACATTTTTATTTCATCCTCTTCTTGAGGCCTGTTAATGTTCAAAAAATGATTTGTCGGTAGCGTTAAATAATAAGGGCTAATGTGGGATGGATTAAATTTATTTAAATAAGTTAAGTCTTCTTTTAACTCTTCACAACTTTGATTGGGTAACGCAAAAAGAAGATCAAACGAATAATTACAATCAAGCTCAGAAAGCAGGCTTAGGGTATCGATCGTGTCTTTTGCAGAATGTTTTCGATTTAGATTTTTTAGGTGTTTTGCATTAAATGTTTGGGCTCCCACACTATAGCGATTAACACCTAACTGCTTAAGCGCTCTAATTTTTACTTCGTCAAGCGTGGCGGGATTAATTTCGAGAGTCACTTCGGTTTGCGGATCTCGGGAAAATCCATTTTGACTTAGCTCTTTAAATATTTTTTCAAAATGGGCCAGCTCTAAAAGACTCGGCGTTCCGCCGCCAAAATAAATCGATCGAAGTTTTTTATTTTCTATAAACTCCGAGCCCTTTTTTATTTCTATACACAAATAGTTAATATAATCATCAATGTTGGTACTGGCTTCTTCTAAAGTAAACGTTGCAAAATCGCAATAGTGACACCTCTGAAGACAAAAAGGGGTATGAATGTATAATCCAAAATCTTTTTTCAAACACACTCCGTTAAATAATAGGTTTTTTTCACAGGGTTAAATTTCGTCGCATTTTAAATGCTCAATTGGAAAAAAGTCTAATAGACTTTTATCCAGAATTTTCTTGTCCTACAAGCAAAAGCAGGAATATCAGACTTTTTTATATTAAA
Source organism: Bdellovibrio sp. (assembly GCA_020720425.1). Classification (GTDB taxonomy): domain Bacteria; phylum Bdellovibrionota; class Bdellovibrionia; order Bdellovibrionales; family Bdellovibrionaceae; genus DYOP01. The sequence goes on along the minus strand of DYOP01000001.1, from coordinate 100,942 downwards.
ATCAAATTATGAGTATTTTGATTGTAAAAAACTTTGAAGAGCATTTTTTAAATCTCATCCAAAAAGCCACCGTTGATTTAAAAATTAAAACGTCCCAACCCATTAAAAACTATTTGGTACAGATACTTGTTTACTATGCTCAGACTCAAAATTTATTTCCTGGGCGAAGCGAGGATACCCAACAAAAACCCTTAGACACTTTGGCTGAACTTTGGCTAACTGCACATCAATCGCCTGATCCGATAAGATCTGATTTACTAAAAAAAATTGCAAACCAAAGTCTTTACATGGGTGGATATTTTTCGGCCTCTTTAGAAAAAAAATTAATTGATATTGAGTATTATATTCAAATGGGTGAAAGCGCATTTTTAAGCCTATCTTCACTCTCAAAATCAGACACACAATCTAGACTATACACGGTTCTTGGTTCTCATTTTAACCAGTGGATTGAAACCTTACACTATGTGGCTCACCAAGATTTTGCTCAATCCGATGTGGGGCTGCTTAAGCTTTATGAAAATTATTTGCAAACAGGGTCGGGATCGGCCTATGCCAGGCTAATTGAGCGGGGCGTTACCCCCCTTCAGCAAGATCAATTGAAAAAAGTTAAACAAGATGAGTAAATGCCAAAAGTATGTTTGGAATTGGTTTTGGCGAACTTATTATTGTCGGGTTAATTTTATTAGTCTTTGTAGGACCTGAGGACTTGCCCAAAGTCGCCAGTCAAATTGCTCGGTTTATTAATCAACTTAAAAATCAAAGTGATGATTTTATTGATGACCTAAAAAAAACTTCTGATTGGGAACAGCTTCAAAACCAATCCCGAAGATTAAAATCAGAACTCGAAAAACCGGTAACAATTGACGCCCCCCCCAACCCTTCGTCAACCTCTATATCTCCATCTATGCCCACACCCACAGCCCCTTCACCTGTCACTGAAAATCTTAAAGAAGAGCTTAATGAAAAAAAATAATGATCCTTCCGCTTTTACAAATATGAGTCTAATTTCTCATTTATCAGATTTAAGAGTTGTTGTTGTAAATATTCTTTGGGGCCTGGTAATTGGTTTTTTTATTGCTTATCAATTTACTGAGCCCATATTTGATATTATTCGACATCCCATTGCTCCTTATTTGCCTCAAGGGGGACTTGTTTTTACAGGCCCAATAGATAAGTTTTTTGCTCATATCCGAATTGCGTTTTTTTCTGGTTTTGTTATTTCTTCGCCTTGGTGGCTTTATCAAATTTGGCGCTTTGTTTCGCCAGGGCTTTATAAAAAAGAAAAGCAAGGGGCCTTTTATTTTATTTTAATCGGAACTCTTCTTTTTTTAACAGGCGTACTATTTACTTATTTTGGCGTTTTTCCTATGGCCTTTAAATTTTTGATGTCTTACGGGGGCGATATCGACAAACCCATGATAACGATTGATCAGTATTTAGGGTTTTTTGTTTGGACAAGCCTTAGCTTTGGTGCCGCCTTTGAAATGCCTCTCATCTTAGTAACGCTTGGACTTTTCGGAATTGTAACCAAAAACTTTTTAAGTTCAAATCGCCGATATGCCATTTCTATTTTAGCGGTTTTATCAGCCGTTATTACCCCTCCTGACATTGTCAGTATGCTTTTAATGCTAACACCCATGTGGTTTTTATATGAGATTTCAATTATCATGGTTGGCTTTTTTGAAACCCGAAAAGCATAACTTCTCTAATAAGCTTTTTCTACTCTGATTACAAAAAGGTCTATTACATTTTTTTTCACGCGCTCTAGTTAGGCTGATAAGAGCGCAATTAACTCCAGCTCCGTGTTATAAAAATTAGACAAAAAAAAATGGTCCAAACTGTCTAAAGTTTATACAACCCTATACTAAAATCGTCTTTCTCATAATTTTATTTATTTTTAGATCACCAAGTATCATATATTTACTTTTAGACTTTATTACAAAGTATCAGTCTTGCTTTTTCTTTGAGTATGAAAAAGCAAATAAAACACTCACGTCTATTTAGCATAAAATATTTTTTGTTTTCTTTAGTTTTTACTTTATTGCTGTTTCCGCAGCTTGGTTATTCTAAAATTATTGAACTGGCGGGGGTTGGACTTTTTTCGTCATCTAAGCTGGCTCAAGCCGGAATCACCCACGTTAGTATTGATAAACAAAGTTTTAAAAAAACTATTATTCATTTTTTAGATGATAAAGGAAAAGTCCTTCACTCCCTTGAACTTGATAGCTCGGCCCCCTCTGTCTTAAAAAACTTTGCCCCCAGTAAGCTCAATCAATATTTACATCATTTAAAAACAAAATCGGGGAGCATTACGGTTCATAAGTTAAAAGCTTTTCCTTACGAAGCTTTTAGTTTTTTTGCTGCAATCGGAGCGATAACCAGCGCCGAGTTGATTTTTAATTACAATAAAAACCCACTTGCCATGGATCAATTTTTAACTCAGCAAGCTGATCCCGTTGGACAGGTTGGATTTGCCGCCTTTATTGTCGCAAATGGTCTTGCTGCAGAACCGCTTATGATGGTTACCACAAATCCCACACTTAGAACTTTTATTCCTTACATGGGAATGAGTGTAGGTATGATCGCTAGTAACATTGTACATGAGATTGGCCACTTTCCTCATTTAACTGAGTGCGCCCTAGAACGAAAAAACTGCGATAAGGCTTACGAAGCTTGGCTTGATTACGATTCAACTTCGACTTTGGCTAATTGGACGCCGGGCCTTGCTTCGATGATACTTTCAACTGTAGCTGCAGGCTCTATTGAATTGGGGATTCGTTCGCTCGCAACAAAGGTCATTAAAACAATGGGTGCCGAACTTGTTTTATCTCTAACGCCCACAGGCTGGGTGGCTGCAGGTGGACGTTTTTTATATAAAGTCTCGCAGCTTGCGGGTTTTATTTATATTGATCAACTCATTCATGAACCTCTGGTTAATCTCTGGGAAAATTCAACCTCTTTGGGGCCTAAGCTAAAAACTGCGGCCGCTATGGCTGCCCAAACAAACCCTGCAAACATAGTAACCTCAAATCAAGAGGGTTGCTCAATTCAAAGAAAACGCCGAGACAAAGAGGCCTGCTTAGAAGATGAAGCTTACCACATTAGTCGCTTTGATCATATTTCAAAAGAATGGCAAACTTTTATTTTAACATCTGTACTTACTAAACATCAAAACTGGAGTGATTATTTATCGCAACTTTCAGCCCAGTATTTTGTTAGTAAAAATTTTTATTTTGATTTCCATTCAGATGCATGGAAGGGGATTTACCAAAATGCCGAAAACTATATCCCTTTGATTCAAAAATCAGCCCCCCTCTATGGGGTTAACACTTCAGTCAACACAAGCCCTGCGGATGAAGCCTATTTTTTAATGCCCGATACGGTCGAAAAAGAGCAATTAAATTGGATCACATCTGTGCTCTCAAAATATAATAATCAAAATCAGCCACAAACCGCTTTATCTAAATCATCATCTTCTCAGGCGGCCTGGGTTAACCGCATATTTGATTACCTTAACTCCAATCAAGTTTTACATATTGGCCAGGGTATTGAGCTTCTTAACTATTACTCTAAACTGCCCCATCCACATAATCCTGAGCTAACAACCCTACTTAACAATCTAAGAATAGATATCGGAATTAATGCCACACCCTTACTTACAAAAGGTTCATTGTATCTTGAAATTTTGCCAAAAATAAATTCTAACTACCAGTCAAACCCTTTTACCGGATTTTTAAAACCCGACGCGAATAAAAATTTAACTTCCTATTTAGTAACTCAAATGCTCACAGGGCCAAATGCAAAATCAAATTTAATTTCTTCAAATTTAAGTGGTTTTAAGGCCAGCTTTACTCCCCCTCGGGTAACCGATGATTCGATACCTTTAGTTTATGATCAGCCCAAAAAGTGGATGCCCTTTGATCTTATTGGTAACATTACTTTTGCTCACCCCACATCAAATGCAAACCAATCAGCATTAGATTTATTAATCTATTCAAATAAAAAGTTACCTGCTTTTTCAGCCTCTTCAGCTGGCTCAGAAATCGCCCTGTGGTGGAAGGCTCAAGTTGAACCTCAATTATTTATAGCTTTAGATGACTATGCCAGTAAATATTCAGATATTATTCATGAATTCAAAGAAGAACATTTTAAAATTGACCAAATCAGCTGGCAAAATCGCTCAGGCGGATTTCATAATTCGGCCTTAGCCTTACAAAATGATATTTTTAGATTTTATTTAGCTAAGCTCTTTTCTCTTCGATTAGCCGATAAAGACCCCTTATTTTCGTATAATAAAAATCGAGATCAACAGGCTCTTGATTGGGCTCATTATGTTTTAGACCTTCAAAAAAATAAGCTTCTTCCCGCCGAAATGGAGTTGATTTCATTAACAAATACGCTTCTTAAGATTTCTTCTAATATAGTTTTAGATGCCCCCCATTTTTCTGACTCAACTTCTATGGTTAACCTTCAAAGCTTAAGTGAAAAATGGCTTGAGCAGTATCAAGCCCTACTGTTAGAGCTGCCCTCCGAGCCGAATGAACGAGTTAATCAAGCTCTTTTAACAGCTGTTGACTACCAAATTAAAAACCTGATCAATTGGACGCAAATTATTTCGTTAACCAATAAGGCCACATTTAATGGTGAATCCTTAATAAAAGAAAACCTAGCCTCAGACCCAAGATTAAATAAATACCTTAAAGGTCCCGCAGGTCACTAATGCTTTACTAATACTTCACTCATACTAAAATGTAATAGAAATGATTTATTTTATAATTGTTACTGAATTAATAATCACAGGCACAATCGGCTTATCTTGTGCACCTGTTTTGGCATTAGAAATGCTCATGACATGATCCATTCCCTCAACAACCTCTCCAAAAACAGTATGACGACCATCAAGGTGAGGAGTGGGCGCTACCGTAATAAAAAACTGGCTTCCATTTGTGTTTGGACCAGCATTGGCCATTGATAAAATGCCTGGTTTTGAATGTTTCAGTTCTGGGTGAAACTCATCAGCAAAACGGTAACCCGGCCCACCGGTCCCTGTTCCTAGAGGGCAACCCCCTTGAATCATAAACCTTGGGATAACACGATGAAAGTTTAAGCCATTATAAAAAGGTTTTTTTACTTTTTGACCCGTTTTAGGATCAGACCATTCTTTGGTTCCTTCTACTAAGTCAACAAAGTTTTCTACCGTTTTAGGGGCCTTGTCGTTAAATAATTGAATTTTAAAAGTCCCCATTGTTGTATCAAAAATAGCAAACATTTTTTTTTCTCCTGATGAAAAGTTCTTTTTTTTATTTTCTAAAGCTCCGCCGCGGCCTTGGTTACCCACTAAAAATATAAGTAAAGCGAGTAGGTAAACCCAAATGGCTTTTGTAGGGGTCGAGTTTTTTCGTGCTAAATATTTCATAGGTCTACAGTTAAGAAAAGGTTAGACTTTTGTCAAGGGGCCTCGCATGAGCTCATTTTGTATAATGAAAACTCATTTATATCGTGGTCTTATGCGCATTAAGCAATGTTTTTGTTATTTTTTAAGGGGCGACCATTTGGGCTGAAAGTAATACAAGTTGTCTTGGGTAATTCTCCACTCACTTTGACCGTCAAGGGTTGATATGTAGAGCTGCTGATTTCCGGTTCGATTGCTTGTATAAACGATCATGTGACCATCGGGCGAAACCGAAGGGTTTTCGTGGTTTGCAGGCTTTCCATTTGATCTAAAGGCTTTTGTAATTCGTTTTAACTCTCCCCCCTCGGGGGTAACAGTAAATATATCAAAATTTTTACTGGCCCATCCAGAAAACGCAAGTAACTTACCATCAGGAGACCATGAGGGAGCCGCATTAAAGCTGCCCGCAAAAGTGATACGCTTAGGAACTGATGAGCTATCTCCATCTGCATTCATGATAAAAACCATAGGGCGACCCGCGCGATCCGATGAGTAAGCAATTTTTGACCCATCAGGGCTTACTGAGGGCTCAACATTCATGGCTCCTAAGGGGCCTTTTGTTAAGCGAGCCATAATTTCTCCGCTTAAACTTGTTCGGTAAATATCGGGGTTACCATCTCCTGAGAGGGTTAAAACTAATGAATTTCCTGAGGGGTCAAAACTGGCCCCCGAATTAATTCCTTTTCGGTAGCTAATTATTTTTGATTTATTAGTTTCAAAGTCATACAAAAACAGATCAGCATTTCTGCTTTTTGTTGTTTTTCGCTGCATAAATGCTGTGTAAGCTAATTTTTTTCCGTCAAAGGACCAAGCCGGAGACAGGGTTAATGTTCTATGATGGGTTATTCGTTGTTTGTTTTCACCATCCCAGTCCATTATGTATACTTCTCTTTCGCTGTTTTTGCTGGCCCCGCTAGTTACAACAATTTGAGATAAAAAGAAGGTGTCTTTTCCGGTAACAGCCCTAACAAAATCATCACAAAAAGTATGTGCTATTTTTCTGAGGTCTTTAAAGCCCCCTTGATAGCGTTTACTTATAACAACTTGGCTTTTAGTAACTTGGTATCCATAGGCCTCTAAAATAAGTTGATCGCCAATTATATTAAATCCTACGCGAATTAAAAAATCAGCCCCTATCTGCTTCCAGTTTTCCCACTTAAAACCCTTGGGATCTCCGGGAAAAGGCTTTAAGCCAAGATCTGATTGAATCTCTAAAAAAGACTCTTCTGATTGGGTTTTAAAATAGCCGATGACATTTAAATCATTTTTAATCACGCTTCGAATTTGCGCTTCTAAAGATCCATAGTTTTTGTTTTTACTCTTATTGCCTAAAAATTGAAGCTCGGGGATAGCAATCTTGCTTTTTTCAATTCGAGCTTCACCTAGCTTAATTAATACTTGTTCTTCGGCCATAGACACATTTTCAAATAAAATAATAAACACTATAAAAACAACACGGATTGCATTTTTCATATAACAAATCTCCTTAATCGGGAAATCCAAAAAGAATTCCTACGTTTTTAGTTAAATCAATAAACTTTTCGGGAGGCACAGGCAATGGCGAGGCCGCTTTAATTGTATCAAGCGCAATCTGATCAAAGTCTTGCTGGCCGCTCGATTCGTAAATATTGGCCTGTATCAGGTTACCCTGAGCATTCCATTTAACAGCAACCTTTGCTTTTAATTTTTTATTTGATAAATACTGAGGCAAGCGCCAAAAACTTTTTACATGCTCTTCGACCGAGGCAATATAATCTTCGGCTTCGAGCTTATCGACACCTGTTAAACTATGACCGCTAGCAACTTTATTACCTACAATTTTTGATTGGCCGCTTGATGGGGAAGCCTTTGACTGTTTTGCCATTTCATTTTGAAGCTTTTCAATAGCAGAGAGCTGCTTAAGTTTTTCAATTCCTAATTTTTGAGTGTTTTTAATATTAGATTTATCAGCTTCCGCACGACTGTCATTTTTAGCTTCTGTTTTTTTATCGCTTTTACTTTCAACTTTTTTTTCAGGAGGGGGCAACTTGAGGTCTTTGTTGTCATCTTCAAAATTTTGATCACCCTTAGGCAGGCTCGCTTGGATGGCTTCATTTTTTTCGGGTAGCCCCACTAAATCAACTCGAATTGCTCTTTCATAAACAATTGTGTTTTGCGAGCCATTAAATATATTATTTAAAAAAAATAGGGCAACAAAAGTCAAATGAGCCATAAAAGACAGCATTAAAAAACGATTAAACGAATCCTGCTTAATGCTATCTTTTAAATTTACCATGGCATTACTCAACCATTGCAGGCTGTGTAATAAGACCTAAACCTGTTGCTCCGGCCTGCTTAACCTCGGTCATAATCTGCGCCACAAATCCATAATCAACGGATTGGTCGGCCTCAATAAAAACTTGTTTATCTTTTCTTTCTGATAAAATAGATTTTAGCTTTCCCCTGAGGTTTGTCATTTTAATCGATGATTTTGCAATTTTAATTGATTTATCTTTACCAATAATAATTCGCAAAGGGTCCTGCTTTAAATCCATTCCAGCCCCTTTGGTTTGCGGGACTTCGACCTCTAACCCCTGTTGCAATAAGGGAGCTGTAACCATAAACATAATTAGCAAAACCAACATAACATCAACCAAAGGAGTCACATTGATTTCAGATAAAACCATTCGGCTACCGCCACTTCCTTTTATTTGTCCCATTCCCATAGGTTACTCCCCTAAAGAGCGAGGCATAACTGTTATAAGCTCTCCAGCAAAAGCGTTTAGCTCGATTTCTTCTTTTCTGATTTTTGAAATAAATTGATTATAAAACATAGATGCTGGTATGGCCGCAAACAGACCAACCGCTGTGGCCACCAAGGCTTCTGAAATTCCGGGGGCCACCACCGCTAGGCTTGCGCTCCCCATGGCTCCAATTTTTTGGAAAGAATTCATAATCCCCCACACCGTTCCGAATAAGCCAATAAATGGGCCCGTTGAACCCGCTGTTGCCAAAAGGGTAAGCCTTGATTCAAGAGCCATAATCTCTTTTTGTAAACCCGCCCCAAGTTCTCGCTCTAAAATTTCTTTGGCTTCTTGTTTATCTAGTTTTGTCTGCGCTTCTGAGTTAAGAGTTCGCAAATTATCAAGAGCATTTAGGCTTGTCAAAAAAAGCCGTGCTAAACTTGATCGATCTGATAAGTCTTCCGCATCTTCTTCAATTTGTTTAATTGATTTTGCCTTTTGATAGCGAGATAAAAATCGAGAATTAGCTTCTGCCAAAACTTTAAATTGATAATATTTTGACAAGATGACAGCCCAAGAGGCAATGGACAGTAGAACTAAAAACAATAGGGTTAACTGGACTAAGATGCTGGCCTCTAAAATTGAACTCCAAATACTTGTATCGACAACTACGTTTTTCATAACTTCAAATTAAGCCCTAAGGCCTGAGATTTTTCAATAATAATTGCATCGCGCCCTAGCCTTTGGACAAGATCTTTGGTTAATTCGATTTGTCGACAGTCTTTGATTATGCGTTTAGATCTTTTTTTTAACTCAACAATTAGATCTTCTGATATAGGCGTATGTACAAATTTAAGGTGTGATTTTTTATCCCTGTCTTGCTCAAGCCAAATATCAAAAGAAGAATCTAAAATACTTGCCAAGCCCATCTGGCCAAGAAAAATAAATTTTGATCTTTCATTTATGCTAGCCCCAAATGACCATTTCGGAAAGCTGGGCCTTAACGATTTAATGACGCCTGAAAAATCACTGGCCAGTGTTATCTCATCTGGATTTAGTTTTTCAAAAAAGTTTTTCACCGCCAGGTCAATATTTATTTTATTTTCAACAACCTTAATAAGTAACTTTCGCCCCTGGCTCGCTTGATTAAGTTGATTTTCAGAGCTGACTTGATTGGCCGTATTGGAACGACTCTTTTGATTGAGGTGACTGTCTTGATTCAATAAATCAATCTGCCTCTGACCACCTAGTAGGGTCATGACCCTTTCGCAGGGATGAGGGCCGCAATACAAAATATTATTTTCGTCCAAAGTAACTTCTATATAAATTCCATATTCAAGAGAAATGGGATATTGCTCAGATATTTGAGCGATATCTAAATAAATTTTAGAAACCGGTATTGATTCGGTTTGATATTTATAAACAGGTCGCGATTGGCCCCACAAATAAAAAAGGGACCAAACGCCGCTCAGAACGGCTAAAACAACAACTATCACGAGCAATAAATTTTTCATAAATGTTTTCTCTAAATGTTTTCTCTAAATCATTTCAATAAATTGTTTCTCAAAAATTTTTAAATTGAAACAGGCTAGGGCGAATCTAAATTTTTATATTAACTTAACTAACATAGGTAACATTTCAACCGCAATCAGTAAAATAATTATCAATTCGAGTATCTGGTTTCGCCTTTCATTAAGATTCGAATTAAGGAGTCGGCTGATGTCGGCTAAATTTGACAATTTCTGATCCAGACTTGTTTGCCAATCTTTAAATCTAAACCGCAAGGAGGCCATCCGTAAAACTTGAGCTAAGTAAAAATCTCCGACGGCTTTAATCGAGTTCTCAACGCTTTCGACCGTATCACTAATTTCAATATAATACTGAGCGGCCTCTTTTGACAAACGCTCAAGGTCGTTTCGCCAAAGCGAGAGCTTATCGTTACTCATTCGATCATAGAGATAGCTTAATTTTAGATCTAATTTGTGGTCAAAATACTGCATCTCTAATACTTGGCACAAGGCAAACTCAATCATATCCAAGGCATCAGCAGCGCCTGAGGGATCAACAACAAGGGCGCTATTCCAATTAATAATTACCAAATCGTTTTGATGATACTGAATATACTGTTCGGTCGTGGCCTTTGTAACTTGCTGGCTCAATTTTGAGGCCTTGTTTTCGGCCATTAATAAACAAGTCATATTATAAAGGTTTAAAATATCTAAGGCATTTGCCGTGCTGTTAGAATACTCTTTTACTAAAAATATTGTGTAGTCTTCGTAGAGTGATTTATCAATATCACGCTTTTCACCAATTTTAGATAGTGAGCTGACACCAATTTGCCAGGTTAAATCGGTAACCTTTTGTGATCTTTCAATTTCGTATGCAATATCATTTAACTTTTCCCATGGAGTTTGGCTGAGTTGGTTTTCAAGAACCACAGAAATCGCGCCAAAGGGCCATAATTTTACTTTTGCATTAAACGTAATTAGCCCTATCGTGGGTAACTCGATTTGAGTTTGCCCCATGGATATTTCAAGGGGCAATTCAGATACGTAAATCGAGGCACGCACGTGATTTAAATCTAACCTCTGAGGATCGTTATTATTTGATCTTAAATTTTTCTCAATATGAGCCAAATTAAAATCAGGACCCGCATCAAATATTCGATAAACAAAAAGACTGCCTGTTACCGTATCCATGCTGTTACTTTTGACTATAAGCCCTTCATTGTCAAAAGCTTACTCATTTTATTTCAGTTTTTTAAATTATAAATCTCGACTTTAATCTTTATTTTTTTCTGACCTATGTCCAATTTTTTTATTTCATGGCACAATTGAGATAAGTTAATTTTTAAATTCCGAAAGGACTATATGCGTTTAATATTTTATATCTTAACTTTAATATTAATTTTGCCTTCTTGCCAAAATTTTAGCTCACAAGATGCCTCGACATTACAAGACTCTGCTCAGTCCGGCCAAGGCAGCCAAGGTGATGATGGCCCAAGCGGGGGTGGCAACTCTGACCCCGCCCTCCCTGATCCTTTTAAAACAATGGCCCCCCTGGCTTGGGAGTCGTCTCAGTTTCCGGAGCGAACCGAGTGGTCCTATTTGCTTTATGATCTGGTTTTTGAAAACCTAGACTCTTTAGATTTGGCCACAGATGCAAATTATTTTTGTCCCAACTATAATAACTTAAACGATTACCAGAAGGTTAATTTTTGGGCTCAATTAGTCTCTGCCGTTAGCTATTATGAAAGCAGTTGGAAGCCCACCACTCGCTTTAAAGAAGATATGGGCATTGACCCTGTTACCAATAAAACCGTTTATAGCGAAGGGCTTTTGCAGCTTTCTTATCAGGACACACTTTGGGCAGCCGACTGTAATTTTGACTGGAGCAAAGATAAAAATCTTTCCCCAACTGATCCCAAAAAAACTATTTTTTTACCAGAAAATAATTTAGAGTGCGGTCTTAAAATATTAGCTCGCCAGATAAAAAAATATAATGCCATTGTCTTATCTAACAATGTGTATTGGGCCGTTTTAAAAAAAAATGGGGCCTATCAAAAAATTGAACCCATTTCTAAAATAACCAAAAAACATAGCTATTGTATAAAAAAATAAAGCAGCTGTGATCTCCCCCAAGTTTTTTGTTGGGGAGTCGAGAGCTTGAGTGGCAAAATTTTATAATTGTCCTTTTTTTGTGTTAATCTTAAAATTCAAATGAAATTAATAATTTAATTTCTCCTTGGGTTCTATATTCTATAATATTTCTGACTTTCGCGTGAATCATGGGTTCAGGTTGAATTCTAAGCCTGCCTGACTGTGCGAAGTTTATAACTGTTAAAACAAAATATTCAAATGGCCCCATAGGGTAAAGTGACTTGATTGCCTCAATCGAATCATCCCCGATTTGTTTAAATTCTATTATGGCTTTACATATTTCATCTTTTTTTTTGCCTTGAATGCAGGCAGCAACAAGATCATCTATTCTCTGTTGGCGGATGGCTGCTTCTTGATCTTGAACCGTTAAATATTCTCTCGCTCCCCAGCAGGAGGAGGGGCTAAATATCAAACTTTGCTGCCCTAACAAAAGTAGCCATATAAAACTTGTATGACTTAAATTATTAATCCATCTCATCTTGATTTATCGACGGCAATTTAAAAACAAGTAACATTCCCGGAATCGCCACAAGGGTACAAACCACAAAAAATAGGGGCCAGCCCACGCCCTGAGCCAAGTAGCCGGTGGGTGCCGATATCAATATGCGCGGAATGCCCATTACGCTTGATAGTAAAGCGTATTGCGTGGCTGTAAACTTTTTACTTGTCATAAGGCCAATAAAAGTAACAAAAGCTGCCGTTCCCACGCCCGAAGAGAAATTTTCGAACCCAATAACGGTAGACAATAAAATTAAATCTTTTGATACCAAGGCTAATACAACAAATCCCGCCGTTGAAAGCATTTGCAGAGCTCCAAATCCGACCAGGGCTGTTTTCATTTTTAGTTTTTGCATCGCAAGCCCTCCCAGCAAACTTCCAAGAGCCACTCCAACCCAACCCAGTATTTTTATAACGGCTCCGACCTCGGTTCGCGAGTAACCCATTTCAAGATAAAATGGCATACTCATGTGAGCCGCCATATTATCTCCCACTTTGTATAAAAATATAAATGCTAAAATAATCCCTGCCTTTTGTTTGCTAAAAAAATCTTTAAGCGGCCCCCAAAAGGCCTGCTGGAGAGTTGCCGGAATCAGGGCCTGGCTTGATTGCTCTTTAACGCTTAAAGCCCCGATCAATCCGAATCCTTGTATAATCGCCATAATTTGATAAACCTGCTGCCAAGATATAAAATCTGATAAAATCAAAGCTAAGGCTCCCGAAAGCACTCTCATTGAAAATAGGTAACCCGCTACATGCAGCCCATTAGCCCAGGCATAGGTTTTAGGTTCAAGTTGCTCTCTTCTCCAGGCATCTAAAACAATATCCTGAGTGGCCGAAGCAAATGATATCAAAAAAGCAGCGACCGAAATGAGAACCATCTGATTTTCGGGGTTTAAAAAACTCATCCCCATTAAAAGACAAACCAATAATACTTGCGAAATAAGCATCCAAAATTTACGTCGCCCCACTTTTACAACCGAATAACGATCAATAATAGGTGACCATAAAAACTTCCAAGTATAGGGGAGCCCGACTAATGCAAACAAGCCTATTGTGCCTAAATCAATATTTGAGCTTTTAAGCCAAGCCTGAAGGGTTCCCCCCGTTAGCGATAACGGAAGGCCCGATGATAAGCCTAATATAAAAATAATCAGACTTTGTTTTAAAACTTTTGGATTCATTTTTCACCAAGACAATTTTTGCGCATTTGCCATAAAAGTTGGCTCATGTAGGGCCTTCGGCTTTCTTTAGTTGTTACCATCAAAAGTTTAGTGATTTTTAAATCTAGGTGATCGCTATAAAGCACAATCAACATTTCCTGAATGTAAGATGTATTTAGGGTAACATAATTGTCGGTACCCAGCCCTAGCGTTACTCCCTTTTTTTCCCACCACGAAAAGGGGTGATCTTTATAATCGTCCACCTGTCCTGTTAATTTGTTGTTACTTGACGGTAGTCCAATTAGGCTTACACCTTTTTGAATCATACGATTGAGTACATCATGCTGATAGTGCTCGACCTCGCGGGCCGTATGAAATTTTGTTTTTAAAAAAATCGTTTTTTCATTTTCGTTTAGGGCTAAGCCTTTAATAACTTTTTCAAAAACTGATTTATTTTCGGCTCTCCAATCTAACTCAACCACTTCCTGATAGTCTTTATCCTCTGATAATAGGGCCTGGCCTTGCTGATTTTTTTGAATAACCCTTTGATAGAGTCTATGAAAATAGTAATTTGGATTTATCCCTAAAGCGAGCCCGTGCTCAAGAGTGTCAATGTGCCAAATATTCATGGCATTATCCACCGATTGAATTCCTTTTTTAAGAGTTAAAAAAGTTTCACCGTGATGGGATCTTATCTTAAATCCTCGGTACTGCAGCTTTCTAAGCCCTCTTGTAAACTCGTAAAAATGTTCTTTACGATACAAACCCGTTTCGTTGCCAACCGTATCAACTTCTACCAAATGTTTTTTTAAAAATGGGTGGTCACTTACAAGATCCACTATTTTATCTACAAGCGATTCAAAGTGCTCTTGCCGGGTTTTAAATTTTTTAGAATCAAAAAAATCGGCTTCTTTTCGAAAGCTCGGTGATAATATAAAATCAAAATCAGGATTTTCATCTTGAAACTTTTTAAAGCCTTCGTATAAACCTAAAACAATATCCTCAGTTTCAACATCATCCGCCCCCGGAATTTGTTCACCCGTACTGTTACCTGCCGAACGTGAAATCGAAAATTTTAGCCTGATCGAACCTACATTTTGTTCAAAATAAAGACTTTTGGCTAAATGATAGGCGCTATCTTTGTGGGCCTGGCGATCAACTAAAATAAGTTTCGCTAAATACAGAATTTTTAAATATTCTTTAAAACCCTGATTTTCTTTTAAACGAATCAGATTGTCTACATCTTGTTCGCTTGTAATGGGCCAAGCCTGTGGGCCATAAACCTCAGCAATTTTTTTTTGATAAATTTCACCCTTTGGGCCTTCGCATAATTTTTTAATTCGCGGATAAATAAAATCGGCCTTAAGTGAGCCGGTTAGGTGAATATGCTCTTCATGATACTTAATTGGAAAACTTTTAAAATACTGCTCAAAAGCCAACGACACGGGATGTGTTAAAATTTCGTGTATAGTCGCTTTGTTTAACGAAAATCGATCAATTAAACTTTTAAAATCGATTATTGACTCAAGCACCTGTCTGTTTTGCCAAGCCTTTTCGTCGTGAATTAATAATTCTAGGGTGTCCCCCATAGAAAGCCCATTGGTTTCGGAAATTACAAATGTGATTTGTCTATAAAGACTCTGAATAAGATCGGCTTTGTTCATCCCTTTAATTGTAGGGTTACCAGAGCAGAATCTCCTATTTTTTTCTGATATAACTTAAGACATGACTTGATGCGCCGGCCCGAACCATCAACCTGAATTATTTGGCCAGATTATGGAGCGAGTTTAAAAATCCATAGGATTTACCAGTTAGGTTAATGTTCTGTTGGCAAACTCTCGTTTTTTCATTTCCTATTTTCAATGTCATATACTCTTTGCATTTATCAAATGATGAAGGGTTTCTATATTGATTTTCCCAAAGCAACCGATTTGCTTCATTCTTAATTTGCTCAAATTGACCCGAAGTAATGTGTTTATTTTTAATTTCCCGTTTTTCATTAACAAAAGTAAAGATATACTTATTATCTTTTTGGGGGTCCTTTTTAATTAAATATTGATGTTCTAATTTATTCTTTTCAAAATGAACCTCTAATAAATATGGCTGGGCAAAGGTACTCGTCGCAGAAAATAAAAAAGTTAAAATTATCATTATTTTTTTCATCTTACACCTTTATTCGTTTCACTATCTGTTTTAGGTTTAGAGTTCGCATTTTCGCTCTTGGCAGGACCAACTTCTGGTATATTTAAAATTGAAGTCTTAAGTCCGCAGGTTTTAAATTTGGGAGAATCTTTTTCGCATCCCATTATTTTTCTTATGCTTGGGTTTGAACCATATATGCCACTAACTCTTAATGAATTTTCTGGGTGGATAGACGTGCAAGAAATGGAATGAAGGTGATGTTTGTTTTGATCAAATAAACAATAAAGTTCAACGGACGACATGAGAGCTTGTTTTCTTTTCTCTGATGGAAGTTTCTGTATTTGCCTTGCCAAGACTTCAGAAGAAATATAATCGGCAATGACCTCATCAGTTTGAACCTCTTTGAGCTTAATAGATTTACTATCTTTATAGCAGTTCAGCAATTCTCTATACTCTGGCCCTAGATCATAGTCTTTCACTTTACTAACCATCGGACCAATCTTATGGCCTACTTCGTGAGCAACAACTGATAAAAAAGAATATGGATTTTTCTCTAGGACATGTAAAAAAGCGGGCATCATAGTAACACGTTCGTAGCCCGATGCGGTATAAAACGCATTTAGCTCACGAAAAAAAGAGAGGGAGGGATCCGAAAAAGCTTCGACGATAGCAAGACCCTTTGTGTTTGCTTTTTCAATATCCAGAAATTTTATACCATCTATTGTTGAATAGGCAGAGTCTTTTGGCTTTTCCATCCAAAAAAGTTCTAACGAATCATATCCATCAAGTATGTCGCCTCTTTTTTGATTGTCTTTAACAAAAGCACCTACAAGATCCTGAATATCCGCTTTGGCTGAGTTAAATATCAATGCGGCTTGTTTTTTTCTGCTCTCATTATAATGAGCTTCAATAAGACTGTCTACTGTAGTTTTTGATTTAGAGACCTTTTCAAAAAAGTCCTGAACAACTTTACGAGCTACATTTGCTGTGACTGAAGAAAGGGTCGGGCAAACATTAAGTCTTTTTTTTTCCAAAGCTTCTATTGTTTCTCTTAACTTTTCCGTTTCTGTTTTTTCTATTCCTTGTGTTTTAGTTGGTTTGCTTGCAAAAGGGGTATTGTTAGACTGTAGTTCAGAAGGTATATTTTTTTGAACAAATTCTTCTGCCTTTTTATCATAATCAGCTGTTCCCTCTAATCTGTATAATTCTATCGCTTGCCTTTTAATTTTTTCAAAGTTTTCGCAGGCATTTAAGGCTTTTTGATTTTCGTCTGGTTTATAGGAATGAGATGAGTTCTTTAATTGCTTACATTGGGTTGCAATATTGTTGTTAACAAAGTTTGGGATGTCTTTAGCATAGAGCTTTATAGTCAAACTATGATATTTTAAGTTAAAAGCTTCATATTTTTTAATTAAGTCCTTCAACGCAGAAGCTCCGTCCAGAGTGCCGTTTGAGGCGTTCATAAGCTCATATTCATCTTTGACACATTGCTCAACCGATGAATAGATCTTTCTGCTGTCTTCAGTAGTTTGCCAAAGAGTGCCGTCCTCATTTTTGAGGTTTTTAAAAGCCTTATCATCTATATTGTCCCTTAAATCAATGCCAGCACTTTTAAGTTTATTTTTAATTGCATCATCAATATTTTTAAAACCCATTTCTTTTGCTGTCTTATCTCTAGCTTCTTTTACTGTATTCAGCATATCATTGGAAAGTTTTTCGGGATCTCCTTGGAATTTAGATTTTCCATCAGCTCCCATGCAAGAAGCTTCAAACAAATCAAAGCAAGGGTCAGCTCCTCCAGGTTTTGAAGATTCAGAGGGCATTTTAAAATCACAGAGTAAACAATTTTTTGTCTGGGAATAACCCGTGATAGAGGCCGCCACGCAAAATAATATAAGAACATTGTATTTTAAAATTTTCATTTTATTAGCATAAATTTATTCCTGATTGTTTTCAATCCTTTTGATCATTACTGCTATTTATTAATTTATTTTCTATCCCTTGGTCTGCCCTTCACTTAAACTAATTTTAGAGCCGAGTAAGGCATAGACCACCTTAAAAGTTCTTGAACGTCAGAATCAAAATTTACAAAATAAAAAAATATTATTTATCACTTTTTTATTTTTTTCTTGATTTAGTACCCTTTCAGCTCTTTATGATTAGCTAAATAGTATCATATCGCAGGCCTATAAAATCTAAGTTGGAGGAAGCATGGTTGACCCACTGAGTGCGCAAAAAAAAGTAATTTCTTTTAATTATACTCTTAAAAATACAGCAGGAGATCTGCTTGACTCTTCTTTTGATGGCCCGATGAGTTTTTTAAGTGGAATTGGCCAAATTCTTCCAAAACTTGAAATAGCACTTTTGGAAATGCTTATAGGACAAAAAAAAACAGTTTCTTTATCGGCTGATGATGCCTACGGCATACCTAACCCTAAAATGCTAATGGAAGTACCCGCCACTGAACTTGCGCATCTTGACATAAAAGAGGGTGGTTTTTTACAACTCAATCTGGGCGAACAGCTTAAAGTTGTTCAAATAACAAAGGTCACGGAAGAAATAATTACCCTTGATGGCAACCACCCCTTGGCTGGCCAAGACCTTGTTTTTGATGTGGAAATGATAGATATGAGGCCGGCCACCCCCGAAGAAATATCTCACGGTCACGCCCATGGTCCTGGCGGCCACCATCATCATTAATAACTTAAACCAAGGCTCTTGCTTTTTTTAAAAATAGGGTCTAAGATGCGTTTTGTGTCTATACCGCTTCCGTGACAAATAAATGACTCATGGTCGGTTAATAATAGCTTTGAAAGAGGGGGACACACTCTTTCATTTTACGAAAGGAAAGACCATGAGCACAAAACTCTACGTCGGTAACTTGCCTTATACTTGTGATGATCAAGCATTAGGCGATAAATTTTCTTCATTTGGAGAAATCACTTCAGCTCGCGTGGTAACAGATCGCGAATCAGGTCGCTCAAAAGGCTTTGGCTTTGTTGAGTTCGCTGATGCTTCTGCTGCTTCAAGAGCAATTGAAGGTCTAAACGGTCAAGACTTTATGGGCCGAAACATTAACGTATCTGAAGCTCGCCCTCAAGAAGAGCGTCGTCCCGGTGGCGGCGGCGGTGGCGGTCGACGCTTTGGCAGCGGTGGTGGCGGCGGCGGTGGCCCCAGACGCAGCGGTCCTGGTGGCGGCGGCGGATCTCGCTACTAATTAGCTACTCTGTTAATTTATGTTGGTCACAACCAGTCAAGCCATTGCTTTATTAAACTCTGGCCAGGTTGTGGCCATACCTACGGAAACTGTTTATGGTTTAGCAGCTCCCATCAATAAGCCAAACGCCTTATCTTCTATTTTTTCTATCAAAAAAAGACCTTTTTTTGATCCTTTGATTGTTCATGTTTCAAATATTGATCAAGCTAAAAACAGCACAGCCCTTTGGCCCCCAGAAGCTGAAATATTAGCTCAAAAGTTTTGGCCCGGCCCACTGACTCTTGTCTTACAAAAAAATAATACGATCTGTGACTTAATTACTTCTGGCCTTAATACCGTTGGTCTAAGAATGCCAAATCACCCCCTCGCTCTTGAAATAATTAATCAATGCGGCCCCTTGGCAGCCCCTAGCGCCAATCTTTTTGGCCATACAAGCCCGACTCAAGCTGACCATGTGTTACTGGGGCTTAGTAACACTTTGCCCGTTGTTGATGGTGGCCCCTGCCAAATTGGGATTGAAAGTACAATTGTCGATTTATCAATACCTAAACAAATAAGAATTTTGCGGCCCGGCCTTATTTCTCAAATTCAAATTGAAAAAGCCCTAACTCAACTGCCTCTTGCTGAACAGCCCCATTGGGCCATGGCCCCAAAATCGGGGACAGAGTCCACAGATCTTGCGGTTTCTCCGGGCTCCCTTGAATATCACTATATGCCGCTCAAGCCCCTGATTGTCTCAACTCAAAACCTTTCGAACGAAGAAATTATTTTAAAATATAAACAATTTATTGTTGATAACAATAGCACCAAACCCTCTTCGCATCTAATTAAACTTGATAACCCCAAAGAGGTTACCACAATTGATTTGCCACAAACTCCGCAGATTGCAGCAAGGCTATTTTACTCATTACTTCACACCGCTAGTCGTGAGCCTTTATCTGATTTAATTTATTTAAAAATTTCGCCTGATCAAATGAGCGGTGACTGGCTCCCGCTATGGGACCGCATTCAAAAAGCGGCCACCTTGAGTTTAATATAAATTTGATCGCGCATTTTATGGGATGCCTTTTAATCTACAGTTCTCTTAGGTTATGAATTAAAACCGTGCGAGGCTTACTGCCATTGGCTGGGCCAACCACGCCCTCTTTTTCAAATGATTCGATTAATCTCGCAGCCCTTGGGTAACCCAAGGCAAATCTTCGCTGAATTAACGAAGCGCTAACCTCTTTTTGCGTTTGGATCCAATCAAGCACTTCACCATGTCTTTCGTCTTGGTCATCACATGCTAATCCAAAATTGCTATCGCTCCCATTGGCCTTATTGGCCTCTTCATTTAAATGGGTCACGCTAAAATCAGGCTCCCCCTGATCAGACCAAAACTGAGTGATTTTTTTAATATCATCATCTTTTAAAAAAGGCCCATGATGCCTAATTACATGCGCTGACCCAGGTCCTCGGTATAACATATCACCCGAGGCCAAAAGCCTTTCAGCCCCACCTTCATCTAATATAATTCGCGATTCCATAGAGCTTGCGGCTTTAAAGGCAATTCGCCCCGGGATATTAGACTTAATTGCTCCGGTAACAAATTCTTTTCTTGGGGATTGCAAACATAAAACCAAATGTATACCGCAGGCTCTTGCTTTTTGTGCAAGCCGAATAACCGACTGCTCAACATTACCTTTATCTACTGTCATTAAATCTGCAAACTCTTCGACCACAATAACCAGATAGGGCTGAGGCTCGTAATAATAGGCCTCGCCGCGCTTTCCCGGTGTATTTTCAAAGTCAAAGTTGGCCTGTTCGTGCTCTTTTTTTTGCTCTAAATTTAATTTAGATGCAGTTTCATTAAATGTCTCAATTCCACGAGCCCCAAACTGACTCATCGAACGATATCTTTTTTCCATTTCGTTAACGGCCCATTTAAGGGCCATAACAGCCTGCCTTGCCTCGGTAACAATAGGCATAGCCAAATGGGGGACGCTCTCAAAAGCCGCCAAATCAACATGTTTGGGATCAATTAATATTAACTTTAAGGTTTTAGGCGAGTGCTTATATAAAAGACCAATAATTGTTGAGACGGTAAACACAGACTTACCAGAGCCCGTTGTCCCTGCCACTAAAAGATGAGGCATTTTACGGAGGTCAACAATTTCTACTCCCCCATCGACCTTTCGGCCCAATGCCATTGGTAACATAAACTCATCTGACCAAAAACGATCCTCTGCTAGCATATCTTTTAAATATACAGTTTCTCGTGATTTATTTGCAGTTTCAACGCCCACAACATCTCGCCCTGGAATGGGGGCAATAATTCTGAGTGATTGACTTGACAAGGCCATCGTTAAATCGTCTGCCAGTTCAGTAATTTTACTTATTTTGACTCGGCTTTCGGGGCGAAACTCGTATAAAGTAACAGCCGGACCCGCTTTAGAGTTAACAATTTCACCGGTAACACCAAACAGGGATAATTTTTCTTTTAAGATTTTAGCCTTGTCTTTGATTTCGGACGTATCAATTCGAACTCTTGATGGCGGAGGGTCTTCGATAAGATTCAAATTAGGTAAGGTCCAATTTTCAACTTTCTCAGTGCGATTTTGAGACCTGAAAATTGCTTTTTTGGTCTTATTTAAAACAGTTGTTTTTTGATCATACTTTAGCTGGCCAAATAATGTATTTTCTTGGGCTTCAGCATTTTCGGTGTCATCTGCTCTTTCTGTCTCATTTTTAGATTCAAACAGGTCTTTACTATCAATTTCTTTATTTTTACCTATGCTTTTTCCTAACAAGAATGCATCTTTGTTTTTTACGCTTGCCTTAGCCGTGGTATTTTCAGATAAAAATAAATGGTTTAAGCTGTAACTGCTTTTTTCTTTTCTCACCTTAAATAATTTTTTTACACCCGCCCATAATCCAAAGAAAAATAAATTTAATTTATTGATTGTATGTCTTATTACAAAGTAAACGGTTTTAATTCCTGCAGAAAGTAGTCCACTCATGCTTTGTTCAAAAAACATAACAAAACTCATCAGCCAGGCCGACCAAAAAATGACCATAGCACCCGAGCGATTCAGGGCTAGCACAAAGCCTTTAGCCAAAATTTCTCCTAAAATTCCACCCGACGAAATAGAGCCTTGATAAAACTTATTGTTAACAAAATATATTTGTATAAGTGCCGCGCTAATTAATAAAAGAGATAGTCCCCATAACGATTTAATATAATCTGATTCGTATTTTTGATTCACAAATATTTTAAGACTCAAAAATAATGCCCCGACCGGAATAAACCAAGCCGCCAATCCAAAAGTTTTTAATAAAAAATCAGATAAAAAACTACCTAAAACCCCACACCAGTTTAAAGGCGCTTGGCCCCAGCTCAGAGAGCTTAATGAGGTGTCCTGGGGGTGATAGCTCCACAGAGCAAGCCCTATGAATACTGAAATGCTAAGCCATACAATTGCAATAAGTTCTAATTTTAATTTTTTAAAAGGCATAAGGTATTTTTAAATTTTTTAACGCCATCGAAAAGGCCAGAATGAACTTTCTTGACAGAAGACGAGCTATTAAGACAAAAGTCTAACTCTAAACACATGATAAAAATTAACGAGTTTTTTTATAGCATCCAAGGTGAAAGTTCTTATGCCGGCCAACCGACTGTTTTTGTTAGAACTACGGGGTGCCATTTAAGATGCCATTATTGCGATTCTAAATATTCTTATTTTGAAGGTGACTATTTAACAATTGATCAAATTGTTCTTAAAATTAAAGCCTATGGCAACCCCAATGGCTTTGTTTGTGTCACGGGCGGAGAACCTCTTTTACAGCCCCCCGTGTTTGATTTAGTAAAAACTTTGTGTGATTTAAACTATAAAGTATCTGTCGAAACCAGTGGGGCTAAGTCAGTTTTAAACCTAGACCCGAGAGCTCTTGCCGTAGTTGATATCAAAACCCCTGATTCGGGAGCTGCGGATACTTTTTTATTAGAAAACTTAAAGGCAACAAATCTTGAGCTTAAATTTGTGATTTGCTCAAAAGCCGATTTTGACTGGGCTATTTCTTTTTGCCGTCAACATTTGATTTTTGATAAATTCACTGTGTTATTAAGTCCCGCTTGGGGCTTAATCGAGCCTTTTTGGCTAGCTGAGCAAATTTTAGAAAAAAAAATCTCTGCACGCTTGCAATTACAGCAACATAAATATATTTGGAATGCAGAACAAAGGGGAGTTTAACTTTATGCAACTAAATCAGTCTGAAAATCTACTTGTCGCTAACCTAGCCTCAACAAGTCTTGAAAAACTTGTTCGCTCAAAACTTGAGGTTTTATTTTTACAAAAAATGCAGTCTAATCTTGAAGTTAAAGATCTTTATGAAATTGTTATGGAACAAGTCGAAAAACCATTGATCGAATTGGCACTTCGCAATCAGCACGGCAACCAGGTCAAAACCGCTCAAATGCTGGGCATTAACCGCAACACATTAAAGAAAAAAATTGATCACTATCAAATTCAAATTCGATAAACTGTTTATGCTAAGCTACGTTTGTTGCTTTTTATAAACAAAGGATCTTGTTAACCTTTTTTTATTTTAAGTAACTTATCAAATGGCGATTGGCTTTACCCTGAGGGGGGGAATATGGCACAACTTAAAGTTCCACCAAATAATACCGAAGCAGAAAAGCTTGTTTTAGGTTCAATTATGCTCGACTCATCAACTTGGGATGATGTCAGCGCCATTCTTAGCGAATCTGATTTTTACTTAAAAAGTCACCAGATTATTTATAAGGCCATGAGAGAGCTTAATCAAAAAGGTCAGCCGATTGATTTAATAACTGTTACCGACTACCTTCAGACAAAATCAGAAATTATTAGCGTCGGGGGGCATGATTATATTTCTGAACTGGTAGGTAACACCATTTCTGCTGTGAACATTGAAATGTATGCTAACCTTGTAAAAGACAAAAGTGTTTTACGTCTAGCTATTTTAGCTTCAAATGAAATTGCCGATAAGGCTTACCAAGAGAGCTTTTCAAGTATTGGTTACTTTTTAGACGAAGCAGAAGAAAAGTTTTTTAAGCTTTCAGAAAATCGAACCTCCGAGGGGCTTGTCCCCTCTATGAATATTGTTCATCAAGCCATGCTCAAGATTGAAGCCTTATATCAACAGGGTTCTGAAATCACAGGGATCTCCTCGGGCCTTCCCTCATTAGACAAAATGACCTCAGGCTTTCAGCCTAGCGAGCTAACTATTATTGCCGCTCGCCCCTCGATGGGAAAAACAGCTTTTAGTTTAAATATTGCCGAAACCATGGCCCTAAAAGAAAAAAAGACTGTGGCTTATTTTTCGTTAGAGATGAGTAAAGAGTCCTTGGTTTCGAGACTTCTTTCGATGGTAGCTAAAATCAACATGAAAGAAACTCGAACCGGAAAATTAGATGAATACTCTTGGCCTCGCATGATTCAAGCCGCCAGCATTTTGAGCGAATCAAAATTATTTATTGATGATACCTCTTCAGTCAGCCCCCTCGAAATTCGAAGCCGCTGCCGCAAACTTAAATCTCAACATGGCCTTGATTGTGTCATTATTGATTACCTTCAACTCATGAAAATGAAAGAGCGGGTTGAATCTCGCGAAAGAGAAGTTGCTGAAATCTCACGAACCCTTAAGGCTATCGCTAAAGAGCTTCAGATACCCGTCATCGCCTTAGCTCAGCTTAATCGGGGCGTGGAGGGACGACAAGAAAAACGGCCTATGCTATCTGATTTAAGAGAGTCTGGATCGATTGAACAAGATGCTGACGTTATTATGCTACTCTACAGAGATGACTATTATGATAAAGATGATTCAGATAAAAAAGGTCGTGCCGAAGTTATTATTGGCAAACAAAGAAATGGGCCCACCGGAACAGTTAAGCTTAGCTTTGAAGCCGAGCTGGGCCGCTTTAAAGAAGCCGAGCCCGAATACTCTCCTCAGTTTAATGCTAACTCGGGATCATTGGGCTCAAAACGATTTGAGCCGACAACACAATCAAATAAAACTAAAGCTTCAGGGGCACCTGTTAACTATGCACCAAGTGCAAACAAACCCTAAAGCTTAATAAAATTAAGCGTGCGCTCTTTCGACAACAATTTGAAGTTCTGACTCAAGACCTTCGGAAAATTTAATCACGGCTCTATAGTTACCAAGAGCTTTGATATGATCTTCCATATAGACATCTCGTCTATCAACTTGAAAACCCTCTTCTTCGAGCTTTTTTGAAATATCTGCATTTGTAATTGATCCAAATATTTTTTCTGAATTAGGAGCCGTTGAAGCTGTAAAAACAACAGAGTGACCAGAAAGCTTGGCCAATAAAGCTTTTCTTTCTTCGAGTGCCTTTTTCTTTCGGGCCTCGATAACTAGCTTAAGGTGATCCCAGTACTTGGCTTTACCTTGAGTTGCCATTTCAGCTAATTTTTTGGGGATTAAAAAATTTCGTCCAAAACCATCTTTAACTTGAACGATATCCCCAGCTTTTCCCACATTTTTAACATCTTTATTTAGTATGACTTTCATATGTCTTCTCCTTTAACCTTTTTGTTTTTATTCGAAAAACCGAAGGCCCTGTTTTTTGCCACTCGGCCACTTAACTCATCAGTTTTTTTATTGAGTCACTCATTTCTCATCTGTTGCGTAACTCAATTATGTTTCTAATTTTTTTTCCTTATTCTTTTGTTTTTTTATCTCGTAAATACTTAGTTAATTTTAATCTAATATCCAACCAATAATCAGCTAAGGCTAAAAAAACTAGCACATAAAACATCTGACCTACAAGTAGAACATAAACCAATATTCTTATAAAAAGTCCAGCCCGAAATAGATACAATATATACTCAAACACAGCCAAACCATGAAAAAACAAAACTCCCGTCACCATTAAAAGGATATTTATAGCCGTCCATCTAAGATCGACATTAACCCCTTTATAAAAGCTAAGAAGAAACGAAACAAGAAAGGCCCAAATAACCAAGTCGGGACTTTTAAATGCTAAAAATTTAGGTTTATGGGCGGTTTCTAAATAGGCTATCCCCAAAACACGCGCGGCTTTTGAATCTAAAACATAAGCAAACACAACATGGCTTAGGGATATTAAAAAAAATACCGAGGGTAAAACCCTATAAATAACCTGGCTATCAAGGTTAAAAGCTTCAAGCCAAAATGAATTTTTGCTAACTTCTGATTTTTGCACCTGACCAAAAGCCTCTACAAAAAGTTGATCAACAAAAGTGATCGCATCTATTTTTTGATATTTTAAAGCGATATAACCATACACTAAGGTTACCAAAGCCCCTAAAAGAGATGAGACAAACATGTTTATATAACGATTTTCCCAGCCCAATTGAGTTTCAAACTCTTGAGTCAAAATAATAGGTAACCAAATTAAAAGCATCAAAGAAGCTACGGGGATGAGTGGGGGGTAGAAAAACCCCAATGACCAAAGTAGCAAAAAAATTAGACTTATTATCCTTGGTTGAGATCGGTAGAGCACCCTAAGTAATGGCGCGCCCAAAAAAGAAAAGAAAAAAGTTACCATTTGAGATAATAAAAAAAGAAGGGCGATTTTAAATCGCCCTAAATTATTTTTTTTAATGCCCGAAAAAATTTCAGCCATTAATGATTAGCCCCTATCGGCAGCCATAGCTGCTTTTCGAGCCTGCATGCGAGCCTCACGCTCTTTTTCGCGTTCTTGAGTTTCTTTTAATGCACTAGTAAATACTTCTTTATGCTCAGCCATGGGGGCTCGGGGATCTAGAGCGATATGTAAAAAACGAATAACATGGTCGCTAATGCGCATAATACGCTCAATCTCAGCCACAGCCGCAGGTTGCGCTTGATACATCATGTGAAAATAAACACCCACCTTATGTTTTTCAATAGGATTAGCCAAAGTTCTTCGGCCCCAAGTTTCTAAAGAAAAAATTGAACCTCCAAAAGATTCGATAATAGCTTTGTTTTTTTGGAATACTTCTTTTTGCTGATCAACGGTTGCTTGTGGACTTACAATAACGACAACCTCGTATGATTTTAGTCTTTTTGATGCGGGTACAATCTCGGCTTGCATGGATACTCCTTTTGGACTTTGGCCCATTTTTATTTTATATATGAGCAAGGTTTATAATTTGAATGTTAAGGTCCTATCATATCTAAAAACTAGACTCAACCATTTCTATTGTTCTATTTGTTATATATGAGCATTCCGATTAAAATACATCTAAATGACACAGTCCTTAGGGTTATTATTTTTATCGGGGCCATTAAAAGATCAAACCATCGAAATTCGAACGGGGTTACGAATTGGTCGTAGTCGTGGGGAGCTTATATTGCCCGATCCTTTAGTTTCGGCTCTACACGCTCAAGTAGCTAAACATCCCAAGGGCGCTTTTGTTTTAGTTGATAAGGGGTCTAATAATAAAATTTTATTTCAAGGAACCCGCGTAGAAAAATTAGCGCTTTTGCCCGGGATTAAATTTCAACTCGGAGCTTCTCTGATCGAAGTTGTCGAGTTTGACCCAACCAAAGCCACTATTTATTTAAAATCGACTTCTGAGGGGTTAGACTCTTTAAAAGTTATAAATTCGTCAGAGGGTTTAAATTCTGATGAAATTAAAATACTTTCTTGGCAGGACAAGTTACTTTTGGCCCTTTCTGCCTTATCCCCCCATTATCATTCTCAAAGCTCTCAAATCACGATGCCCTTTATGCCCCCGCTTATTTTTAAATTCACCCGTGGCCCCGAATATAACAGAGTCATTCCCATTGGGTTTGGGCCCCGTTATTTTGGATCAGAGTCTATGGATATTTTGATTAAAGACTCGGGTCTTCCGCCGCAAAATCTTTTTACTGTTTCTCCAAACTCTAACGGCTTACCCTTTTTTACGACTGAATTTTCAAGCCTTGTTTTAATTAATGGTAAGTCTTACTCTGAGGCCATATTAAATCACAACGATACCCTTTGCTTTGGTTCAAGCTGCCTAAAGCTAACTATTAATCATCAGGAGTTTATGAGCTTATGAATCGAGTGGAACTAAGTTCAGGTTATTTTTTAACCTCTGATGGGGCCAAAATCTACTATGAAATAAGGGGCTCTGGTCAGCCTTTAATTTTAGTCTATGGCATTGCCTGTTTAATAAACCACTGGACCCACCAGATCAGATTGCTTTCGACTCATTTTAGAGTGATTACTTTTGATTTAAGAGGCCATGTTAAAAGCCATGGGGGTCGGCCTGAAAGGCTTAACATTGAAGGTTTAGCAGAAGATCTCTACGAGTTAACGACCTATTTACAACTAACGGGCGGGGCGCATTTTGCTGGTCACAGCATGGGCGTACCAATTGTCGTTGAATTTGCTTCGCGTTACCCAGATCGCGTGCGCTCTCTGTCGTTAATTAATGGTTTTATCACAAACCCATTAGGATATTTCACAAACAAAAAATGGTTTCATAAAATGATTCCTTTATTTTACGAACTAAACCAAGAAGATCCCAAAGCGATTCAAGAGTTTTGGGGGAAAATGGTCGATAATCCTGTGGCAATATTTTTAAGTGGCGCTACCGGGGGCTTTAATCTTAATCTAACAGATTTAAAAGATGTCGAAATTTATGCTCGCGGAGTGGCTCATTTAAACTTAGAAGTTTTTTTACCTCTTTTTGAGTCTTTAATTAGTTTTGATGGAACAAAAAGTGCTTCAAAAATTAAAGCTCCCACTTTAATTGTTGGCGGGGAGTCTGATAAGCTGACTCCTTTAAAATATCAAATCGAGATTAAAGATTGCATTGATAATGCCCAGCTAACGACCATTCCCTATGGTTCTCACTGCTGTCAGCTTGATTTTCCGGAGTATGTCAGCCTGCTTATTAAAAACCATATATCAAATTAATGAGTCGATAGTGAAAAATAATTTTTATCCTTGAGGGGGTCTCAGGGGCTAAAAAATGCCTCCTCGTAGTGATCGGTGCAAAGCTTTTTTCATCCTCAACTCAATTAATACTTTTAAGGTTATCATTTTATGAAACATTTTTTTATTGATCATTTATCTCGCCCTTTTATTTTTAATCAATGTTTAAGTTGCCAAAGATTTATGATAAATAAAAACTCCTATTGCCCCTCATGTTGGAAATTTATTTTTAATCATTCTCACAGCTATCCCCATAAAATTAACACCTCTTCTTTTACCCTTAATATATATCCTCTTTTAAACTGGTCGCGCGAAAATAACCCACTCATTTATCCTTTAATCCATCAAATTAAATCGGGAGTTAATCATTCGCTATCAAATTGGCTGGCTAAAAACTGGCTTTTTCAGTATGGCCATTTGGGTCTTTTTAATGACCCAAAAATAAACTCTAAAAAACCACTCTTATTTATTCCGGCTCCTACTCTGAGAAAGCATAATCAGGCCTATGATTTAGCAAAAGGTTTGGCCGATCTATTAGGGGGGCAAGCTGCGGATATTTTAGCCTTAACTCCACAGTCTTCAAGTGATCTTAGTATAAGTCAGAAATCGCTAAATAAGCTTCAAAGGGTTAATCGTAAAATTGAAATCAAGATTTCAGACGATGAGCTCTTGTTTTTTCAAAGCCATTTTAAGATAGTTATTGTTGATGATGTGGTAACAACGGGGGCCACGGCTCTGGCCTGCATTAAGGCCTTAAAAATTATCTCGCCTCCTATTGTTTGCATTGCCTACCGAGTTAAAACAAGTGTACATTAAAAACCATATGCTTTTTCGAAACCGATATTTTATTTTTTTTTCATGGGCTTTGACTTGTTTTTTATATTTATCCGCTAACGCCAAACCCGCTCATTTTAAGCCTTTGGAAAAAGCTATTTTGCGTTTATCTACTGATAAATTTTGTCAATCTGAACTAATAAAAAAAACGCACTCTCAAATTTTAAACTCTACAGAAACTGTGGATGCCCAACTTTTTCGGTTTAAAAATTTATTTCGGTTTCAAACTTTATCTGTACCTAAAGATGTCATTATTTATGACGGTAACCAATATTGGATTTTGCAATACGAAAATAAGCTATCTCCCAGACCCTATCAGATTGCTCGATCTTCAAATAACAAATCTAAATCTCCTTTTTTAGTGAGCCAACTTTTAGATTATCAAACATTAGTACGCTCATTTGATATTGTCGAAAAAACTTCGACGTTGAAATCTGCCTTACTTAAAGAATATCAACTAACACCAAAGCCTACATTTACTTTTGAAGTAAAAAATTTAGTCATTGTGATTGATTCAAATCTTAATAAGCTTGTCCGCATTGACTATACTGACGACGTTGATAACAATACTGCATTAGAATTTAAAAAGACGACCTGCCAAGCAAAACCGCCTAAAGATTTGTTTGTTTTTAAGCCTAAAAAATCAGAAGAAATAATTGAACTTTAAATAAACCCCTCTGAGAAAAGCGTAATTCTCGCGTGATTCAGATGTGATTGAAGCGATTCAAATTTGATTCAAGTAATGCAAAAGTGTGTTTGAACTGGGATTGAACTTTAATTGAAATCGAATGGACTTTATTACTATCGATTAATCGAAATTTTTTTTGATCAATTTATTTCATATCGAATGATGCTTAAGCCAAAACGGGTTCTACTTGGTATTAGACTTCTTTCATGTTGATTTATGCTTAAAGCGGCGTAATTGTCTCCAGCTCTGTGTCATAAGGAAAAAAAGGGCACTCAAAATAGTTCTACTATTCTTTCGTGTCCTTTTTTCCCATATTCCTTGATCTGAAGCCAATTTCCCCATTTTGAGGACAAATCAATATGAAAGAAGTCTATTAAAAAAGTGAAAGGCCGCCAGAGAGTTTTTGGTTTTGCTCTTCAAGGGCCCGGACCAGCATTTTTAAATCAACAATTTCTTCTCTTAATTCAAAAATCATCTGCTCTTTTTCTTGGAGAATTCCTAAGTAAGCCTGTTTTAACTCGCTCATAACTTGTTCTTTGGGAGGGGACGATGGCTGTTGAGGCAAAACAGAAGCAATTCCAAGCACAGACGAAAGAGACTTCACAGGAGGGAGGTGGGAGGGACGATGTGATTTTTGCTCTATGCTTATAGGCTGGTCGCAAACGAGGTAACGCCCATCTTCAAATTTAAATGCCAAATCATTGGCCTTAATTTTTCGACGAAGGGTACTGATACTCACTTTATATTTAACAGCAAAATCGGTTAATGATAGGTAAGTAGTCATAAACATATTTGATTTTGCTTTTTATACTTTGTCAATTTGAATACCCATACCTATCTAAAGGTCTGGGTATTCACGTCAGAATTGAGTTTGACAAGCCTTAAAACCTTTTTGATGATTACAGCCTGTGGCAGAAACAATAAATAATAAAACAGCTCTCGTTTTATCTGGAGGCGGAATTAAAGCCTCAGCCTTTCATCTAGGTGTTTGCATAGCACTTAAAGAAAAGGGTTACACTTTTGTTGGAGGGGATCGCTTTAAAACCCGCTTTGGCTTTGCTCCCCAAAACGAAAAGCAATTTCGAATGTATATTGGCTCATCGGCCGGGGCTTTTGTTTCTTCATTACTTGCTAATGGATACTCACCTGAATCTATTATTAACGCTTTTAATAAGGGGACTGGATACTCAAAAATTATAACCGATAATAAATCCCTCCAGGCCCTTCCTCAAATTAAATACAGAAATTTATTTAGACCTAATACCTGGGGAGTACTGACCTCGTTGCCGCAGGTTGTCAAGTCAGAGCGACCCGCCTTTGGAAGTCTTGAAGCCTTTTTAAAAAATAATTTAAAACTTAACGGTTTTTTTACCACCCAAGCTCTTGAAGAGTATTTAAAATATCAAGCCCTTGAAATTGATGAGTTCCACGACCTTGGTGTTGAGCTTTACATTATAGCCACCCAACTTAATCACACAAGAAAAGCTATTTTTGGTCATTTTAGCGAAAGCTCAAAAACGCGTCAGAGTAAGTATATTAACTATGCTAATATTAGTCAGGCCGTGGCAGCATCGGTTGCTCTTCCTCCATTTTTTGCTCCAAAAAAAATAAAAAGGCCCTCTGATGGAAAAGAAATTTCATATTTTGATGGAGAAATCAGAGACACTTTATCAAGCCATTTGGCAGAAGATTTTGGAGCTACCCATGTGGTTGCGAGTTACTCAGTTCACCCTTATCATTATACTTCTAAAATTGGATCTCTCGATGATTTTGGACTTCCTGTCATTATCAACCAAGCCCTTTATCAAGTAATTCAACAAAAAATCGAAAAGGCCATTTATAATAAAAAACAGCTTAAGGTTTTGCAC
This sequence comes from Bdellovibrio sp., assembly GCA_020720425.1. Taxonomy (GTDB): domain Bacteria; phylum Bdellovibrionota; class Bdellovibrionia; order Bdellovibrionales; family Bdellovibrionaceae; genus DYOP01. Next base: position 68,767 of record DYOP01000001.1, on the reverse strand, counting down.
GACAGTATTTTAAAGCAAATTAGCCTTATCCCTCTTCCGGCAAATGAGCTTAAAGAGCTTCAATATAAAATTACTTCTATTTTTAAAGCCGAGGCAGGTTACCGTCCCGAAACAAAGTGGACCTATATTCACCCAGGCCCTGAAGATGATGAAATGTTTTTTGCCGATCATTTTAGCTTAAACAATAAAACTCTTGAGAGAATTGTTGGCATAGGTTACCGTTCAGCTATCTTAAGTACTATTTAATTTAGTTATTATAGGGGTTTTATGAGTAAGTATTTTTTAGGTTCCTTTATGTTTTCAGCCTTGGGCTTACTGGGATGCTTAGGTGTAGGCTATTACTATAACCCCACTCCCGCAGGGGCCATTCAGGGTTTATTTATTGGAGCCGTATTAGCCGTTTTGGAAGTGTCGCTTTCATTTGATAACGCCATAGTTAATGCCGTAATTCTTAAAAAAATGACTCCCGCTTGGAGACACCGTTTTTTAACTTGGGGAATTTTGATCGCCGTATTTGGAATGAGACTTATATTTCCGCTAGCCATTGTATCTATTTTTGCCTCTGTAAACCCTTGGGACGCTTTAGTCTTAGCCGCTACTCAGCCCGATCAATACGCAAAAATAATGTTAGACTCTCATGTTCAAATTTCAGCCTTCGGAGGTATGTTTTTATTAATGGTCACACTTAAATATTTTTATGATGAAAATAAATCTTTGCACTGGATTCCGATCATCGAAAAACCCGCAAGTCTTGCCGGAAAGGTTGAGGCCATTGAAATTGCCCTAGGTCTATCTGCTTTATTATTTATCACTTATTTTATATCCGATATTCACAAGCTTCCTTTTGTTATTGCTGGTCTTTTTGGGCTATTAGTCTACCTTTTTGTTGAAGGCTTATCTTCGCTACTTGAAGCCAACGAAAATTCGGTTTCTGATATACACAAAGCCAGTGCGGCCCTTTTTATTTATCTCGAAGTACTCGATGCCTCTTTTAGCTTTGATGGAGTCGTTGGCGCTTTTGCCATAACTAATAATTTGTTTATTATAATGCTCGGGCTTTCTATCGGTGCCTTTTTTGTTCGAAGCCTGACCATTTATTTTGTCGAAAAAGATACTCTCACTCGATTTGTGTTTTTAGAGCACGGCGCCTTTTACGCCATCGGCATATTAGCTTTAATCATGTTACTTAATCCTTTTATGCACATTCCTGAATGGGTGACGGGGCTGATTGGGGCCGTGGTCATAGCGTTTGCCTACTCCTCATCAGTCAAAGAAAATAAAAATTCCAAATAGCTACTAATTTTTTAGTAAAAGCAGCTAAATAGTTTTAGTAGTTAGTAGTTAGTAGTTTATAAATAATTACTAAATAGCTAATCGCTCAAGCTTATTTAGACCTTTAATAAGCAGCTGAGCTGAGGCCAAATTTGTTGCTAATGGCACATTATGAACATCACAAATACGCATAAGCATCGAAATATCTGGATCATGCGGATGCATACCTAAGGGGTCTCTTAAAAAGATGACACCATCACATTTTTTTGTGGCGACAAGAGCCGCTATTTGAGCGTCTCCGCCTAAGGGGCCCGATAACACGGGCTTTAAGGATAAGCCTGACTGAATAATATGCTCACCCGTTGTTCGAGTTGCTACAATTTTATAGTCTTTAAAAAACTCAAGATTATCTTTAACAAAGGCTACCATTTGGGCCTTTTTTCCGTCATGGGCAATGAGGGCTAAAATCTTTAATTCTTTATTTTTTTTTGTACGTTTTTTTGTGATCATAATTGCCCCTTCTTTGTTTGCTAGCCGAATTAACTTTTTGTAGATTATAACATCTGCTTCAATAGCTTTGGTATCAGCATTTTAAACTATCATAAATTGCACGTTACTTAAAAGAAAAAATAAGCGGCCAAAGCTGAGAACCAAGACTCCCTACAGTTTAAATATAAAACTGCAATTAAATATCCCTTGGGGGGATTTATTTAGTTTTAAATTTTCCCAATAGTTTTTAGAACTATCAAATATGATAATATTACTTTGTAAATGATTACCCGAGAACATAAATTTTTCCATGCGAAACCGATCATCTTCCAACCCCGAATAGGCTTTAAAACTCTTCCTATAGCTGTTTTCATAAACAAGTGGCCATTGGCTCATGACAGTTTTAAAGTCTATCCATGTTGGTACGGGCGTCCCATGGAAGGGAGAAAAGGCGCCACTGAAGCGATAAAAAAATTGATCGCCTGATGAGTATGTTTTTTTAAATTCCTCAAATTTTGGGTGGAGCATTTGAACCGTAGGATTATAAAATTTTAAATCCGCAAGATCTCGAATAACAATTCTCCCCGTCGGTTTAAAATTAGCATCTGTTTCTACTAAAAAATTTTGCGAATGAGGTGAGTCTAACTCCATACCCGTTCTGGCCGCAAACTCGCCTTGAGCGCGTCCTACGGCCTCGAGGTAGTGTTTCTTCCAAAACTCTTCTGCATCTAGAGTTTTATTTTTATTTGCCAGTTGCTTTCCGTAATATTCATTTAAAACGGCAAACCCCGGAATATATAATTTAGTATTATTTATATCTGCAAGCTCTCCCAGATCTCTAACAATAATTCCCTGATCAATATCTGGTAACATTATAGCTGCGGGCTCAGATAGTATAACTACATTTTTAAGCTTTAAAATAGATTGTAAATACTCAAGATAGTCACTGACTATTCTTGCATCTTTTACATCCGTGGCCTCTTGCTTTTTATCTTTCCAAATGCCGCCTGTATGGTCTGTGCTTGATTTAATTGAAAACTGAACCTTACCATCCTTCGTGGTAACAATATAAGATCTCGAAGATGTCTGGTAACCAATAAAGTGCGACTTAGGGGTTAGATCTAAATTATATTTACTTTTAAAGTACTTAACTACTTCATGATGCCATTTTGTATCTTCTGGATTAATAACCCATCTAACGTATTTAAGTCCATTTATTTCAAAAATGAGTTGATCTTTAATTTCATTTTTTAGTGTGCTTGCAAAATCAGTTTGTACATATTCTAACGGAATTTCGTAATGATAAATATCTATGCCTTTTTTATTACGAACGGTCGAACCATTGGCCTGAGTTTCAAAGTGGACAAGAGCTGCCACAGCTTTTGTAATTGCAAAATTTTGTAAAGGCCACAATAGAAGCGAAAAAATGACTATGAAAATCATTACACTCAATATGCAAAATCAATAGCGTGCTATCTCTAATTTACTTAATATGACAAGTTTTTACTGATTATCTTTTTTACAAAACGACACAAATCGTCTATTAAAAGCGGGCATAAAAACAGTGAGGCCTTTTTGATTTGCTTACCAAGGGTGTGAAACTTAATAAAAGAGGTCTGCAGCTTTGCCAAACCTTTATCTTAGTTTGGGTTAACTGCATCCCTTTTTTTAAATCTCTAAGCTACTGATTTTTATATATAATTTGGGCAGTTATTTTTTAACGGCCACTGCTGTTATATCAAAACCATATTTTTCGACGGAATCATCACTTTCAAATACAAGTTTAGCATAATTTCCGGTAACAACTCCTGAATAGTCTTTTTCAAAATTGCCGTCTATAACCTGAACTAAATGGCCAGCACTGTCGTAAATACTTAATTTATCATACTTAACTTCGGTATCAAATTTTTCAAAATACAGGGCAAACTGAGTCACCTCTGAAGCTAACTGAATTTCTTTTTCCCATTTTGATTTTTTAGAATAAGGATGATCTGATGATAAACGATACTCTTCTTGCGCCCAACCACTTGGATCGTTACTGTCTATTTGTGAGGGAATGTTTTCAAAAGCCGCTTGGGCATCGACCATTCCTTTTGAAATAACTTTTGTTCTTAATGTTGGTAACAGCTTAACTGTTGTCATTATTCGATTTTTTAATTCCAAATTTGTTAACCCAGGGTTTTGACCCCAAATAAGGGCTGCAATTCCACTTACAAAAGGCGTAGCCATTGAAGTTCCACTCCACGAATCGTATTTACCATTTAAAAGAGTGCTGTAAATGTTTTCTCCCGGGGCTGCTAAATCGACCGTTTGGCTACCGTAGTTTGAAAAACTAGCCAGCTTTCCTTTATTTGTGATTGCGGCTACTGAAATCATATTCGGTGTTTGGTAACTGGCTGGGTATACTTTTGATTTGTTTAAATCAGCCGTTTCGTTACCTGCGGCCACGACAAAGAGTACACCTTTATTTGCCGTTGATTCGACCATTTCTTGAAGGATCGCGCTGTTAGTTGTTCCACCCCATGAGTTTGATAAGACTTTAGCACCCATCTTAACTGCATAATCAATAGCAGCAACAGCTCCTGCTAATGAGCCCGAGCCTTCAGCGTCTAAAAATCGAACTGGTAAAATTTTGATATTCCAATTAACCCCTGTTGTTCCAACTAAATTATCACCTTTAGCTCCGATGATTCCTGAACAATGAGAGCCATGCCCATGATCATCAAGAGCGTTGGCTTTAGGATTTTTCATATCAGTAAAATCCATTCCATAGACATCGTCAATGTAGCCGTTACCATCGTCATCCACGCCTTTTACGCCCGTTTCTTCTTTTTGATTTACAAAAATATTATCCTTTAATTCGGGATGGCGATAATCAACCCCTGTGTCGATCACTGCGACAAGAATATCGGTTTCAGTTACCTTATCCCATACATTTTGAATATTAATATCGATGCCGGCTTGTCCCTTGTTGCCTTTAGAGTCAGCCTGACCGCTATTGATCAGACCCCAGGAATTTGAAAATTGAGCATCATTTGGAAATTTATTAATTTTATATATATAGTTGGGCTCTACTAATTCAACAGCAGATAGGGCAGCCAATGATTTTAATGAGTGAGAGACTAACTCGGGAGCTGGTCTATATACGAGTGAGTAGTTTTCTTGTTCGTCTAAGTTTTTAATCACTCCCAGTTGATTTTTTTCAAAATGAGAGAAGGTCTTTAAATATCCTTTTCGCCATTTAACTACATATTGTCCTGGTATATAGTTGTTTTGAGCCTGCGCGATTTGCGAAAAAAAAGCACCTGATACTGCCAAAATAAGCAAAATCCTTTTCATCTTATAACCCCTCCCCATGTCATCCATAGCATGAGTAAAAAAATTAATTCTTAAATAGGGTTTATTGCTTTTTTAAGTTTGTCGAATACTTTATGTGCAAAATAATTTTATATTTACTATAAGAAAAATTTAGACCACATCACTTTGGCTTGATGGTAAAGACTTTGCCGTCAATTGCGCTTTTAGCAAATCGCGGTTTAAATTTGAAATAGCTGCTAATGATATGCCCTTAGGACAGGCTGCCTCACAAGCCCCCGTGGTTGTGCAAGAACCAAAACCTTCGATATCATGCTGAGCTACCATATTTAACACTCTTTCTGATTGTTCAATCTGACCCTGTGGTAACAGTCCAAGATGGGTCACTTTTGCGCTTGTAAAAAGCATAGCCGAAGCATTTTTGCAAGAAGCCACACAGGCCCCGCAACCAATACAAGTGGCATTATCAAATGCCTCATCGGCATCAGGCTTTGGAATTGAAATCGTGTTACCGTCGGGAGCCGATCCCGCATCAACAGAGATATATCCACCCGCTGAGATAATGCGATCTAAGGCGCTTCGATCAACAACTAAATCTTTGATGACAGGGAAAGCCTCGGCCCTCCATGGTTCAAGGGTTAGCGTGGCACCATCTTCAAAGTTTCGCATATGAAGCTGACAGACGGTCGTTTTTTTTAAAGGACCATGGGCACTTCCATCAATCACAAAACCGCAGGTCCCACAAATTCCTTCGCGGCAATCATGATCAAAAGCAACCGGGTCTTTTTTTTGCCCTATTAACTCTTCGTTAAGCTGATCCATCATTTCTAAAAATGAGGCCTCGGTCGATACATTTTTTATGGGGTACGTTTCAAATACCCCTTTTTCGCTGTTGCCCGCTTGACGCCATATTTTGAGATTCAAATTTAAATTTTTTTGATTTTCTGACATAAACAACCTCTTATTTATATGATCTTGTTGCTAATTTTACTTTTTCAAATACAAGTTCTTCGGTATGTTTTTGGGGAGCGACTGAGGCGCCCTTATACTCCCAAGCGGCCACATTACAAAAAGCCTGATCATCCCTTAGAGCTTCACCATCAGCGGTTTGATACTCTTCACGAAAGTGCCCTCCGCAAGACTCGTTGCGCTCAAGTGCGTCTCGGCACATCAACTCTCCTAATTCAAAAAAGTCAGCCACTCGGACCGCTTTTTCAAGCTCGGGATTAAGACTTTTGTTATCGCCAGGAACATAAACATCATTCCAAAATTCTTGTTTAAGTTGGGGTATTTGCTCTAAGGCCTTTTTTAGTCCCTGTTCGTTTCGAGCCATTCCGCAATTATCCCACATAATACGGCCCAATTGCTTATGAAATGAGTCGACCGAGCGAGAACCCTTAATTTTTAGTAACTGACTTAATTCAGCATCCACTCTGTTTTTGGCCTCAGCAAAGGCGGGGTGATCTGTGCTTACTTTTTCGGTGTTACCTACAGAGGCCAAGAAGTTACCAATGGTATATGGCAGCACAAAGTAACCATCAGCTAATCCCTGCATAAGGGCAGAAGCGCCTAAACGGTTAGCTCCATGGTCTGAAAAGTTGGCCTCTCCTGCCACAAAAAGCCCAGGAATTGTGCTCATTAAGTTATAATCAACCCAGAGTCCACCCATTGTATAGTGGGGAGCTGGATAAATGCGCATAGGCACTTGATAGGGGTTTTCTCCCGTAATTTTTTCGTACATTTCAAATAAGTTACCATATCTTTCAGAAATCGCACTTTGCCCAAGCCGTGATATCGATTCTTTAAAATCTAAATAAACAGCTTCTTTGCCGCCGACCCCTCGGCCTTCATCAACTCGATACTTGGCTTGCCTTGACGAGACATCTCGGGGGGCTAGGTTACCAAAACTTGGGTAAATCCTTTCAAGATAGTAGTCCCTATCACTTTCCGGAATATCATTCGCTTTACGGGTATCGCCTTGAATTTTAGATACCCAAATGCGCCCATCATTTCGAAGAGACTCAGACATCAAAGTTAATTTTGATTGCATCTCTCCGTGTACAGGAATACAGGTCGGGTGAATTTGTGTATAACAAGGATTTGCAAAAAGAGCCCCTTGTTTATGGGCTTTCCATCCGGCTGTTACCGCACAAGCCATTGCATTGGTTGATAGAAAAAATACGTTTGCATAGCCGCCCGTTGCCATAATAACAACATCGGCCTCATGCTTTTCAAGCTCTCCTGTTATTAAATTTCTAACGATAATCCCTCGGGCCCTATTGTTAACGATAACAACATCTAGCATTTCTCGCCGAGGAAAAAGTTTTACCTGACCTTTTTCTGCCTGCCTCATCATGCCTTGATAGGCACCAATTAAAAGCTGTTGCCCCGTTTGCCCGCGAGCATAAAATGTTCTTGATACTTGGGCTCCACCAAAAGAGCGGTTTGACAACAGCCCCCCATACTCTCGCGCCAATGGCACACCTGAGGCTACGGCTTGATCTATAATGTTACCCGAAACTTCTGCCAGTCTATAAACGTTGGCCTCTCTTGCTCTAAAATCACCGCCCTTAACCGTGTCATAAAATAAGCGGTAAGTTGAGTCTCCATCATTTTTATAATTTTTGGCTCCATTGATGCCCCCTTGAGCGGCAACCGAGTGGGCCCTTCTCGGGCTTTCATGAACAAAAAAGGCTTTTACATTATAACCCATTTCTCCTAAAGAAGATGCCGCGCTTGAGCCAGCCAGCCCTGTTCCGACAACAATGGCTGTAAATTTTCGGCGGTTTGCAGGGTTTACGAGCTTCATATCAAATTTATGTTTGGTCCATTTATCTTCTATGGGGCCTGAAGGAATTTTCGAATCAAGATTTAAGCTCATGTGTTACCTCGCTAAAAATAAATAAATATAGATGGGTTGAGAAATAAATCCTAAGGCGACCACCGCGCCATATATCAGACTCACTTTTTTAATAAGCAGATCATTTGATTTTGATTTAATACCTAAACTTTGAAACAGCGATCCAAAGCCATGGCTTAAATGTAGACCTAAAGCCACCATCGAAACAAGATACCAAGCCAAGGGCATAGGCTGACTTAATACTTCAACAACTAGCCTATAAATATCACGCATAACTACGCCATTAACTGTGGTTTCGTAATAAGGACCAAATTTAAGCCCAACTAAATGTGTTACTATAAAAATCATCAAAAGTGTGCCATGGTAAATCATTGTTTTTGAGGCCAACGTGACGGCCTTTTCGCCCTTAGCTTGCATGGCATATTTCTCAGACCCTCTCGATTTAGAATTATATAGAGTTAACAAAATTCCGTTAATCGCATGAAAGGCAATGGTTAATACTAAAACAGCCTCAGCAACTAAAATAATTTTATTGGTAATCAGAGCATGCGAATACGCATTGTATGCGTCTGCGCTGACAAATATCAAAAAATTACCAAGCATGTGTGTCAAAACAAACCCTGCCCAAATAAGGCCTGTAAGCGCCATGATCATTTTTTTTCCTGGCGATGATTGAAAGTATTTAAAATGCTCCCCTCTCGACATGAGTTGTTTCTCCTTTATTGATTAATTCTAATCTATATTAATTTATGCTCTTAAAAAATGAACCCTAATTTGAAATTCGTCAACGTCTACCTAAGAGAATTTTTGTCCCAAAATATAATTCGTTGATAGACTCGTTTGGCAAAATCTAACGTTTGTTGTTTTGCATAATAAGAATGTTGAGCTTACCTGATTTTAGTCCTAGTCTTTAAAAATTATTCAGGAGGTCATTAAATGGGTCAAAAAATTTATGTGTGTCTTAAGCAAGTTCCCGATACTGAGGCTCGGTTTAAACTGGGTGAAGATAATAAAAGTATAGATCTTCAACAAGTTAAATGGGTTGTTAATCCCTATGATGAATATGCCATCGAAGAGGCCATTAAAATCAAATCCTCATTTGCAGATAGTCAAATTTTTGTTTTAACTGTAGGCCCTAAAGAAAGAGCCTATGAAGCCCTTCGAACAGCGCTGGCCATGGGCGCAGATGAAGCGATCTGTATTGATTCACCTTCTCATACAAATTTAAACCCCCTTGATATTGCAAAGGCCCTAGCTGATACCATTTTGGCAGAAGGTCCCTTAACGGATGTGGTAACTGTTTTGGCTGGCAAAGTCTCTATTGATCAAGGCGCAGGCCTTGTGCCCTCATTATTAGCTCAATTGCTTAATTTACCTTTGGCCACAATGGCTACCAAAATTTCTTGGAGCCAGGGGATGGCAACCGTGACTCGCGAACTTGAGGGCAGCGTGATGGAAACCCTTGAGGTAGGGCTTCCTGCAATGATTACTTGCAATAAAGGCTTAAACACTCCTCGTTACCCAAGTTTACCCGGCATTATGAAGGCTAAAAAAAAGATCATAAAAGATGTTACTTTTTTTGTTGAAGGTGCTTCGCCTTTTTCAAGCTGGGATTTAAGTAAAATGGAATTACCCCCTGAGCGCCCTCAAGTAACACTACTCAGCGGTGATACTCAGGCTCAGGTTAAAGAGCTTGTTAAAAAACTTCGTGAAGAGTCAAAAGTTATCTAACATAAAAGGATCAACCCTATGAAAACATTAATTATTGTCGATATTGAATCTGGAAAAATTAAAAAAACATCACTCGAATTAGTATCAATTGCTCAAAGCCTTACGGTGCCTTTTGTTGGGGCCTATTTTGGCCCCGAACCAACAAGTGAACTTAAAAGTGAAATATCAGCTTTGGGATTTTCTGAATTTTATTTTACAACCCCTACGGCGCAACAAGCCCTGACCGCAGGCTCATTAGCTAGCTTTTTAAGCCCGCTCATTGCCAAATCACAGTCTTCAATCATACTGGCCACAAACCATTCGACCAACCGAGATTCGCTATCGCTTTGTGCCGCTCATTTAAAAGGAGCTATTTTAAACGATGTGACCCATGTAGCCCAAACGGGAGCTCATATCGAAATAAAAAAACCCCTCTATGCCGGAAAAATTTTGTCTACTTATCAACTTAAAGGAAATGGCCCCCATTTTATTTTAACTCGCCCCAATCAGTTTTCTAATTTGCCAAATACCCAATCTCATCTTTCCATGGCTTTATTTGAAGGGTTTGAGCTGTCAGGTGACAATCGAATAAAAATAGTTGAATCAGTTAAATCAAGTTCTCAAGCCAGACCTGATCTATCTGAGGCCAATATTATTGTTGCTGGTGGCAGGGGGCTAAAAGAGGCTTCTAACTTTAAGCATCTTGAAAATTTAGCTGATACTCTAGGCGCTAGCGTCGGAGCCTCAAGAGCTGTGGTTGATGCGGGGTGGGTCGGTCACGACAAACAAGTGGGGCAAACGGGTAAAACAGTGGCTCCCAGTTTATATATAGCTGCGGGTATCTCGGGCGCCATTCAACACTTAGCAGGGATGAGCTCTTCAAAAGTGATTGTAGCTATTAATACCGATCCAGCGGCTCCCATTTTTCAGAAAGCAACCTATGGAATTGTGGGCGATGCTCTTGAGGTGTTACCAATGCTAAATACCGAAATTAAAGCTATTCTTTAAAAGCTAAAAATTAAATTCAAAATGAACAAACAAAAATGGATTGCAAGAATTGTTTGGCTTATTTACAGCTTGCTGCGGGCGACTTGGCGGGTAACACTTGTTGAGGATCCCGAGCTGACATCACGCCTTAAAAGCAAAAACATTTTTTTATTGGCCCATTGGCATGGCCATGAAATGTGCATTATTTGGCTTATTAAAAAATACCGCATTTCGACCTTGGTTTCGCAATCAAAAGATGGCGAAATTATGAACCATTTGATTCAATTAATTGGGGGTCATACGGTTCGCGGCTCTTCTTCTAATGGCGGAGCTCAAGGGCTTAGGCAACTTGTTAAATCAATTAAGCACAGTCACTTTAATACAAGCTTTGCTCTTGATGGCCCCAAAGGACCCATTTATGAAATCAAGCCTGGCATTTTTCAAGTAAGTAAACTGTGTGAGATGGCTCCCATTTTTGCAGCCGGCATTTGCGCCGATCGATATTGGCGTTTTGAGAAGGCTTGGAATAAAGCCATCTTACCTAAACCCTTTGCCCGAGTGGTTATCTGCTGGCAAAAATCGACCCTTTTTTTGGATGATCAAACAGACCCCAAAGACCCCCAGTTGGCCGAGCAGTTAAAATCAGATCTGGCCCGCTCACAGTTATCAGCCAAAAAACTCCTTGATCAGCTCATCTCAAAATAAAATTTCGCCCTCAATAAAGTTCCACGACTCTAGTCTAGTGTTACCAATAATGGACGTGACCCACTTTTATCAAAGGCTTTACAATACTTATGAAGTCAAATGTTTGACTTAGTAAATTAACCACTAATGAGGGCTGACATGTTTCAAAAATTATTTATTACAACTCTTATTTTTTCGACCCTGGCATTACCTAGCTTTGCTCAAAAAAACATTCTAGCAAAAGTAGGTAATAAAAACATAACCGTAGAAGAGTTTGAAGCCAAATTTAATGAACTTGTAAAAGCCGCCGTCAATCCCCCAACGCGAGATCAATTTTTAGAGGAGTATGTGCGTTACCAAATTGGACTACAAGAAGCTTCCAGATTAAAACTTCAGGATGACCCCATTGTTCGAGACCAAATGCAACAAGCCATGTATAAAGGGTTACTTGAAAAATCACTCAGCAAAAAAGCTGACGCCATAACCATTTCAACCGAAGAAATGATGAAATATTATAAAACTAATCCTGACATAAGAAGTTCTCATATTTTAATCGAAGTCAAACAAGCGGCCACAGAGGCTCAAAAAATGGAAGCTAAAAAAAGGGCCACAGAAATTTTTGAAGATGTAAAAAAATCAAAGCGTCCCTTTAATGAGCTTGTTCGCCTTTATTCGGATGATTTTACCACTAAAGAGCAGGGCGGGGATGTTGGATTTCAAAATCGCGCGACTTTGCTTCCTCATATTTACGAGGCCTTGCTCGAAATGAAAGACGGCGAAATAAGAGGCTTATTTTTGTCTCAAGTTGGATATCATATTGTTAAAAAAATGGATACCCGCTCTTTTGAAAAAGCAAATCGAAAGGTTATTCGCACTCTCGTTTTTGATCAAAAACGAAAGGCTTTACTCGATGATTTTTTCGCAAATCTTAAAAAAAATTACCCTGTTGAAATTAACAAAAACTTGCTTAAATAGGTATTTACAGACAGCATAATCTTTAGTGAGAACAAAAATAGTTTTTTTAAAGATTTGCTGTTGTTTATTTATTTCTAGCTCATTGCTATGCTGTATCCCCGCCAATGAGCATATAAATAAACCCGTGCTCCAAGTAAACAACACCACGCTAACCTTGTTAGAGTACTCTGAGCTTTTATCTATTTCTCTTTCAAAATTAGATTTAATGACTGTAAAAAATCCAAAAATTAAATCTATTTATGAAAATAAAATTTTATCCGAAGAAATTATTAAAATTTTAATTTTTGAGGATTTAATTAAAAATCAAATTACTATTTCTGAAAACGAAATTTCTTCGGCGCTTAAGCAACTCCAAGAACAATACCAATCGCCCTTAGCCTTTAAAGAAGCTCTTGCGAGTCAGTCTATATCTAAAGAAACATTACAAAAACGGCTAACTGAGGAGTTAAAATTTAAAGCTTTTTTCCAAAAACTTCAGTCCCAAATTATCCCCCCTACGGAGGCTGACTGTTTAGATTTTTATAACCAAAAAAAATCAGAATATCTTACGCCCGAAAAAATTGATCTTTATCAAATTGTGACCAAAAAAAAAGAGCAGGCCGAAGAACTTTTAGACCATCTAAAGAAAAAAAAATCTGAGTTTACTCAGCTAGCAAACCAATTTTCTATTGGGCCCGAATCGGTCCATAATGGTCACGTGGGATGGATTGAAAGGGGGCAAGTTACTTATTTTGACCCTGCCTTTAACCTTAAACCCAATCAATTTAGCTCTGTAATTGAATCTCCCTTTGGATTTCATATTCTTATGACTAATGAAAAAATTAAGAAACGTCAGTTGACCTTTGAACAGGTCAAAGACAAAATCTTTAGACTTTTGATCGAAGAGCAAGAGCAAGGGCTTTTTTTAAAGTGGCTTAACGAAACTCTGAGGGTATCAAAAATTAAAAAGGATGATCGTTTACTAAAATCTGTGAAAATCACAACTGAGGTGACTCGTGAAAATTAAAACTTTATTTCAATTTTTTACACTGTTTTATTTACTATTTTTATTTCCACTCACTCTTGTTTCGGCAAAAACCTCTATTGATGGGGTTTCTGTGCTTATTAATAACGAGCCAATTTTAGCCTCAGATATCAATCAGTTTCGCCAACGACTTATCAAAGACGGCCCTGTTGATGATTTTGCATTAGGCACCATGACGCTAGCTGATCTAAAAGCGAATCCTGAAAATCAATTAAAATATTTAATTAGAATTAAAATGCTTGAAAGCGAAATTAAACGTTTAAAATTAGAAGTTACCCATGATCGCCTCGAAAGTGAACTTAAAGAGTTAGCAAAAAAAAATGGCCTCTCCCGAGAACAGTTACCTCAGGCTATCGAAGCTCAAGGGCTGATGTTTTCGGAGTTTCAAGAGTACACAAAAAAAAGAATTGAACATCAGATTTTTGTCGAACAAGAAATTTCATCGAAAATTCGAATCGCTGATGAAGACCTGATGGCCGCTTATTTTACTAAGTATAAAAAAGCTCCCAATCAAGGTTTTGAAGTGGATTTGGCCCATATACTTTTTACCCCCAATAAAGGCGGAAGGGCCGCCGCTAGGCAAAGAGCTCAAACCGTGCTTGCTCTTTTAAACAAAGGTCAATCTTTTGAAAATTTAGTCACTCAATACTCCGAAGAAACTCAAATTTCTGAAGGTGGTTTTTTAGGAAGTTTTAAAAACTCTGACTTACAGCCAAAAGTTGTTACCGCCATCAATGGGCAAAAAAAATTAGGCTTTTTAAATGATATTTTTGAAACTAAAGCCGGTCTTCACTTGTTTAAAACTATTAAAAAGCAAGACATTCCTGATCCCGATTTTGTAAAGAAAAAAGATGAGCTCAGAAATGAACTCTTTGCTAAACAATTTAAGCAATCCCTCGAGCACTGGTATGATTTAAAATTAAAAGAATTTTCAATCACTCATGTTAAATAGCTTTTCTAAGATTTTAATCACAACAGGTGATACCGATGGGATTGGACTTGAAGTCACAGTTAAAGGGTTATTGCAGGCTCAAATAAGTCTTAATAATGCCTATATTGTATTTATATCACCTGAGCAGCAAACAAATGATGAATGCAGTCTTATAGCATCAAAATTTAATATTGATTATATTTTTCAAATAGATCAGGTCAAAAAAGGCGGAATCTATTTTTTAATTTCTAATGAGGGGCCCGCCCATTGGGTTCAAACAGCTGCCTTATGGTGCCATCATAAAATGGCGCAGGCCTTGGTAACAGGTCCTCTTTCTAAAACGCAAATTGCCCTTGAGGGGTTAAGTGATATTGGGCACACGGATATTTTAAAACGTGTTACTTTGACCAAACATGTTTGGATGTATTTTATTGGTGAATATTTTCATGTTCTTTTGCTGACGGGGCATATTCCTATATCTGAGGTGCAATCCCAATTAACTCTTCCTATGGCTCAAGAAGCCTTAAAATCCTTATCTGCATTTCTTAAAAAAAACTTCACAAACTTTGATGTTTTCGGATTAGTAGGCCTTAACCCCCATGCGGGAGATCAGGGGGTAATTTCTTTATGGGATCAGGAGTTTTCTATGGATTTTATCTTATGGGCCAACTCTGAACTCGGGCTTAATGTCCTTGGCCCTTTAGTTCCTGATGTCGCCTTTCAAAAGCAGAATTGGGCTAAACACCCTATCTATTTAGCGGCTTATCATGACCAGGGTTTAATTCCCTTTAAATTGGTTCATTCTTACTCGGGAGTTCATATGAGCCTTGGCTTACCCTTTATTCGAACCTCTGTTGATCATGGAACAGCTAAAGATATTTTTGGTCAGGATAAAGCTGACCCCACTTCTATGAAACAAGCTCTCGAGCTTGCAACCCAGCTTTTAAACTAAATTGGCTTTATATTAGGTCAATCAGGTTGACTCCATAGCTAATGATTTATAAAACTTCTCAAGTATTTACAAAGGAGAAGCTCATGTTTAGTCCTGTTATTTTTAGAGAGTACGATGTTCGCGGCGTTTATTTAAAAGAGTTTGATTTAGTTTTTGCAGAACAACTGGCCCGAGCATTTGCTACATTTTTAGTAAAAAATCGTGGCTATAAAAAGCTAAAATTGGCCTTAGGCTATGATGCTAGGCTTTCTTCTCCTGATATCCAAAAAGCCGTCAGCCGAGGATTTCAAATGGCGGGGGCTGAAGTCATTAATTTAGGAATGATCACATCTCCCATTAGCTACTTTGCTACTTTTACAATTCCCGAATGTACCGGTGGAATTATGATTACAGGTAGCCACAATCCCCCTGAGTATAATGGTTTTAAGCTTTCTGCGGGCCAATCCACTATTTTTGGTGCAGATATCCAGTTACTTAAAACTATTATTGATGAACAAAGTTACCTTCCTTTGCAATCGGGTTCAGAGTCTGATTTTAATATTTTTCCTTCTTATCTTGAACGCTATAAAACTGAGTTTTTTCCGCTTAAACAAATTCCTGTTGTTTTAGATTGCGGTAACGGAGCCGCTGGCGTCATTGTTAAAGATCTTTTTCATACGGCAGGATTAGAACCCATTATTTTATTTGAAAAACCTGATGGCACCTTTCCCAATCATCATCCCGATCCAACAGTTGAAAAAAATATGATTTACCTTAAAGAAGCCGTACTTAAACACAAAGCTCTTTTGGGAATTGGTTTTGACGGAGATGCCGATCGTATTGGCGTTATTGATGAAACGGGTAAGCTATTAATGGGTGATGAGCTTATGATTTTATTTTCAAGAGCCATTTTAGAAAAAAACAAGGGTGCTAAAATTATTGGCGATGTTAAATGCTCTGACCGCCTTTATCATGATATCGAAAAAAGAGGAGGGGTCCCCATTATGTGGAAAACGGGCCACTCATTAATTAAAGAAAAAATTAAATCCGAAAAATCTCCTTTCGGAGGCGAAATGAGCGGTCATATCTTTTTTGCCGATAGAAATTATGGCTATGATGATGCTCTTTATGCAGGCCTTAGGGTATGCGAAATTTTATCTCAAACAGGAAAGTCAATTACCCAAATCTTAGCCGATGTGCCTGTGGCCTACAACACTCCTGAAATACGTATTGATACCACCGAAGAAAAAAAGCTTTCTATTGTGAATAAACTTATATCTGTTTATAGCAAACCAAGTAGTGACACCCAAGTCAATTTGCTCGACGGAATTCGTATTAGCTTTCCCGATGGTTGGGCCCTAGCCAGAGCTTCTAACACTCAACCGGTTTTAGTTTTAAGGTTTGAATCAAGCACTCCCGAGGGGCTTAAGGCCATTGAAACTCAAATTAGATCAGTCGTTGATCCCTTGCTATAACTTCTGCAGAGTCGATTTCTTAAAATCTTTTTTTAAAGAGATCTACTAAACTATACTCATAAAGCACTAACAAAAAACCCCTATCTATTTTGCCCAAAAAGCTAAAAGAGATAGGGGTTTTAAAATTTATTTCTAAATAAATTTATGGGGTCTTAAATTAAATTTTTCCTTGTAAGAAAAACGCAATAACGAACGCGTAAATAACAAGTGACTCGATCAATGCAAGACCGATAATCATAGGGGTAAAAATTTTACCTTGAGCGGCTGGGTTGCGAGCAATTCCCTCAAGAGCTGCGGCTGCTGTTTTAGCTTGAGCTAAAGTACCACCAAGGGCTGCAATACCGATGGCTAAACCAGCAGCAATTGCGATCATACCCTTATCGTATCCGCCGACAGTTTGAGCTGCTTCTTGAGCCAAAACACTTTGTGAGGCTAAAGTAACAGTAGCTAATGTTAAAAGTTTTTTCATAGTAACTCCTTTTTGTTGTCCACTTGTTCTCTCAAGTGGTTAGTGATCATGTGAAGTGGCCATTGAAACATAGACCATAGATAACAAAGTAAAAACAAAAGCCTGAACAAAGCAAACAAAAATACCTAATACATAAAAAGGAAGAGGTAATACAATCGGAACTAGATCCAAAAAAATTCCGAGTACTGTATGATCACCTTTCATTACATTTGCTAAACGTAAACCCAAGGACAAAGGCCTAACCATATGAGAAATAAGCTCAATAATAACCATCAGTGGTGCCAGCCATAATATGGGCCCTATAAAATGTTTTAGGTAACTGAGCCCATTTTCTTTAAGTCCCATAATATTATAATATACAAAAATTATAAGACCTAAGCTGAGCGTTGTATTAAAATTTTCTGTTGCAGGAGTCATCCCAGGGATAACGCCAATAAGATTATTAATTAATATAAAAAAGAATATCGTCGAAAAAAGAGGAACATAAGATCGGCCATGGGTACCTATCACCATATCACTTAAGTTCTGAATAAACTCAATCAGCATTTCAAAAATAGCACGTAAAGAAAATTTAGAAGCGGGTACGACAGAGCTGGGACCAGAGCCCAATTGAGACCTCGCTACTAAGCCCAGAGCTAAAGTTCCGGCTGCGGCAATAGCAAAAGTAGCCACATGACTATAGTGTGCGCCTACCCCAGGAATTAAACTCGTTAATGAGGCTGACATTTAGGAATCTCCTTTTTCTTTTTGAGATAATAATGCATATAAAGTTAAACTTATCATCCAAGTTAGTAAACCAAAAACAAAAGCTATCGGTACAAGCCAATTTTGTTGAATAATCCAATAAATGGCAAGCCCCCATATAGGATATTTTAATACAACAAGTGGTGTTTTTAGAGCAATCACTTTTTGTTCTGATTTGGGTTTAAATAAAGATATCATCATTTCAAAAAAAATACCATTACCGAGCATAAGTAAAGCGCCAACAAAAAAGCTCACTCCCAAATGAGACTGGGCTATTAAGGCATAGCTACCAGCCGCTAGAACCCAGACAAGTTGAATAATTAATAGTTTTTTCATCACTTTATAAAATCCTAATTATGAAATAAGTCTATTTAAATACCTTTTTAACCATATATATCAACCTAACAAACCAACCAACTAAGGACAAAATCATAAGCCCCATTGCGATAACGCCATGCGCTTTATAGTAGTTATCTAATTTTTCTCCCAACCAAAGTGAAGATAAAATTAAAGCGACCAGCTCAAACCCCATACCAATAAAAATCAAATAGGGGTCTTTTTTGGATTGATTCATAAAAAATTCCTTACGCCAAAGAGTTATGGCCAATAACACCGCTTTGAGAGTAACTTAATTTTAAAGATGTCTATTAAGTCTTTTTTTAAATTTAGCTCCCGGAAGATTTTCGGTGTGTAATTTTAATCGTTCAAGCCTTGTTTGATAATAGTTTTTTTCTTCCCCACTTGATTTATCAATAAGGGCCTTAAGTAACTTACTTGATTCTTCGGGGTTATTGGTTTGTTCGTACAAAAGACTTAGCATAGATTGGTAGCCCCTAATGTCTTGATCATTTTTTAGATAACCTATTGCATATTTAATTCTGTCAATAGCTTCAGAATTCTTTTTTTGAGCAAGAAGCAAATCAATTTCAATTCTTATCAGTTTTTCTTTAAGGGGCTCTTCTATAGGAATATTTCCAAGGCATGAGGCGAGTTCCTTTTCGGCCAAATTAAATTGTCTTAATTGAAAATGGGCTGTTGATAGTTCTAATACAATTTCACAGCGGTCATTTAAACTTAAAGAGTCGATATTTAAAATTTTTTCGGCTTCTACGACGGCCTGATTATACTGACTCAGATAATCTAAAAATATTCGCATTCTTAATTTTTGAGCTCCAATTACATTTGAAATTTCATTAGACCAAATCATTTTATAATTTAGCCAATAAAGAGCTTTTTGAGGCTCTCGAAATTGATTAAGCGACAAATCAACAATTTTATCCACAGCGATTAGGCATTCTGGTAAAACCGTGTCTTCTTTTTTGCAATGCTCAAGGGCTCTTTCATACAGTTTTTTTGCTTCAAGATAATTGGTATTTTGTTCAAGCTGAATCGCTTTATTAATAATTCTTTCTGTGGGTGAGCTACAGCTCCCCCCATTAAAAAAAATAAAAATGGCTATGTATAAAAATAATTTATTCAACTTCTTCTGTGTTTTGCGTATTTTCTAATTCAGATGATGTTAGGTTCACGTTTTGATCATCATTTAAACTTAAATCTTGGGCGCTTGGATTTGAACCTTCTGGGTTTAAATCTACTGAACTTGAATCCACAGTTAAACTTTCTAAAACACTTTCAACAACGCTATCAGATATTAAAGCTGTAAAGCTAGTCACATACTCTTGGGCTGAACATTGTATAAGCCTGACCCCTTGGGTATTTCTGCCGATAACAGAAATCCCTTTAGCTGACATTCTTATGTTTTGGCCCGTATTTGTAGTTAATATAATATCCATTTGATCATCAACAACTTTGGCTCCCACAACAAAACCAATTTTATCCGTTGTTTTTTGAGTAATCACTCCACTCCCTGCGCGGCCCTGAGTGCGATACTCAGCCGTGTCAGCTCGTTTTCCGTATCCACCTTCAGTAACCAATAAAACAGTTGAGGGCTTATCTTTTACAATGATATCTACACCCACAACTTTATCACCAGAGGATAGAGAAATAGCCCGAACACCTCTAGCGGTTCTTCCCATTCCGCGCACTTCGTCTTCACTAAAACGAATCGACATCCCTTGTTTAGTTACAATAAATATATCACTTTGACCGTCAGAAATTTTAACATCTACAACCTGATCATCCGTATCCGTTGTTAAAGCTATCAGTCCTGAGTTTTTAATATTTTTAAAGGCCGAAAGTTCTGTTTTTTTAATAACTCCGTCTTTAGTAACCATAACAATATATTTATTATCTAAAAATTGTGTTACCGGAAGAACGGCCATAACTTTTTCTACCCCTTGAAAATTAATCACATTAGCAATCGATCGCCCCTTGGCGGTTCTGTTACCAAGTGGTAATTTATAAACCTTGCATAAATAGGCTTTCCCCATATCTGTAAAAACAAGTAAGTTTGTTTTATTTGTAACAGCAAAAACATCTGTTACGTAATCCTCATCTCGGGTCTCCATTCCTTTTAAACCACGACCACCACGTTTTTGTAGTCTGTATTCATCCATGGGGATTCTTTTAATGTAGCCTGTATGAGTAATAGTTACCATCATAGGTTCATCTGAAATAAGATCTTCATCTTCAATTTCTGATTGATCCCCTTCTATTTTTGTTCTTCTGGGATCAGAGTATTTTTTCTTAATTTCTTCTAACTCTTGAACAATAATTTTATAAATTTCTTGAACATCACTTAAAACAAACTGCATATGCTCAATAAAGGCTTTTAGCTCATCTAGCTCGGCCTGAATTTTTCCTCTTTCAAGTCCTGTTAATCTTTGAAGCCTCATTTCTAAAATGGCTTTTGCCTGCTTTTCTGAAAAATCAAATCTTTCAAGTAGTTTAATTTCAGCCGATTTAGCGTCTAAAGAAGCTCTTATTAAAGCGACAATTTCATCTATATGATCTAAAGCTTTTTTTAAGCCCAACAAAAGATGTTCTCTTTCTTGTGCTTTTTTTAAATCAAACAAACATCGTTTAGTAACAACATCTTTTCTGTAATCAATAAATGATTGTAAAATTCCTTTAAGTGTAAACGTGACCGGCTGATTTTCTTTATCAAGTGCTAAAAGTATAATTCCAAAGCTAACTTGTAATTGCGTAAACTTAAATAGTCGATTTAAAATAACACTCGAATTTTCGTTACGTTTGAGTTGTATAAAAATTCTCATTCCCTCGCGAGAAGACTCATCTCGAATATCACTAATTCCTTCGATTTGTTTTTCTTTAACTAGATCGGCAATACTTTCAATAAGGCGGGCTTTATTAACCTGATAAGGGATTTCAGTTATAATAATATCTTCTCTACCGTCTTTATGTGTTTCAATTTCGGTGCGAGCCTTAATTGTTATAATACCTCTTCCGGTTTTATAGGCTTGATGAATTCCCCTCACTCCTAAAATCGTTCCTGCCGTCGGAAAATCAGGACCAGGCATTTTATTAATTAGATCATCTATAGTAACATCCGGATTTTGAATAAGCATTATAGTTGCATCTATTGTTTCGCCAAGGTTGTGCGGAGGGATATTGGTGGCCATACCTACAGCAATACCTGAAGAGCCATTAACTAAAAGATTAGGAAACTTTGCTGGTAACACTAAGGGAATTTGCAAAGAATCGTCATAGTTTGGCCCAAAAGGGACAGTTTCTTTTTCGATATCTTCTAGTAGTGATTCAGCAAGCCGAGTCATTCTAACTTCTGTATACCTCATGGCCGCAGGGCTATCGCCATCTATAGAGCCAAAGTTACCCTGACCATCTTCGAGTGGATATCTTAAAGAGAACTCTTGAGCCATTCTCACCATAGTATCATAAACAGCACTATCACCATGGGGATGATATTTACCGATGACATCACCTACAACACGAGCTGACTTTTTATAGGGTTTATCGTGGTTATTGCTCATTTCAGATTGAGCAAATAAAATTCGTCTATGCACGGGCTTTAGGCCGTCTCTAACATCGGGCAAGGCTCTTCCAACAATAACTGACATGGAGTATTGTAAATAGGCTTCTCGCATTTCTTTATTAATATCAACTAATGTAATATTTTGATTTTCAAATTTTTTTTCGCTCATTTTTAATTTCCTTATTAAATATCAAGTTGCTTAACGGCCAATGCGTTATCATGAATAAACTTACGCCTTGGTTCGACTTGCTCACCCATTAATATACTAAAAGTTTCATCGGCCGTTACGGCATCGTTGATTGTTACTTTGAGTAAGTTTCTATTACTTGGATTAAGCGTTGTCTCCCAGAGTTGTTCGGGGTTCATCTCTCCAAGACCCTTATACCTTTGCACATAGTAACCTTTTTTTGATGATTCAATAAGATCTACATACAGATCTTCATAAGATCCATAAGTTGTTACTTTATCGCCCACTTGAATTTCAACTGGCAACTCAGCTAGTAATTGAAGTTCATCAAATCGTTTTCTTATTTCTTTCCACTCCATCGATTCAATAAAATCATTATTAAATACAAATCGTGTTAATCGGCCAAATACATCTAATTCTAATTCAACAGAAATATTTTGTTCACTAGCCTCATATCGCTCATAAGATAATCGATTGGGGGTTTTTTGAAGGGTTAATTTAAACTCTTCAATATATTGTTTTAAGGTTTCAAGACTTGATACATGGTTTTTATCAGGATGATGGGTCATTAAAAATCTGATAAATATTTTTGGAAGTTTAAATTCTAAATGATTTTCTAAATGGTTGTAGTGACTTATTTTTAAAAATACTTGTTTTAACTCATCAGCAGAATAAGTCTTATTTGCTATCAACACTTCTTTTAAGCCCGATGAAAGTAAAAAGTCTGTCAAGCTTCGTTCATCTTTTAAATAAACCTCTTGTTGCCCTTTTTTAGCCCTATATAAAGGGGGCTGAGCGATATAAATATATCCATTTTCTAATACTTGAGGCATTTGTCTGTAAAAAAACGTAAGAAGTAATGTTCTAATATGAGACCCATCAACATCCGCATCTGTCATAATAATAATTTTATGGTAACGCAATTTTTTAATATCAATTTCTTTACCAATTCCAACACCAAGGGCTGATATCATATATTTTATTTCGTCATTTGATAAGACTTTATCAAATCTAGCTTTTTCTACGTTTAAAATTTTTCCCTTTAATGGTAACACGGCTTGATATTTTCGATCACGCGCTTGTTTTGCCGAACCCCCTGCCGAATCACCCTCAACCAAATATAGCTCACACAGGGTAGGATCTTTTTCCTGACAATCAGCCATTTTTCCGGGAAGGCTTCCCGAATCAAGTGCCGTTTTTCTTCGGGTTAATTCGCGTGCTTTACGAGCCGCTTCTCTGGCTCTGGCTGAATCAACTGATTTTTGGATAATAGATTTAGCAATGCTTGGGTTTCGATCAAACCAATCGGCAAGTTTATCATTTACTAATGTTTCGACAGCTGTTTTAGCTTCTGTTGTACCTAATTTAGTTTTTGTTTGTCCTTCAAACTGAGGCTCTCGAACTTTAACCGAAATAACACAGGTTAAGCCTTCTCTGATATCTTCGCCTTCAAGACCTTTTAACTCTTTTAATAAATTATTTTTTGCTGAATAGGCATTTACTGTTCGAGTCAGGGCTCCTCTAAAGCCCACAACGTGTGTTCCACCTTCGATGGTATTTATATTATTGCAGTAAGAAAAAATAGACTCAGAATAAGTATCATTCCACTGCATAGCCACTTCAGCTTCGATTGTATTCATTTCGCCTTTAAACGAAATTACTTCATTATGAAGGGATTTTTTTGATTCATTTAAATACGAAACAAACTCAGCAATACCATTTGAAAAATTAAATTCTGATTTTTTTTGAGTTCGTTCATCAAGTAATGTTATAAACAAACCTGCGTTTAGAAACGCTAACTCTCTAAGCCTTGATGCTAATATATTATAATCGTAAGTAATAGATTCATCTTTAAAAATTTCTCTGTCAGGTTTAAAATGAGTTTTAGTTCCGGTCTTGGTTGTCTCTATACCTTTTTGAATAGGCCCTGTCGGATGTCCTTTTTCATAGGTTTGTTTCCATTCATAGCCTTCACGACTTACAATTACCTCACACCAAGAGGATAAAGCATTAACCACAGAAGCCCCAACCCCATGAAGGCCTCCTGATACTTTATACGAGTTAGAATCAAACTTACCACCCGCATGTAAAACCGTCATCACAACTTCTAAAGTCGATTTTCCGGTTTTATGTTGAGCAACGGGAATCCCTCGACCATCATCTTCTACACTAATTGAGTCATCCGCATTAATTGTTACCTTGATAGCTTTACAATATCCTGCAAGAGCCTCATCGACAGAGTTATCAACCACTTCATAAACTAAATGATGGTAACCTCGGCTGCTTGTATCCCCAATATACATCCCTGGTCTTTTACGAACAGCTTCAAGACCTTCTAAAACTTGTATCGAATCGGCACCATAATCATTAACTATATCTGACATTGAATAACCCTTTCACTCACGATTGACCCATGATTAATTTTAAAAATTTTAATTTCTTTTTTAATTTCGCTTTCGCTTAAATTCAGATTTAAATCTGTAGTTGTTATAAATATTTGTGTTGGCAATTGAATTAAAAATCGAAATATCTCCTTAGTTCTATATTCATCGAGTTCTGACATAACATCGTCCAATAGAAGTATTGGATAGTATCCACGCAAACGATAATGATACACGATTTGTGCCATTTTGAAAGCCAAAATCAATGCTCTTTGCTGACCCTGTGAACAATAAGATCTGGCATTATGATTATCAAATATAAAATCAATATCATGCTTTTGCGGCCCAACTAAACTATGCCCTATAGAAAGCTCAGCTGATTTGAGCTCTAAAATTCGGTTTTCGATTAAATTGTGGATAAAGTTGTGGTCAACTTGATTAAGTTTTTTACCCGAAGCCTGATAATGAATTTCAACCTGACTTTCAGAATTAAATATATTCTGCGTAGCGACATCAAAATAGGGCTTAAATTCATTTAATGTCTTTATTCTTTTTTCCGTTATTTGAGTTGAAACTTCAGTAAACAGGGGATCAATAATCCTTAAAAGTTTATTTGTTTCGTTTAAAGTCGATTTTCCTTCTTTAAAATTTTTTAATATCTTATTGCGATTGAGTAAAATTTTTTTAAATTTTTGATAGCGATCTAAAGACTCATTAGAGGTTTGAAACATCAATTCATCAATAAGCTGCCTTCTTAATTCGGGAGTAGATTTAATAATATTTAAACTATCAGGAGTAAAAGTAACTTCGCTCCATTTTTTTTTTAATTGGGGGCCATTTGATGGTTTATCATTTATCAGAATTGTTTTTTTATTTTCACGAAAAATAATTTTGATCTCATCAAAACTTTGATTATTTTTAATTTTACTTATTATCGAACCCGATTCTTCTTTTTTGAAAATGAGATCTCTGTATTCACAAGATCTAAGTTTTTCAGAAGATAAGATAACTTTTATGGCCTCTAAAATATTAGTTTTGCCCTGTCCATTTTGTCCAATAAAAATATTGATAGCTTCTGAGGGCTTAAGTCTAAGAGTTTTGTAATTTCTAAAGTTATAGAGTAATAATTCTTCTATCAATGTCTTACTTTCTTGTATGTTACTTATATTTTTAAATTAGGATTTTCTCATAATTAGACTCATTTTATTTTGAGTCCTATTTAAAAGGGCGTTTTTGTGTTCCAACTTTTGTCAAAATTTCACTAAAAAATTAGATTTTTTCATATTATTTTTATGCCTAATTACTTTCAAAAATATTCTCAAAAATTATATAGTAAAGATAATTTGAAAGTTTGAAACAGTTCTATTTTAAATTCCCCCGTTTGTGTTTTACATTATCCCTTAATCTAACTCAATTTAGACTGTTTTAAGGGTAACTTATTTCGAAACATACTTTTTATACTCTCATAGGCATAATAATATTAATATATTCGTTAGCTTTTTTACCTCTAATGATGGCTGCTTTTTCAGGGTTATCAATCAGTAATTCAAGTTCTGAATCTTCAATCGTATTTAAAGCATCAATTAAAAATTTTGAATTATATGTTACCGTCATTTTAGGCCCATCATAATTAATATTTATTTCATCAAAAGCATCACCTAACTCAAATGTGATTGTATTAATTTGCATAACATTTTCATTGAGCTGAATGCTAATAGCTTTTGATTTTAAACTCGAAAATAATGAAACTCTTTTAACTGAAGATAGTAATGTATTTCGGTTAATAGTCGCTACATATTTATTTTTCGGAATAAGTTTTCTAAAGGGTGGATATTTATGTTCAACTAACCTTATTGATAAAGTGACCCCTGGTCTTTGTATGTAGAATTGAGTTTTATCTGTTGAAATTTTTATTTCTTTATTCGAACTATCTTCGATTAATTTTTTAATTTCGATGATTCCTTTTTTAGGAATAATAATCCCTTCTTCGAAAAGTTTTTGATTTATATTATCAAAACTTTCGTTAGCTACAGCTAATCTATGTCCGTCCGTTGCAACCATAGTAAAATCATTTTCTGATGTTTGTTCTAAATAAATTCCATAGAGATAAGTTCTTGTAACATCGTTTGACATGGCATAGTCAGTTTTAGAAATTAGATTTTTTAATTTGTCTCCTGGTAGGGTTAACCAGGATTTTGGCTGTTTAAGAGCAAACATAGGATACACTTCTGGAGGGATTCCAATAATTTTAGATTGAAATTTATCTTGTTTTATATCAAGCCAATTATTTTCTTTGCTTTCTAAAAAAATAGGAGAATCAGATAATTCATGAGTCACTTCGTAAAAAGTTTTGGCATTAACTGCAGCCGTTCCTTCTTTAAAAACTTCACAAGCAATTTGGCCAACGAGTCCCACTTCAAGATCTGTAGCATAAATAAATAGCTCATTTTTTTCGACCTTAAGGTAAACATTCATAAGCTGATTATTATTTGTTTTTTTTTCAACAACCGTTTGAGCTTGAAATAAAAGTAATTCTAATGATTTTTTTTCAATTTTTATATGCATGAGTGTTTCCTTAATATCTTATTATACTAATACCTTATATATAAATTACGTCGTCGTAGTAGGGGCATGGAAAACCTATCAAACTTGATAAGCATTTGTAAACATTAGACAATCAATGTGGATAAGGGAGTGCTTTATTTAGGTTTAATTCCCTCTTTTTTTGTGGACAAACTTATCCACAAAATTGTTAACCGGTTTATCCCTGGGTTTATACACATCGGTTATTCACACCCCCGTGATATTGTGGATTTGAGTTGTTAAGTCTTCAATATGGTTGCGAATATCTAAATCTTTGGCATGTAGAGTATTAATTCTGAAAATGGCATTCATAACGGTCGTGTGATCACGCTTACCAAAATAACGCCCAATTTCAGAATAGGATTTATCAAGATGTTTTTTAATTAAGAACATGGCCATTTGACGCGGAACAACTATTGTTTTAGCGCGAGTTGATGATTTTAGATCACTTAATTTTATATTAAAATGATCTGATACAATTTTAATAATCTCATCGACAGTAATTGTATTTTGTGACTCAGTAGAGGTCAGAACTCTTTTTGTTAAACCTAAATCAATATTGACACCTTGAAGTTCGCTAAACATTTTAACTGTTTTTAAATTTCCTTCAATTTCGCGAATAGATCTTTTTGATACTTTTGCAATATGGGTAACTACGTCTTCAGAAAGTCTCATTCCTAAAAGTTCGGCCTTATATCTTAAAATGGCGACTCTTGTTTCGTAGTCAGGCATCGTTATATCAACAGTAAGTCCCCATTCAAGCCTTGAGCGATTACGATCTTCAAGTTTGAGTATGTCTTTTGGGCGACGATCAGAGGCCAAGACAATTTGTTTTTTTTTGTCTATTAGGGAATTAAAAATATGAAAAAATTCTTCCTGCGTAGATTCGCCTTTACCAATAAACTGTGTATCATCAAAAAGTAAAATATCGACTTTGTCGCGATATTTAGATCTAAAATCATCTGTTTTTTTATTTCTTACGGCCGAAATAAACTCGTTTAAAAAGTGTTCAGCCTGAAGATATAAAATTTTTAAATGAGGTGAAGCCTTAGCAATTTCATGACCTACAGCGTGAAGTAAGTGAGTTTTTCCCATTCCTACAGGTCCGCAAATAAGAAGAGGATTATATCCCCCTTGGCCTGGGTTTTTAGCCACATTATAACAAGCTGCATGAGCAAATTCAGAATTTCTACCCACAACAAATGTTGAAAATGTAAAATTGGGATCTAAATATGAGGTTTTCTTTTTATCACCTTGGTTTGGCAGTTTGTTATGAGAGGGATAGGAGTTAAATGATAGAGGGTCGGTTATTTCTTGGTTAACATAGGGTTCTTCTAAAAAGTCTGATACATCTTGGTCTTTTTCGCTATGATTAACGATGATATCAATAAGAGCTTTAGGGTAAACCATTCGCATTTCTATAAAAATTTTATCTAAAAGAGATTCAATGACATAGTTACGATGAAAATCACTTGGTACAGTTAATACCAGAGTGGGCCCTTGGTCTGTCGTTTTAGTCTTTATATATTTTATTGGGTCTAACCAAGCCTTTAGATGCTTATTATCAGGGTTTTTTGAAAGGAGGTGGGCCTTAATTTCACCCCACAATAAATTGTCTTGTTCATCATAATTTTCCAATAAACCCCCCATTTAAGCTGACATAGATACCAACGAATGAATTTGTTTTCAATTCTTGACCAGATTGCTGCATATCAGTTATAAGTACAGATCAATTTTGAAAAACCCCAGTTTTTGTCGTAATCACTTATTGAACGACGTAAGGAGCAAATATGAAACGAACCTACCAACCCTCTAATAAAAAACGAGCAAAAGTTCATGGTTTTAGAGCACGTATGGCCACTAAAGACGGCCGGGATGTTTTATCTCGTCGAAGAGCTAAAGGTCGAAAAAGACTGACTGTTTCTGTAGGTGGCAAATAATCTGATTACTCCACTGTCTCGTCGATCTGATTTTGAGCGACTTTATAAGCAGGGTAAGCGAATTAGACTATCAAACGGAATTGTTTTTGTTTTTAAAAAAAATGATGTAGGACAATTTCGTTTGGGCTTTTCTGCAAGTTCTAAATACGTAAACTCAGTTAAAAGAAATAAAATCAAGCGCAAAGTCAGAGAGTTTTTTAGAAATGACCAGACCGTGGCACACATTGACGTTTTATTTATTATCACTCGGAAAATTTCAAATGAAAACATTAAATCAGACTCTTTTTTTTACACGATTCAAAAATCCTGCAATCAAATTGTGTTGTCTATTAGTTAGGTTTTTTTCAAATGGCCTTAATTATGTTTTTTTATTTTTAATTAGAGGCTATCAATTATTGTTATCACCTTATTTAGGCGGAAACTGTCGATATGAGCCATCTTGTTCGTGCTATGCATTAACCGCGTTTCATAGATTACCTTTTTGGAAAGCACTTTTTTTAAGTACAAAGCGAGTGCTTTCTTGCCACCCCTTTGGTGGACAGGGCTATGACCCTGTTCCTGAGTATCCAAATAAATACAGTCAAGTTCAATCCTGCTCTCATCATTTTGGATTGAATCAAAAACATTCGGGAGAGATTTAATGAGTTTTGATTTTGGTTCCTCGAACGCCTTTGATAAAAAGACGATCATTGTTGTTATTCTTGTTGGGCTTGGTTTTTTTGGTTGGCAGAAATATCTAGAATCAAAATACCCTAGCTATTATCAACCTAAAACAAATCAGGCGCAAGATCCCGCACTAGGGGCGCAGGCCGTTCAACCGCCGACGCCACCGGGTGGTCAGCCCGCCCTATCCAATACCGATCAGGGGTTAAAATCAAATCTGGCTTTATCTGGTGGAGACAGGCTTTTACCTCAGTCCGCAGAGTTGTTTGATATTAATACTCAATCTTGGTCAGCTAAGCTTTCTTCGGTTGGAATGGGCTTAACTCAAATTAAGTCTCATACAATTAATGACAGGTCAGGTCAGAAGGTGAATTTTATTTCAGATGAACTGGTCTTTGCCCTCTATGAATTTAAAAGTGTTCAGCCTATGAGTTTTATTGTTCAAAAAGTTTCTGAGCTTTCTTTTATAGGAACGACAACTTTATTAGATGGCACAAAAATTATTCGTCAAATGGACTTTGATAGCTCGACAGGCGCATTTAAATCAGTGGTTCGAATAGAAAATAAGGGCCCCCAGTTTACCGGCTTTTTTATAAATATTGACAAAAAATTTAAAGAGTCAACGGGGAGTTCTTTTTTAGTTCCTAATCTTGATATTCAAGAGTTTGTTATATCAAATGCCGACGAAACAGATTACGTCGTTGCAAAAGTTGATACCAATCAGTCTATGGCAAGGGCCAAGTTGCTAGCTCTTTCGACTCAATATTTTACTTTAGCTATAATTGATCAGTCACAACTCGCGCCTGAGGCTAGTATTAAACTAGAAAATGGATATTTAAAATCATTTATTAATTATAACTTTCCCAATACGGGTAACATTCAAAGTGTTACCCAGAAAGGGTTTATTGGTTCAAAATCTTTTGAACTATTAAATAATGCAGATGCTGAGTTTGTAAAAGTTGTTAATTTTGGTTTTTTTAGTTCAATTGGACATGTGTTGCTAAAGCTTTTAAAATTTATTCAGAACTATGCCAGCAATTGGGGCCTATCTATTATTATATTAACTTTTTTAGTTCGTTTGTTGGTGGCACCTTTTAATATTATGTCATATAAATCGATGAAACGTATGCAAAAGATTCAGCCGCTTTTACAGGCGGCCCGAGAAAAATATAAAGAAGACCCCATGGCGTTAAATAAAGAAACCATGAGCATTATGAAAAATGAAAAAGTAAATCCCTTGGGTGGATGCTTACCTATGCTTTTGCAGATGCCGATCTTTTTTGCGCTCTATCAAGTGCTAGGTCAATCTATTGAACTCTATCAAGCTCCCTTTTTTGGTTGGATAACGGATTTATCAGCCAAAGATCCTTTTTATGTGTTACCGGCTCTTATGGGAGTTACCATGTTTGTTCAACAAAAATTGACACCAACAACTATGGACCCACAGCAAGCTAAAATATTACAGTGGATGCCTATTGTATTTACTTTGTTTACCCTTTCATTGCCTTCGGGCTTAACGCTTTATATTTTTATCAGCACCCTTTTTGGAGTTCTACAACAGCAATTTTTTATGCATGAAAAGCATGCATCTTAGGAGGTAGGGATATGAATTTTTTTAAAAAACTTTTTGGTGGTGGAAACAAAGACCCTCAAGATCCCCGAGGGCTTGTCGAACAGGCCATTGGCTCTCTTATTGAGGTGGCTGGATTTGATGTAGAAGCTACCGTTACCGAAGGTGCCAATCAAGAAGGCGAATCTTTAGTTCAAGTTGAACTTCATGGTAATGACGATGAGTTTTTATGTCAAAAAGAAGGTCAAGTTTTAGAAGCCATTTCGATTTTCTTAAAAAGAGTTGTTTTAAATCGTTGGCCCGATGATAAGACTCAAATTTTGGTCGATGCGGCTGGCTTTTCGGAGGCCAATGAGCGAGAGCTGATTGATTTGGCAGAAAAGTTAAGGGATTCTGTTATTAATAAAAAACGACCTGTTTACTGTCGGGCGTTACCACCTAAAGATAGAAAAATTATTCATAGGCATTTATCTGAGGATCTCAGAATTAAAACTCGTTCAGTAGGTGAGGGTAACTTCAAAAAAATTAAAATTTATTTGGCCTCTACTCCTATGGCAGATAACGAGGGAGATTTTGATTCTTCTGCTGAGTAATCTTTTATGATTAAATTTAAAGAAGGAGATATTATTTGTGCTCTTTCAACGCCTCCCGGTCAAAGTGCTTTAGCTGTTGTTAGGGCTACTGGTCATGGGGTCGGACTTTTTTTAAAATCGCTGGCCCCTCAGCTTACGGGGCCGATTGAATCCCATAGGGTCTATTTTACCAAATTTTTTTCTAAATTAAATAATTGTTATTTTGACGAGGGCATTGTTACTTACTTTGCCCCTCAAAAGTCTTATACAAACGAAGAGACCCTCGAGTTTTCGGTGCATGGATCTATGTCGATTGTAGATCTTTTAATTAAAGAATTAATTTTATTAGGCGCAAGAATGGCTGAGCCAGGCGAGTTTAGTTTTCGCTCGGTTATGAGTGGGCGGTTAGATTTAGTTCAGGCCCAGGGGGTTTTAGGATTAATTCATTCTGAGTCTGCAGAACAGGCTATTCAAAGCTATAGACATTTAAAAGGCGAGTTTTCTAATCAGTTTATCAAGCTTGAGCAATCCATTATTCGTGTATTGGGTCAAATTGAGGCGGGTATTGATTTTTCAACCGAAGGGATTGAGCTTTCTTCGAATGATTTTCTCTTAGCTCAGCTTAAATCTATTTTAGATAGCATTGAGCAGGTCGAGCAATACTTTAACTCAGGGGAGCTATTGAAGCAGGGCTTTTTTGTTCCCCTGATAGGGCTACCTAATGCGGGTAAATCAACATTACTTAACATATTAGCTAATCAAGATCGTGCAATTGTTACTTCGATTGCGGGAACAACTCGGGACATTATAGAGCAAACGGTTTTTGTTGATGGTATCAAGTTTAATTTTTTAGACACGGCGGGTATTCATGAGGCTCATGATCAGATTGAGCGATTAGGTATAAATAAATCAATTAAGGCTTTTGAAGATTCTGATCTTGTTTTTTTGATTTTAGACGGCACTTTGCCATTTGATCAGCAAATTTTAACTTTACAATCGGTTTTAGATTTAAAACAAAAAAAGTGGGCCGTTATTTTTACTAAAAGTGATCTGGTTAAAGATTATGATCAGCAGATTCTGCTTGAGCAGTTTATAAATCGTTATAAGCTTGATTTACGTTTATGTTTTTGGATTTCACACTTGGAGCCAGCAAAAGCTAAATCTGTAATTTTTAGTACATTAAAGCATTTTTACTCAGAAAAGCTCGACAAGGACCACTCTCTTTTGTTACACAGTCGTCAGTTTGAACAAATTTTAATGGCCCGAAAAAGCATTAATCAAGCCATATTTGAGCTAGAAACGGGAATGGGACATGAACTTGTTTCGATGACATTAAGGCAAGCTTATTTGGCTATACAAAAGGTCATTGGGCATCACTTTGATGATGACATTTTGGATCAGATTTTTTCGGATTTTTGTATTGGTAAATAAAAGGTAGTTTATGTTTAATTATGATGTCATTGTTGTTGGCGCAGGTCACGCGGGGATCGAGGCTTGTTTAGCAACGGCGAGACTTGGTCTTAAAACCCTCATGGTAACATCTAATATCTCACGCATTGGCTACATGTCATGCAACCCTTCAATCGGCGGTTTAGCAAAAGGGCATATGGTTAGAGAGCTTGATGTATTAGGTGGGCAAATGGGCCTGGCTGCTGATGCAACCTGCATTCAGTATAAGCGTTTAAATTTAAGTAAAGGGCCTGCGGTCAGGGGCACTCGAATGCAGTCTGATAAGGCTAAATATATTTCGTATATGACTGAGTTACTACGCTCAGAACCCAATTTGTCACTTTTAGAGCAAGAGGTTAAATCAGTTATTATAGAACAAGGTAATATAGTTAATGGTGTTACCTTATCTGATGGCTCATCTATTAGGGCTAAAGCTGTTATTGTGACCACAGGAACTTTTTTAAACGCGGTTATGCATATTGGTTTTAATCAAATAGCGGGTGGCCGAGTGGGCGATAGTGCCAGCATTGGCTTATCTGATCAATTAAAAGATTTTGGTTTTCAGGTGCAAAGACTTAAAACCGGCACGCCGGCAAGGCTTGATAAAAATTCAATTAATTGGGATAAATTAATACCTCAGTGGGGAGACTCTAATTTTTATCCATTTAGTTACAGATCGCCAAAGGCCCCTCAATTAAGCCAGGTGGCATGTTACCTGAGTCGCACCTCTGAGGTTACTCATGATATTATTAGATCGAATTTACATAAATCTCCTTTATATGGCGGGGTTATTGAGGGCGTGGGGCCTCGTTATTGTCCGAGTATCGAAGATAAAATTGTTAAGTTTGCAGATAGAACAAGTCACCAAACCTTTTTAGAGCCCGAAGGGCTAGATACGAATTCAATTTACTTACAGGGCATTTCGACCTCTTTACCTGAAGATGTTCAGATGCAGTTTTTAAAAACCATTGAAGGGCTTGAAAATGTAAAGGTTCTTCGCTATGGGTACGCGGTTGAGTATGATTTTGTGTTACCCACTCAGATTTACCACACCCTTGAAACTCGCCCTTTGCAAAATCTTTTTTTGGCGGGTCAAATTAATGGTACGAGTGGGTATGAAGAGGCCGCAGCACAAGGGTTTATGGCGGGTGTCAATGCGGCTTTCAAAATTTCAGAAAGAGATCAAATTGTATTAGGACGAGAT
Organism: Bdellovibrio sp.; assembly: GCA_020720425.1. Classification (GTDB taxonomy): domain Bacteria; phylum Bdellovibrionota; class Bdellovibrionia; order Bdellovibrionales; family Bdellovibrionaceae; genus DYOP01. Next base: position 34,439 of record DYOP01000001.1, on the reverse strand, counting down.
CAAGCTTATATAGGGGTTTTGATTGATGATTTAGTTACCAAAGGGACAAGTGAGCCCTATCGTATGCTAACTTCTCGAGCGGAGCATCGTTTGGTTTTGCGTGAAGATAATACCCTTGATAGACTATTTAGATTAACTCAAGATATTGGGATTTTGCCCCCTAAGCACCTTGATATTTTATCTCGTTTTGATTCGGAGAGGGTTGAATTTTTATCTTTGTTAAAATCTAAACGACTTTATCCAACGGCTCAACTTCAAGATATCTTGTCTTCAAAAGGCACAACTGTTTTAAGTAAATCTATTACATTCGAAGAGATGCTTCGGCGCCCTGAGGTTAATTGTAATTTTTTATTTGATATTGGTTTGCCCCATTTGCCTCCTCCTGAAGTTTGTGAGGCTGTTGAAATTGAAGTTAAGTACTCAGGTTATATTAAAAAGCAACTTGAGTTAATCGAGCAAACTCAAAAATTAGAAAAGCACTTGTTACCGCCTGATTTGGATTATTCGCTTATTAAGGGCTTATCAATTGAGGAAGTCGAAAAGCTTTCTAAAGTTAAACCCAGGACCATTGGGCAGGCCCAGCGTGTAAGCGGAGTTAATCCTTCTGCTATTCAATCTATTTTGGTATATTTAAAGCTAAAAGAAAGAGCAGGCTTAAATGAGTCAACCCGTCGATCCAAAATCAACCAATCAAGTGTTACCGTGGAGAATTCCTGAGTGGTTTTCAAAAACAGATAAAGTAACGCTCGAGAGTTTGCATAAGTTTTTTGACCTTATTGTTAAGTATAATCAAACGCTCAATTTAATTAGCCCTAGGACCTTGCCTGTAGCGGATGTTATTCATTTTGCAGACTCAATTTTAGCCAGCCGTATATTATATGAAAAGGCAGGGGTTAAGGGTCTTTTATATGATATTGGCTCTGGTAACGGATTTCCTGGAATTATTTTTGGTATTTTATATCCTGATGTCAATGTACAGTTGATTGATGTCGATATTCGCAAAGTTGAATTTTTAAAATCCGCTATTCATGCTTTGGGTCTTAAAAATGTTCAAGCTGTTGCAACCCCTATTGAAAAGCTGCCAGATGCCTCTATTGAATTTGCTGTATCGAGGGGGTTTGCAAATTTATCAAAAAGCATTTTAGTTACGCGTAAAGTGTTTAAACCCAAAGCTGTCTATTTTCATATGAAATCTGAAGAGTGGCCTAAAGAAGTTGCTGATATCCCTATCCAGCTTTGTTCTTATTGGCTTCCTGAGCATGTTGCTGACTATAAGCTCCCTATTGGTGAAGTTAAATTTTCTATCGTTAAAACCACAAGAACCGCTAAGTCTGATTAGTTGTTTATATCCTTTTTTTGCATTTTTAACGGCATTGGTAATGGTAATTGTTATTATTTTTAATTAAAAATTAGAAATTAGAAATTAGAAATTAGACATTCAACATTAAATATTCATCCACAACTTTTATGAATCATTTTTATAGATATCCATCATTTGTATATTCTTTAAATGATCTCCTTGTTTTAGTAGTCGTTGCTGAAAAATGCTTAGTGCCGATCACCTCGGGTTGAGGGATTCCCTTTATCCTTGAGGCACGGCCACCCATGGCCTCGGCATGCGCGTGGGCTATCCATGCGCATGAGGCCCCTCAAGGATAAAGGGAATCCCTCAACCCGAGGTGATCTCCCCGTAATTTTTAGCAGGGGGGTGCAGACTTGAGTTTTGCACCGTCGTTTATTTTTCTTATAGCCACCCCTTTCCTTGTAATTGGGTGGGGTAACGCTAGTGAGTTATTTTATCCATTTTTTACAGCCTATTTTGTTTTAAGCTTTGAAATTTCATATATTCGTTTTTATAACGCCACCTCTTACGAATTTTAGCTAGACTCGACTGGCTTATCGTCTTGTTCCACGTGGAACATTGTTTCCCTATCTATTTTTGGATATCCAGATGAGTAACCACTTTTTATTGTGAACAGCCCATCTAAGTTTGATATTTGAATGTTATGCCGTAGACACTGAAAAATAGACACCTGGCCAATTGCTGGGATTAGCCAATTATCAATTCTACAAATTTAAATACCCCATAATCCTGCCTCCTATCCAGCTGAAAATTTGGGGGAGATCACTTTGAGAGGGCACTCTTTTTATCCTTGAGGCCTCATGTGAATGGATGGCCGTGCCTCAAGGATAAAAAGAGTGCCCTCTCAAAGTGATCTGGGCA